>NZ_JBEOSI010000007.1:0-476578 GCF_040302845.1 Streptomyces sp. NPDC096323
AAACGCCCGGTTACATTCCGAACCCGGAAGCTAAGCCTTTCAGCGCCGATGGTACTGCAGGGGGGACCCTGTGGGAGAGTAGGACGCCGCCGAACTCCTTTTGATAGTTAAGCCCCGTGCCCTTGTGGCACGGGGCTTTTCTGCGTTCCGACCGTTTAAGGTCGTGACATGCGCTACGAACTGGTCATCTTCGACAACGACGGTGTGCTCGTGGACAGCGAGCCGATCGCCAACACCATCCTGGCCGGCTACCTCACCGAGCTCGGACACCCCACCTCGTACGAGGAGTCCCTCCGCGACTACATGGGATCGGCCGTGCACCGGGTGCACGACCTCGTCGAGGAGCGGGGAGGCGAGAAGCTGCCCGCGGACTTCAACGACACGCTCCACGAACGGATCTTCGCCGCGTTCCAGCAGGACCTGACACCCGTTCCCGGGGTGGAGGACGTGCTGGGGGAGCTGGTCGCCGACGGGATCCCGTACTGCGTCGCCTCCTCCAGCAGCCACGAACGGATCCGGGTCAGTCATCGCGCCACGGGCCTCGACCAGTGGTTCGAGGAGGAGTGGATCTTCTCGGCCGAGGACGTGGGCCGGGGCAAGCCGTCGCCCGATCTGTTCCTGCTCGCCGCCGACCGGATGGGTGTCGCCCCCGAGCGGTGTGTCGTCATCGAGGACAGCCCGCTCGGAGTCGAGGCGGCCAAGGCCGCGGGCATGGACGTCTACGGGTTCACGTCGATGATGCCGGCGGACCGGCTGGCCGGGGTGAACGGGCACTTCTCCGACATGGGTCAGCTGCGGGAATTGCTTGCCTGACGTCTCTACCCATGAGTAGAGACTGGCCCTACGCTCGCGCCCATGACAGATGCACGTTTGCGGCACGGCAGAGCCTCCCTTGCGTTGAGCTTCTTCGTCCAGGGCGTCACCTTCGCTCTTCTCGTGACCCGGATACCCGCCATTCAGGACCGGTACGGGATATCCGACGGCCTGCTGCCCGTGTTCCTCGCCGCCGTGCCGATCCTGGCCGGTGTGGGCAGCGTGGTCACCGAGAAGGTGGTCGCGCGGGTCCGGCCGAGGGTGGTCCTGCGGTGGGCACAGCCGCTCGTGCTGCTGGCGCTGCTCGGAGTCGGGGCCGGCAGCCACGTGTGGGAAGCGGCACTGGCGCTCGGTGTGTTCGGGCTGTCCGTGGGTGCGCTGGACGCCTCCATGAACATGATGGGGGTGAGCCTGCAGCGGGCGTACGGGCGCTCCATCATGCTCGGCTTCCACGCCGCGTACAGCCTGGGCGGGATCGCCGGGGCGTCCATGGCGTGGGCCGGGGCGCACTGGGATCTGTCGCTGCTGGCCTCGTACCTTCCGGTGGTCGTGGTGCTGCTGCCCGTCGCGTTCCTCGGGAGCCGGTGGTACGTCGAGGGGAAGCAGGAAGAGGAGGAGCAGCAGGCGGCGCGGGGGAAGGCCGGGTCGGTCTCGTTCAAGCTGCTGATGCCGCTGTGTCTGGTGATGTGCTTCGCGTACATCGGGGATTCGACGGTCTCCAACTGGAGCGCGAAGTACCTGCAGGACGTGCTGGGGAGCTCGGAGCAGCTGTCGACCGTCCCGTACAACGTCTACATGGTGACGACGCTGCTGGGGCGGGCCGTCGGGGACTTCGGGGTGCGGCGGTTCGGTGCGGTGGCCGTGGTGCGGGCGGGGAGTGTGCTGGCCGCGGCCGGGTTCGGGGTGGTGGCCGTCGCGGGCGGGGCCTGGGTGGGGATGCTCGGGTTCACCATGCTGGGGCTCGGGCTCTGTGTGATCGTGCCGCAGACCTTCGCGGCGGCCGGGCGGATGTTCCCAGGGGCGAGCGATACCGCGATCGCGCGGCTGAACATCTTCAACTACGTGGGATTCCTCGTCGGCTCGCCGCTCGTGGGGGCGCTCGGGGACGCGTGGAGCTACCGGGGTGCGATGCTCGTGCCGATGGTGCTGGTGCTCGCGACGCTGGTGTACGCCAAGTCGTTCGGCGCGGAGCCTGCCCGATACGGTGGCGGGCATGAGCGGCCGCGCACAGTTGATGTGGGATGACGCAGTAACGGGATACGACTTCGGGGACAGTCATCCCATGGACCCGGTCAGGCTCGCCCTGACGATGGGTCTGGTGCGGGCGTTCGGCCTGGACCGGGCGGTGGACGTGGTGGCGGCCAAGGCGGCCGGCGACTCGACGCTGCGGCTGGTGCACCGGTCGGACTATGTGGCGGCCGTGCGCGCGGCGTCCGCCGATCCGCGGGCGGCGGACCAGAGTTACGGGATCGGGACCACGGACGATCCGGCGTTCGCGGGGATGCACGAGGTCTCGGCGCTGATCGCCGGGCAGTCGGTGGCGGCGGCCGAGGCCGTCTGGCGGGGCGAGACCGGGCACGCCGTGAACTTCTCCGGGGGGCTCCATCACGCCATGCCGGGCGCGGCGGCGGGTTTCTGCATCTACAACGATCCGGCGCTCGCCATCGCGCGGCTGCTGGAACTGGGGGTGGAGCGGGTCGCGTACGTCGATGTGGACGTGCACCACGGCGACGGGGTGCAGACGGCGTTCTGGGAGGACCCGCGGGTGCTGACGATCTCGCTGCACGAGCACCCGCGCACGCTCTTCCCGCAGACCGGGTGGCCGGAGGAGACCGGTGGCGGTGCGGCTGAGGGCGGTGCGGTCAATGTGGCGCTGCCGGCGGGTACGGGGGACGCCGGGTGGCTGCGGGCGTTCCACGCGGTGGTGCCGGAGCTGCTGGCGGACTTCCGGCCGCAGGTGCTGGTGACGCAGCACGGGGCCGATACGCACTTCGAGGACCCGCTGGCCCATCTGGCGGTGTCGCTGGACGCGCAGCGGTCCGTGATGGCGGCCTGCCACGACCTGGCGCACGAGTACGCGGAGGGCGGGCGCTGGGTGGCGCTCGGCGGGGGCGGTTACGCGGTGGTGGATGTGGTGCCGCGATCGTGGACGCATCTGGTGGGTATCGCCGCGCATGCGCCGGTGGACCCGGAGTCGGTGATCCCTTCGTCGTGGCGGGACGAGGTGTACGCGCGGACGCGGCAGCTCGGTCCGGCCCGGATGACGGACGGGCGGACCCCGGCGTGGAAGGCGTGGGAGGACGGTTACGACCCCGCGGACCGGCTGGATCAGGCGGTGCTCGCGACCAGGCGTGCGGTGTTTCCGCTGCGGGGGCTGCTGACCTGAGGGCCCCGGTTCGCGAAGGTGTTACGCCAACTGTGGGGCGTAATCCGGGTTTTGGCCCCCGGGCGCCGGCGGTGGGGGAGCATCGGCAGGGTGTTGAGCACCGGAGCGCTGCGCGCGCATCTGCTGGCGGCCCGGCTGGCCGGGCCCGTGGCCACGTCGCGGGAGGTGAGTCTGCGGAGCTATCGGCTGTTCGCGGCCAGGGATCCGCGGGTGACGCTGGGGCTCGATCCGGGGCGGGACTGGGGGGAGCGGGACCTGCTGCGGCTCATGGCCGACAAGTGCGGGGTCTCGGACGATCCCGCGCATGTCTCGGGTCCCGATGTGATCGATCCGGAGCGGACGATGGCGGGGCTGGACGCGTTTGCCGTGCGGTTGTCGCAAGCGGCGGTCCGGCGGGCGCCGGTGCTGTTCGGGACGGGTCATCCGCACCGTCTGATCGGTTTCTACGCAGCGCTGGCAGACGCCTTGTCGGCGGTCGGGTGCACCGTACTCACCCCCGCGCAGGGGCGACGTATCGACATAACGACCCGGTTCGGCGTACGCACGTACCACCTCGACTACGTACGGGGAGTCGCGTTGGTGCGCGAACCCGGCGTGCGGGCGCCCGGTGGTGGCACCGGCGCGCACACCCACTCGCCGCTGCCGCTGAGGGTGGCGCTGGAGGCCGCGGCGGATGCGCGGGGGCCGCTGCCGGAACTGGTCGTGGGGGACCACGGCTGGGTCTGCGGGGCAGGTCAGCTGGGCATCGAGGCGATCGGCCTTGCCGATACGGACGATCCGGCGCTGTTCGTCGGGGAGGCGGAGGGCCGGGTGGCGGTGGCCGTACCGCTCGATGACGCCGTGCGGTCCGCGTACTACCTGCCGCTGACGCGCTATGTACTCAATCGGGCGTGTCTGTCACAGTAGGCGGCCGATCGTCTCACCTCTTCCCCACTCGCATCACCCGCCCCTAATCTGTGGAGTGAGCGCACAACGACGAAGAGTCACCGGAGGGGTAGCCGGTGCGCGTCTCGTGCGGAAGGTACAGGTGGGTCATGGCTGCTGACAGCGAGAGGCCTCTCAACGAGGTCAAGTTTCTGACCGTGGCGGAAGTCGCCTCGGTCATGCGAGTGTCGAAGATGACCGTGTACCGCTTGGTGCACAGTGGTCATCTGCCGGCGATCCGGGTGGGAAGGTCCTTCCGGGTGCCGGAGCAAGCGGTTCACGAGTATCTCCGCGAGTCCTTCGTGGGGGTGGGGACGGCCTGACATTCCCCTCGGATTACGTACCTCACGCGGTGGCGGGTAGGCTAGGCCGACGTAGGTCGTGTGGGCCCAGACGCCCCGCACCAGTGAAGAAGAAGTGAGCGAGGGTAGTCGTGGGCTCTGTTATCAAGAAGCGGCGTAAGCGGATGGCCAAGAAGAAGCACCGCAAGCTGCTCAAGCGCACGCGCGTTCAGCGTCGCAACAAGAAGTAAGCGAACGCAGTTCGTGAAATCCGCAGCCCTTCCGCCGATCAGGCGGGAGGGCTGCGGTGCTGTGCGGGGCCGGTACGCGGCTGGATGGGCGGGCCGGTGCGCACATTCGGGCCAAGACGCGGGAGAAGGGCGCCGCGCGGGCATCACAGCGCAACATCCACCCGCTACGGTGACGACCGGGGGAGTGCCTCTTCGCGGGCGCCCCTTTCACTCACCTCCACTCACCTCTATTCACTTCCACTCACTTCACAGGGGACCGACGGAAGGCGCTGATCTTGGGGAAGGTCGTGCTCGTCACGGGAGCGGCCCGGCAGCTGGGCGGGCGGTTCGTGCGGCGCATCCAGCGGGAGCCGGACGTGGACCGGGTGATCGCGGTCGACGCGGTCGCGCCCGGGCACCAGTTGGGGGACGCCGAGTTCGTCCGCGCGGACATCCGCCAGCCCGCCATCGCCCGCGTCCTCGCCGAGCACACGGTCGACACCGTCGTGCACCTGGACGTCAGCGGCAAGGCGCTCGGGGCGCAGGGGCGTACCGCGGTCAAGGAGACCAACGTCATCGGCACCATGCAGTTGCTCGGCGCCTGCCAGAAGTCGCCGTCCGTCCGGCGGCTGGTGGTGAAGTCCAGTACGAGTGTGTACGGTTCGGCGCCCCGCGATCCGGCGGTCTTCCACGAGACGACCCCGCCCAAGTCGCTGCCCAGCGGGGGCTTCGCGAAGGACGCGGTGGAGGTCGAGGGCTACGTACGGGGCTTCGCGCGCCGCAGACCGGACGTGGCCGTGTGCGTGCTGAGGTTCGCCAACATCCTGGGCCCCGACCCGGACTCGCAGCTCGCCGACTATCTGTCGCTGCCGGTGCTGCCGACGGTGTTCGGGTACGACCCCAGGCTCCAGTTCGTCCACGAGGACGATGTCGTCGACGTCCTCGGCATCGCCGCGGGCGAAGCACGGCGCGGGACGCTGAACAGCGGGACGTTCAACATCGCCGGGGACGGGGTGCTGCTGCTCTCGCAGTGCTCGCGGCGGCTGGGGCGGCCGACGATGCCGCTGCTGCTGCCCGCGGTCACCTGGGTCGGGCAGGCGCTGCGTACCGTCGGCATGACGGACTTCTCGCCGGAGCAGATCCGGCTGCTCACCCATGGCAGGGTGGTCTCCACGGTCCAGATGCGCGAGACGCTGGGCTTCCGGCCGCGGTTCTCCACGGCGGAGACGTTCGCGGAGTTCGCGCGCAGCCGGGGGCCGGGGCTGCTGCCGCCCGCGGCGGTGGGCCGGGCCGTCGACAGGCTGGCCGCGATGCCGTTCGCCGGGGGCGGCGCAGGCGGCGACACACACCCGACTCCGAGCGTCAGGTAGAGGAGCGCACCCACGATGGCGGATGCCAAGGTCATTCCGTTCGACGACGACCGTTCGCGGTCGGGGGGTGTGCCGCGCGCCGCGCGCCGGCGGTCCTCGGCACGCGGCACACGGTCCGTCAGCGCCCTGCCCGGGCAGCCGGGTGCGGCGCCGCCGCCGGAGGAGCCCCAGGAGGCCGTGGTGGCCCCGGAGGGCGCGGGGGCTGCCGGGGCTGCGGGGGGCGGCTGGGACCGGCGGATCGCGGGCGGGCTCGCGTTCCTGCGGCGGCGGGTCACGGGCGACTACGAGGTCGACGAGTTCGGTTACGACGAGGAGCTCACCGACCAGGTCCTGATGTCGATGCTGCGGCCGGTGTACGAGAAGTACTTCCGGGTCGAGGTGAAGGGCATCGAGAACATCCCGTCGGACGGCGGGGCGCTCATCGTGTCCAACCACTCGGGGACGCTGCCGCTGGACGGGCTGATGCTGCAGGTCGCGGTGCACGACAACCATCCGGCGGGGCGGCATCTGCGGCTGCTCGCGGCGGATCTGGTCTTCATGCTGCCGGTTGTGAACGAGCTGGCCCGTAAGGCCGGGCACACGCTGGCCTGTGCGGAGGACGCGGAGCGGCTGCTGCGGCAGGGCGAGGTCGTCGGGGTGATGCCGGAGGGCTTCAAGGGCATCGGCAAGCCGTTCGGCGAGCGGTACAAGTTGCAGCGCTTCGGGCGGGGCGGCTTCGTGTCGACGGCGCTGCGGGCCGGGGTGCCGATCGTGCCGTGCTCGATCGTGGGGGCGGAGGAGATCTACCCGATGATCGGCAACGCGAAGACGCTGGCGCGGCTGCTGGGGATCCCGTACTTCCCGATCACGCCGACGTTTCCGTGGCTGGGGCCGTTGGGGGCGCTGCCGTTGCCGACGAAGTGGACGATCCAGTTCGGTGAGCCGATTCCCACGCAGGGGTATCCGGTGGAGGCGGCGGAGGATCCGATGCTGATGTTCAACCTGACGGATCAGGTGCGGGAGCGGATTCAGCACACGTTGTACGAGTTGCTGGTGCAGAGGCGGTCGGTGTTCTTCTGACGTTGCCCGTTGCCCGTTGCCCGTTGCCCGTTGCCGGGGCGGGGGCTTGTCCTCAATCTCCCCCAGACGCCGTCCGGGGGGACCCCCAACTGGCTTGGGGTGGCCGGACGGGCTTGGGGTGGCCCGTCCGGCCGGGTGTCAGGTTTTGTCGTCCTCCGCGTCGATTCCCAGGCCGCCGATCAGGCCCGGGATCAGGGGCGGCAGGGTGATGTCCGGGGACGGGGTCGTGGTCGGGGTGTTCTGTGCCGGTGTGGTGGTGCCGGGCGACGGCGGGTCGAGGAGGTCGTCCGTGGCGCCGCCGATGAGGCCTTCCGCCGGGGTGCTGCCCGAGCCCGACGGACGGGGCGAGGAGCTGGTGGCCGTACCGCTGTCGTGCGTGCCCGACGGGGATGACGGTGACGGGGTGTGCGGGCGGGAGGACGGGGCCATGCCGGGGCCGGTGGTGCCGGGCCTCGCGGAGCCGTCGCTCGTTTCCGGGGCGCGGGGGAGTAGCGACTGCAGCGGTTGGACCTCTTCGTCTATGGCCGCGAAGACCGAGCTCACCTGGTCGCCGATGTCGGTCAGCTGGACGGGGAGGCGGTCGCGGAGGTTGTTCCAGCTGTCGCGGTGGGCGCGGGAGAAGGAGTCCAGGGTCTGGATGGGGCCGATCGCGCCGTCCCGTGCGTAGGCGGCGTGGAGCAGGCGGTGGCCCTCGCCGGCGTCGTGGGTCATGCCGTTGAGCGTGCGCCTGACCTCGCCGAGCTGTTCGTGGTCGAGGTCGCCGGAGCGGGCGCGCTCCATCAGCCTGCGGGCTTCGCTGAGCCGGGTCGAGGCCTGGTCCAGGTAGACCTCGCCGCGGTCGGTGTCACTGTCGGCCAGGCCGAGGTGGATGTCCTCCATGCCGCGCTTCAGCCCGTAGAGGGAGTCACCCGGCAGGGCGTCGGAACTGGCAGCGGCCACTCCGCCGAACGCTCCCGCGGCCACACCGACGGTGAGCCCGCCGGCTGCGAGGCCCTTCGTCCAGCGGGATCTGGGGCGAAGTTTCCGGAGTGGCGAGGCCCGGTGGGCCCCCTTGCCCCGTTGTTCGGGCACCGTAGGGTCCGCGGCTGCGCCGCCCTCGGCGAACATGGCCTCCATGGCGGCGACGAGCTGGGCTCGCTGCACCACTTTGACCTCGGGATCCAACTCCGGCTTCGGTAGCTCACCGAGGCCGTTCGCCAGGGCCAACAGCGGTCCGGGGTCGGCCTGTCCGGCCGGGTCCTCGGGCTGTACGGCCGCCGCACCGTGGAGCGACTGCTCCTCCAGGGCCTGGGCGAAGGCGTTCGCCCGCCGGTGTGCCGAAACGTTTGCGATCACTGGCGGCACCTCCTCTCGTCATGACGGTCGACTCCCCTTGGGTCCGGAAGGTTGCACCCCTTGAGCGCTTCCACACGATGGAGTGAGTGTCAGCGGACATGGGGTGACGACAGGGAGCCTTCAACCGGCACAACGACTGGTGCGGCACTTGGGTTACGCACGAAAGATGATCGGACCAGTGCGTGATGGCCCTGTCGCCGAGAGTGATTCGGCTCGGTTGGGGTCAGCGGGCATCGTCCGGGAGGAGCCGGGCGAGGGTGCGGACGGCGCGGTACTGCAGGGTCTTGATCGCGCCCTCGTTCTTGCCCATCACCCGGGCGGTCTCGGCGACCGAGAGGCCCTGCAGGAAGCGCAGGGTCACGCACTCCTGCTGCTGGGGGTTGAGTCGGCGCACGGCTTGCAGCAGTGCGGCGTTGGAGAGGGACTCCAGGACGGAGTCCTCGGGGCTGCGCTCGACCTCGTTGGCGTCGAGCATCTCACCGGTGGTCACTTCCAGTCGGAAACGACTGGATTTGAAGTGGTCGGCGACCAGGTTGCGGGCGATGGTGACCAGCCAGGCGCCGAAGTCGCGGCCCTGCCAGGTGAAGGTGGAGATGCGCCGCAGGGCGCGCAGGAAGGTCTCACTCGTGAGGTCCTCCGCTGTCGCCTTGCCGCCCACCCGGTAGTAGATGTAGCGGTACACGGTGTCGCTGTACTGGTCATAGAGGCGGCCGAAGGCGTCAGCCTCACCGGCCTGTGCGCGCTCGACGAGATCCATCATGCGCGCGCTGTCGCTGTCGGCGGTCGGCCGACGAACGGTGGACGTGGTCGTTGCGCCGCGGTTGCTGCGTCTTCCGACCGCCGCGCCGCGTTCGGCCAGGGCGTAGCAGGGGCCGGCAGGTGCAGGGGTGGCAAAGGCGGGTACGGCGTACGCGGTGGGGACGAAGCCGCGCAAGCGGTCGGCGACCGTTGCGCGCAGCGTAGCCAGGCCCGAGGCGTCAACCCCGACGTGTGGGTACACGGGACTCCCAGAGGCAGAGCTTCCATCACGTGCAGTGCGGATCCGTCACTCGTCGTAGTGAGTGGTGGGTTCCGGAATGCGTCTGAGGAGAATAACGCTTCGTACAGGCAGTGCTACACCCAGTTGCAGAAATCACCGGTTACGTCGCTTAGGTAGCGACAATGCGACGCATCGAGTGGCACATCGTGACCGGTTGTTGATCGAATTACTTCGAGATCTGCCGGGAGCCGCGACAGGTTGTGGTCGAGTGCGGGTAACCCGACTGGCCGGAGCGATGGGTGGGTAAGGGGTCCCGATCGGCTGCGCGGGCCGGGCGTGGCCCGGCCCGCCGGGGGCGCGCCCGGGCCGGCGGCGGGGGCGATGCGGCGGGACGGTCAGCGGGGGCGATGCGGCGGGACGGTCAGCGGCGGCGGCGGTGCAGGGCGACGGCCGCCGCTGTGCCGCCGGCGAGGGCGCCCACGCCGGCCGCGGCCGGGATGCCGACCTTTGCGGCCTTGCGGCCGGTCCGGTAGTCGCGCAGCCGCCAGTCCAGGGCGCGCGCGTGCTTGCGGAGCTTGGTGTCCGGGTTGATCGCGTACGGGTGTCCGACCAGGGACAGCATCGGGATGTCGTTGTGCGAGTCGCTGTACGCCGCGCAGCGGGCGAGGTCCAGCCCCTCCGCCGCGGCCAGCGCGCGTACCGCCTCCGCTTTCGCGGGGCCGTGCAGCGGTTCGCCGACCAGGCGTCCGGTGTAGACGCCGTCGACCGATTCGGCGACGGTGCCCAGCGCCCCGGTCAGGCCGAGCCGGCGGGCGATGATCGTGGCGGTCTCCACCGGGGCGGCGGTGACCAGCCAGACCTTCTGGCCGGCGTCGAGGTGGGCCTGGGCGAGGGCGCGGGTGCCGGGCCAGATGCGGTCGGCCATGTACTCGTCGTAGATCTCCTCGCCGATCGACATGAGCTCGGAGACGCGATGGCCCTTGACGATGGACAGGGCGCTGTCGCGGGCGTCCTGCATGTGTTCGGGGTCCTCGACGCCGGCCAGTCTGAACCAGGCCTGCTGCCAGGCGAACCGGGTGAGCTCGCGGCGCTCGAAGAACTTCCGCTTGTAGAGGCCGCGGCCGAAGTGGAAGATCGCGGCGCCCTGCATGACGGTGTTGTCGAGGTCGAAGAATGCGGCGGCCCGGTCGTCGCCGACGACGGGGAATTCCGGTTCGCCCTCCTGTGCGGCGGGCAGCGTGCCGGCGGGCTGTTCGGCGGCGAGCGAGGACTTCCGTGCTGCCTCCGCCGCCGCCTCGCCTGCCAGCACGCTCCGTGCTGTCGCGGAACGCCTGTGCGGTGTGAGCCATCCAAGAGCGGCCATGCCGTGAGCATAGCCAGTCACCCCGCCCCTTCCCGACCTGCCGGGATGCGGTGGCGTGAACTCTCGGGGGCCGACGTGTTAAACGGGCGATTCCGGCCATAAGGGCCCAAGGTCGGCGGGGGGCCGGTTCAAGGCCCGACCGGCCCCGGGAGCGGCGCAGAATGAGAGGCATGAGTGCCCTGCTGCGTCGTACGAAGAAGAAGCCCGCCGACCGCGTGGTGACCCTGGTCGGGAAGCCGGGGTGTCACCTCTGTGACGATGCCCGGGCGGTGGTGCGGGGGGTGTGTGAGGAGACCGGCGCGTCCTGGGAGGAGAAGGACATCACCCAGGACGAGGAGTTGTACAAGGAGTACTGGGAGCAGATCCCCGTGGTTCTCGTAGATAACGAACAGCACACGTTCTGGCGCGTGGACCCGGCGAGACTGCGCAGCGCGCTGCTTTCCTGAGTGAAACCCGGTTACCATCATGGGCGTTTTGAGTGGTCTCGGGGGCGTGGCTGTGAGGAGTGTGTTCCGCTTTGCCCCCTTCGGGCCTGCAACGGGCTGATGCGATCCATGGTTCCTGGATCGCGCGACGTATGTGCGTGACCCCGGTCACTTTGACCGGACAAAACGGACACTATCTTTGTGCACGCGTTCACAAAGACATAGCCTGCATTCGACGGGGCGGTCTTGGGACATACGGCCGCCTGCAGCCCCGCTCATCCCGCAGGAGCACCGTGGCAACTGGCCGAAATCACCGACCGGCGACCCGTAGCCGAGGAATTCCCGAGGCCACCGTCGCCCGACTTCCGCTGTATCTCCGCGCGCTGACCGCGCTCTCCGAGCGTTCGGTCCCCACGGTCTCCTCCGAGGAGCTCGCCGCCGCGGCGGGGGTCAACTCCGCGAAGCTCCGTAAGGACTTCAGCTATCTCGGCTCGTACGGGACACGCGGCGTCGGCTACGACGTCGAGTACCTCGTCTACCAGATCTCGCGCGAGCTCGGCCTCACCCAGGACTGGCCCGTCGCCATCATCGGCATCGGCAACCTCGGCGCGGCGCTCGCCAACTACGGCGGTTTCGCCTCCCGCGGCTTCCGCGTCGCCGCGCTGATCGACGCCGATCCCGCGATGGCCGGTACGCCGGTCGCCGGGATCCCCGTCCAGCACGCCGACGACCTGGACCGCATCATCAGCGAGAACGGCGTGTCGATCGGTGTGATCACCACGCCGCCCGGCGCCGCCCAGCAGGTCTGCGACCGGCTCGTCGCCGCGGGTGTCACCTCCATCCTGAACTTCGCCCCGACCGTGCTCTCGGTGCCCGACGGCGTCGACGTACGCAAGGTCGACCTCTCCATCGAGCTGCAGATCCTCGCGTTCCACGAGCAGCGCAAGGCCGGCGAGGAGGCCGCCGACAGTGGCCCCGACCCCGCCGCGCCGCCCGTGCGCGCCGCGACCGGCAGCCGGAAGGGACCCGACGGGGACATGCCCGCGGTGATGCCGGCATGAGTCTCCTCGTCGTAGGGCTGAGCCACCGCAGCGCCCCGGTCTCCGTGCTGGAGCGGGCCTCGCTGTCCGCCGACAGCCAGGCCAAGCTGCTGCAGGACACGCTCGCCGCGGAACCCGCGGTCGAGGCCGCCGTCCTCGCCACCTGCAACCGCATCGAGCTGTACGCCGACGTGGACAAGTTCCACGCGGGCGTCGCCGAGCTGTCCACCCTGCTCGCCCAGCACAGCGGCGTCGGTCTGGACGAGCTCACTCCGTATCTCTATGTGCACTACGAGGACCGGGCCGTCCACCACCTGTTCTCGGTGGCCTGCGGACTGGACTCGATGGTCGTGGGCGAGGGCCAGATCCTCGGCCAGATCAAGGACGCGCTGGCGCTGGGGCAGGAGCTCCACACCGCCGGACGGCTGCTGAACGACCTCTTCCAGCAGGCCCTGCGGGTCGGCAAGCGCGCCCACAGCGAGACCGGGATCGACCGGGCCGGGCAGTCGCTCGTCACCTTCGGCCTGGAGCAGCTCGCCGACGGGCGCGACCCGGCGGCCTGGGCGCAGGGCAAGCGCGCCCTGGTGATCGGCGCCGGCTCGATGTCCTCGCTGGCCGCCGCGACCCTGGCCCGTACCGGTGTCGCCGAGATCGTCGTCGCCAACCGCACGCGCGCCCGCGCCGACCGGCTGGTCGAGATCCTCAACCAGGCCGACGGCACGGGAGTGGCCGCCCACGCCGTGGAGATGGCCGCGGTCTCCGACGAACTGACACGTGCCGACGTCGTCGTCTCCTGCACCGGCGCCACCGGGCTCGTCCTGAGCGCGGAGGCCGTCGCCGGAGCGCTCGGGCTGGACTTCGACCCGGTGCACGAGGTGCCCGCGCCCGTGCCGGCAGCTTCCGCCGAGGCGGACGAGCAGCACGCCGCGTGGGTGGAGAACGGTTCCGCCACCGCGGCCGCGCAGGCACGCGCCGTCCGCCGGATCCCGGCACAGTCCACCGGCCCCGTCCGGCTGGCCCTGCTCGACCTCGCCATGCCGCGCGACATCGACGGCGGCGCGGGCCGCCTCGACGGTGTGCGCCTCGTCGACATCGAGTCGCTCGCGGAGGCGTCCGCGGACGCCCCGATGGCCGCCGATGTGGACCAGGTGCGCACCATCGTCGCCGACGAGGTCGCCGCCTTCGGGGCCGCCCAGCGCGCCGCCCACATCACTCCCACCGTCGTCGCCCTGCGCACGATGGCCGCCGGAGTGGTCGCGGGCGAGATCGCACGGCTGGACGGACGCCTCCCCGACCTGGACGAGAAGCAGCGCGCCGAGATCTCGCAGACCGTGCGCCGCGTCGTCGACAAGCTCCTGCACGCGCCCACCGTGCGGGTCAAGCAGCTCGCCAGCGAGCCCGGCGGCGCCGGGTACGCCGATGCGCTGCGGGAACTCTTCGACCTCGACCCGCAGACGGTCGCCGCCGTCTCCCGGGCAGACCTGAACGACCCGAATCGAGGGCGGTCATGACCGACAACTCACCCCTGGGCGCGGGGTCAACCCAGCCGCTGAGGCTGGGGACCCGGCGCAGCAAGCTCGCCATGGCGCAGTCCGGCCTGGTGGCCGACGCGGTCAGCGAGGTGACCGGGCGCGCCGTCGAACTCGTCGAGATCACCACGTACGGGGACACCTCCCGCGAGCACCTCGCGCAGATCGGCGGGAGCGGCGTGTTCGTCGCCGCGCTGCGCGACGCGCTGCTGCGCGGCGAGGTGGACTTCGCCGTCCACTCGCTCAAGGACCTGCCGACCGCGCAGCCCGAGGGCCTCGTGCTGGCCGCCGTGCCGGTGCGCGAGGACCCGCGCGACGTGCTCGTGGCGCGCGACGGGCTGACCTTGGAGCAGCTGCCTGCCGGTGCCCGCATCGGCACCGGCTCGCCGCGCCGCATGGCGCAGCTCAACGCGTACGCCCGCAGTCACGGCCTCGACATCGAGACCGTGCCGATCCGCGGCAACGTCGACACACGTATCGGATTTGTACGAAGCGGTGAACTCGACGCGGTGGTACTCGCCGCGGCCGGGCTCAGCCGCCTCGGACGGAGCGGTGAGGTGACCGACTTCCTGTCGGTCGACACCGTGCTGCCCGCTCCCGGCCAGGGAGCACTGGCGATCGAGTGCGCTGCGAACAGCGCCGACCTCGCCGCCGCGCTCGCCGAGCTCGACGACCCGCACACCCGGGTCGCCGTGACCGCCGAGCGTGCCCTGCTCGCCGCCCTGGAGGCCGGCTGCTCCGCACCTGTGGGTGCGCTGGCCGACCTCCTGGCCGACGGCCAGGCTGTCAACGAACTGCGCCTGCGCGGTGTCGTCGGTTCCACCGACGGCTCCTCGCTCGTACAGATGTCCACCACCGGTCCCGTCCCCACGTCGCACGACGACGCGGCGGCCCTCGGTCGCGAACTCGCGGCCGAGATGCTCGCCAAGGGTGCGGCCGGTCTTATGGGGGAGCGAGCACTTTGAGCCCCAACGGCCCCGCCGCATCCGATTTCCCTGTCCTGTCCGCAGGGCACGTCACCTTCCTCGGCGCCGGTCCCGGCGACCCGGGACTGCTGACTCTGCGCGCCGTCGAGGCGCTTGCGCGCGCGGACGTTCTTGTCGCCGAGCCGGAGGTTCTCGGCGTCGTCCGCGGCCATGCGCGGGCAGGCGTAAGCACGCCTGAGCTGACGGTTGTTGACGCGCAGTCAACAGCCGCCGGTGTTCCCGTTCTCAGGGACGCCGCCAATCTTGTCATGGAGGCCGCGAAGGGCGGCAGGCGGGTCGTCCGTGCCGTCTCCGGTGATCCCGGCCTCGACGGCAACGCGGGCGCCGAGATGCTGGCCTGCGCCACCGCGGGCATCTCCTTCGAGGTGGTGCCGGGTGTCGCCAACGTGGTGGGCGTGCCCGCGTACGCCGGAGTGCCGCTGCGTGACGCGCAGGGCGCCGACGTCCGGTTCGTCGACGCCCGTACGGCCTCCGACCGCTGCTGGAGCGAGGTCGGCGCGAGCGATTCGACGTGCGTGATCTCCACGTCGCTCGACGCGGTGGCCGCGGCCGCCGGTGAGCTGGTCTCGGCGGGCCGCAAGCCCGACACCCCGCTGACCGTGACGGTCGCCGGCACGACGACGCGCCAGCGCACCTGGACGGCGACGCTCGGCACGATCGCGCAGGTCTTCAAGCAGGGCAAGATCCTGCCCTCGCCGGACGGGCACCAGCCCGTCATAGCCGTGGTCGGGGAGCGCAGCTCCGCCGCCCAGCGCGATCAGCTCGCCTGGTTTGAGTCCAAGCCGATGTTCGGCTGGAAGGTGCTCGTGCCCCGGACGAAGGAGCAGGCGGCGTCGCTCTCCGACCAGTTGCGCTCCTACGGCGCGGTGCCGCACGAGGTCCCCACGATCGCCGTCGAGCCGCCGCGTACGCCGCAGCAGATGGAGCGGGCGGTCAAGGGCCTGGTCACGGGCCGCTACGAGTGGATCGCTTTCACCTCGGTCAACGCCGTGAAGGCCGTCCGGGAGAAGTTCGAGGAGTACGGGCTCGACGCCCGTGCGTTCGCCGGGATCAAGGTCGCGGCCGTCGGCGAGCAGACCGCCGCAGCGCTGGTCGACTTCGGTGTGAAGCCGGACCTGGTGCCCTCCGGTGAGCAGTCCGCCGCGGGTCTGCTGGAGGACTGGCCGCCGTACGACCCGGTCTTCGACCCGATCGACCGCGTCTTCCTGCCGCGTGCCGACATCGCCACCGAGACGCTGGTGGCCGGGCTCATCGAGCTGGGCTGGGAGGTCGACGACGTCACCGCGTACCGCACGGTCCGCGCCTCGCCGCCGCCCGCCGACACGCGTGAGGCCATCAAGGGCGGCGGTTTCGACGCGGTGCTCTTCACGTCGTCCTCGACGGTGCGCAACCTCGTCGGTATCGCCGGCAAGCCGCACAACGTGACGATCATCGCGTGCATCGGCCCGGCCACGGCGAAGACCGCCGAGGAGCACGGCCTGCGCGTCGACGTCCTGTCGCCGGAGCCCTCGGTGCACAAGCTGGCCGAGGCCCTCGCGGAGTTCGGCGCGCAGCGCCGGGACGCGGCGAAGGAGGCCGGTGACCCGGTGACGCGTCCCAGCGAGCGCCGCCCGGGTGCGCGGAGGCGTCGTACGACGACCTGAGTGCCGGCTACGGGTGTACGGGCCCGGCTGCTTCCTCGTGAAGCGGCCGGGCCCGCCCGTTTTCCCGGCAGAGGTGTCGGTAAGAGCGTGATGTGCGCGGGTCTAGTCTCGAAGGATGACTGTGTACGGAAACTTCCCCGGCTCTCGCCCCCGACGGCTGCGGACGACCCCCGTCATGCGGCGCATGGTCGCCGAGACCCGGCTCGACCCGGCGAATCTGATCCTGCCCGCGTTCGTACGCGAGGGCATCGACGCCCCGGTCGCCATCTCGGCCATGCCCGGCGTGCAGCAGCACACCCTGGACAGCCTGCGGAAGGCCGCGGTCGACGCGGTCTCGGCCGGCGTCTCCGGGATCATGCTGTTCGGTGTGCCGCTGGACGAGAAGAAGGACGCCCGGGGCACGGCGGGCACCGACCCGGACGGCATCCTCCAGGTCGCGCTGCGCGCGGTGCGCGAGGAGGTCGGGGACGATCTCGTCGTCATGTCCGACCTGTGCCTGGACGAGACCACCGACCACGGCCACTGCGGTGTGCTGACCGAGGACGGCCGCGTCGACAACGACGCGACGCTGGAGCGGTACGCCGAGATGGCCCAGGTCCAGGCCGACGCGGGCGCCCATGTGGTCGGTCCCAGCGGCATGATGGACGGCCAGGTCGGTGTGATCCGCGACGCGCTGGATCAGACCGGGTACGAGGACGTGTCGATCCTCGCGTACACGGCGAAGTACTCCTCCGCGTTCTACGGCCCGTTCCGCGAGGCCGTCGGCTCCTCGCTCAGGGGCGACCGCAAGACGTACCAGCAGGACCCGGCCAACCTCCGCGAGTCGATGCGCGAGCTGGCGCTCGACCTCGAGGAGGGTGCGGACATGGTCATGGTCAAGCCGGCCGGCCCGTACCTCGACATCCTGGCGAAGGTCGCGGAGTCGGTGGACGTGCCGGTCGCGGCGTACCAGATCAGCGGCGAGTACGCGATGATCGAGGCCGCCGCCGAGAAGGGCTGGATCGACCGCGACGCGGCGATCATGGAGAGCCTGACGGGCATCCGGCGGGCGGGCGCGCAGATGATCCTGACGTACTGGGCGACGGAGGTCGCGCAGAAGCTGCGGCGCTGATTGCGGGGCCGTTGCTGATCGCGGGGGCCTTTCGAAGCGGGTCCGGCTCCGCGCGGACCAGCCTGCCTCCGCCTTCAGGCCGCCGTCTGCCTGCCCCAGGACGTGAGGATGCGGGTCGCCTCCCGGCCCAGGGAGCGGTCGTCGGTCAGTTGGTGCAGCACCTCGGCCCGGTCCTCGCTCGGGCCCGCGTGACGGAGCGCGGCCAGCGCGTTGTCCCGGACGAGCGGGTCGTCGTCCCCGAGAACGGCGGCCGCCATCGCCTCGTGGACCTCCGGGGCGTCCGCGTAGGGCCCGAGCGCCATGGCCGCGTACTGGCGGCACAGGTCGTCGTCGGGCCCCCGCATCACGGCCAGCAGCGCGCGGGCGGCCCGCTGCCGGTGCGCGTCGTCCGTGGGCGGTGACAGCCGCAGGGCGGTGGTGGCCTCCACCCTGGCGACGTCGTACTCCTGGGTGTCCGCGGCCACCGAGGCGAGGAAGGGCAGCGCCTTCGGGTGGTCGGGGTGCTTCGCGAGTATGTCGCCCATCGCCGCGACGATTTCGCGTCTTCTGTCGCTCTCGGCGGGCTGTGCGTGGAACTCGTCGATGAGGCTCTCTGTCGGATCCATGGTGTGTGGGCTTCCCCGTGGGCCGCGGACCATTCCCGGCGGCCCGGCCGACGGGCCCGACCGGCCGGGCCGTCAGGTCAGATTCAGTCCGCCGTCGAGCACGATGACCTCGCCCGTGAGGTAGGTACTGGCGATCAATGACGCCACCAGGTCGGCCACGTCGGCGGGCTGGGCCGGGCGGCGCATGGGCGAGCGGTCCCGCCACAGCTCGTGCGCCTGGGCCCAGTCCTTCGTCATCGGCGTGTCCACCAGCCCCGGCGCCACGGCGTTGACCCGCACCTCGGGCCCGAGCGCGGCGGCGAGCAGCCGGGTCACGTGATTCAGCGCGGCCTTGCTCGCGGCGTACGGCACCGACGAGCCCTTGGGGCGTACCCCGGCGTGGCTGGTGACATTCACGATGCTGCCGCCCGTGGGGGATCGGCGCAGCGCCGGAAGTGCCTCCGTGCACAGTACCCATGGGGCGATGAGGTTGACCTCCAGCAGTTGCCGCCAGTCCGCCGGTGTCGCCGCGGCCAGATCGTCGTGCGGGATCGGCCAGCTGATGCCCGCGTTGTTCACCAGCACGTCGAGCCGCCCGTAGTGGCCGAGCGCCGCCTCGACCAGGCGCCGGGCCTCCTCCTCCACGGCCAGATCGGCTTGTACGTACGCCCCGCCGAGCTCCGCCGCCAGAGCCTCGCCTGCCTCCGTGCTGCGTCGCGAGTGCACGACGACCAGCATCCCGTCCGCCGCCAGCCTTCGCGCGACGGCCTCCCCGATCCCCGACGTGGACCCGCTGACCAGGGCGACTGGCCGATCCGCTTGTTCCATCCTCATGTACGCGGATCCTGCCACGGCTTGGCCGCACACACCGGGTCCGGAAACCACGACCCGGTGGGCCGCGACGCGATGGAGTACGACGCGGTGGGCCGCGTCGCGGCGGCGCACGACGTAAAAAGCTTTTAAGTCCTTTGGGAAGAAGAAATTAACCAAACCCAACCCACCCGGGTGGACCTCAGCAGGCCCCCGCGCGCATGCGCCCGCGTGCGTGTGCGCGGGTCGCGGGGGCCGTCACTCGGACGGGTGAGGTTGGCCGTCTGGGCTAGAACTCGCCCCCGTTGCCTGGCATATGCTCACGAAACCAAACTTCAGACTGTGACGGCCCCCGCCGGGATTGGCATCCCGAGCGAGGGCCTGACCGCCGAGGAAGAGAACGCTTCCCGATGGATACCCAGCAGAATATCTCCCCCTCCCACGCCCCGTCCGGCGGCGTCATCCACGTGAAGATGCGCCACGTCAGCCACTTCGTGGTGATCGGCAACCATCTCGCCCAGCACGACGAGCTCTCGCTCGTCGCGATCGGCCTCGCCACGCACATCCAGTCGCTGCCTCCCGGGGCGAAGGCCGGTATCAAGTGCCTGGTCGAGCGCTTCCCGGAGAGCGAGGCCCGCATCGCCGGGGCGCTGCGGGAGCTGGAGAAGCACGGCTACCTCCTACGCAGCCGCGAACGCCTTCCGTCCGGCCGCGTTGTCACCCGCACCACCTCGTACAACCAGCCCCGCACGGTTACGGAAACGGCGGCCCCGGCGGCTGTCCGCGCGAGCGGGAAGGGAGGATTGCCACCGGCGACTGAACGGGCCCCGGAACGCGCGCCCGAGGTTGCTGCGGCTGCGCCCGCTCCTGTGGTTGCTCCCGTGCCCGTCGTTGCTCACGTGTCGGCGAAGGTGCCTGCGCCCCGACCGGAGACGGCCGGGCCCGAGCTGGACCGGACGGCCTCCGTGCTCCTGCTTGATCTGGCCCGTAGCGCACCGGAGTTGGACCTGTCCGAGGACGACGTCCGCGCGCTCACTCCCGCCGTCGCCGCATGGCTGGAGCGCAAGGCATCCCCCGCGGCCATCAGGCGGGCGCTCACCACGGATCTGCCCCTGCCGCTGAGGTACCCGGTGAAGTTCCTGAAGCAGCGGCTGACCAAGCGGCTGCCCCCGCCCCTCCCGGCCACCGATCGCTCCCCGCTGTACGACCCGCTGCAGAACTGCGACGGCTGCGACCGCGCGTTCAGAGCGCCCGAGCCCGGGGAGTGCGCCGAGTGCCGGTGGGTGCACCGCGCCGTACGGGCGTAGCCGCCTCGGTCCCCCAGGTGCCTCTCAGTCCCACCAGAACGACCAGGTCTCCCGGCCGAGCAGGGCATCGGCCGCGTACTTCTCCAGACTGTCGAGGGAGGACTGGTGGATGTTGTCCGGGCAGAACGCGAAGTGCTCGGAGGCCAGGGCCAGTGCTTCCGCCTCCGTCGTGGGCGGGCGGGCCACGGAGACGGTCAGGGTGTCGAAGCCGAGCGCCACGACCCGTATGCCGAAGCGGTCCTCCCAGGAGCGGAGGACAGCGCTGAGCCGGGCGACGTCGTTCTCGTACAAGAAAGCTGTACGGGTGAGCACACTGTGACAACACAGTGACCGAGTGTGACGCTCGTCGCATGAACGAGACGATGCAACTCCCGCTGCTGCGTGAGCGGTTCTTCCGGCGCGAGCGCCGGTCGGTGCGGGCGGCCAGGGACTTCGTGCGGGAGGCGCTGGTCGACTGGGGGATCCGGGAGGCGCGGGCGGACGACGTGGTGCTGTGTGTCAGCGAGCTGGCCACGAACGCGCTGGTGCACGGGGTGCCGCCGGGGCGTGGTTACCGGCTGATGGTGTGGCTGCGGGACGCGGGGCTGGTGCGGGTCGAGGTGCACGACAGCGGTGACGGGAAGCCCGGGGTGCGTGAGCCGGACGGGGAGTGGGGGCGGGGACTGGTGATCGTCGACGCGCTGGCGGACCGGTGGGGGGTGGGGGAACGGTCGCCCGGGAAGGTCGTGTGGTGCGAGTTCGGCTGAAGGTGGGTCGGGGAGCGTTTCCTTACGCATCCGCCGCCTTCGCTGCCGCCGTAACTCGACTTCCGCCGGGTGTGCGGGTGCGCGCGCAGCGACCTGCCTGGCTGTTGAACCAGCCGGTAGTTTCATCTCCATGACACCACCGCAGGCGGACGTGCATCACTCGGCTTCGTCCTGGCGGCAGCCCTGCCCTCCGGAAGCCTCCGCCGAGCGCAGCATGCTGGTCGAGAAGATCGCCAAGCGCATCCTGGCTCTCGGTGAGGGCCGTCTGCTCGTGGGGATCGACGGCTTCACCGCTGCCGGGAAGACGAGCTTCGGACATGAACTGGCTGCGTGGATCAGTGCTGCGGGGCGGCCGGTGCTCCGGGCGACTCTCGACGACTTCAAGAATCCGTGGAGGGACCGGCACCTCTACGACCGGGAGTCCGGTGAGGGCTACTACTGCAACGCGTACGACTATGAAGCGGCCAAGCGCCTGCTGCTGGATCCCTGCCGGTCGTCGCGGGCGACGGCGTGTGCTCTGTGCAGCATCGACCCGCTGACCCAGCGAGATCACTCATCCGAAGTGACGCCGCTCGGCCCGGACGCGGTGCTGATCGTGGATGGTGTCTTCGCCTTCCGGCCCGAGATCAATGAGTACTGGGACTTCCGCGTCTGGTTGCAGGTGGATGCGGAACTGTCTGTTGAGCGGGGTGCCGAGCGTGACCAGGACTGGGCCGGAACCGAAGCGGAGTCGATCCACCGCAACAGGTATCTGGTGGCCGAGCGCATCTATCTTGAGGAAGCCGACCCATTGCCGATGATGGATGTGGTCATCGACAACTCGGTGTTCGCACGCCCGCGGGTCGTGACGCTGTGACGTCAGCGTGCTGCCGGCCATGAGGGCGTCCGCATGAAGCGGTAAGACCGGCGGATAGGGTGGCCCGCCATGCGGAACTTCGGGCTGGACGTCCTGGCATGCGCCGATGAGCTCACCGATGCCTACGTCGAGGTCTTCACCGCCCCGCCCTGGGAGCACCAGGACGCCGAGGTGACCCGGGCGGCGTTCAGGGAGCGGCTGGAGGCGGACGCGTACCGACCCGGGTTCCGGGCCGTCCTGGCCATGGCGGAAAACGGTGAGGTGGAAGGCTTTGTCACGGGGTGGACCACCCAGGACCCGTTCCGCACCGATCGTGCCTATGGGAAGGTGACCAGTCGGCTCGGCGCCGACCGGGTGAACGAACTCCTCGTCGGCGCCTTCGAGATCGACGAGCTGGGCGTGCGGCCACGCGCCCGTGGCACAGGGCTGGGGCGCCGGCTGCTGTCCGCCCTCACCGCTGACGCGCCGACCGGCCGGGCGTGGCTGCTGACCTGGAGTCAGGCGCACGACACGCTCGCGTTCTACCGCCGCGTCGGATGGCAGGAGCCCGGACCCGTGCCGGGCGACGAGTCGGACATCGTCGTGTTCCTGTCTCCGGGCTGATTTTGCAGCGCACACACGCGGGATCCCGGCCGTGCGGCCCTACCATCGACGCCATGAAAGCTTCCGGTACCTTCACCGTCACCTCGTTCGTCCCGTCCGAACTGAAGCCCGTCCCCGAGGTCGAGACGCGTCTCCCGATGGGTGTCGCGACCATCGTCAAGAGCTTCGAGGGCGAGGTCACGGGGCGTTCGACGACCCTGTTCACGGCCGCCTTCGATCAGGCCGCCGGGGTGGGTACGTACGTTGCCATGGAGGCCTTCGAGGGTGCGCTCGGCGGGCGGGAGGGCACGTTCAACTTCGTGCACTCTGCCGCTACGAGCGGCGACGACCGGGCGAACGAGTTCTTCGCGATCGTGCCGTCGAGTGGGACCGGCGCCCTGGCCGGGATCCGCGGGGGTGGCGGGCTGGCCGTCGACGAGGACGGCACGCACCGGATCTGGTTCGACTTCGACTGCCAGTAGGGGCGGTGGTCAGGCCGGGTTCAGCCGGTCGGTGGAGTCGACTGCTTCGCGTACCTCCTCGTCCGGGTCCTCGGCCAGGCGTTGGAGCAAGGCGTCGACTCCGGGGGTACGCCAGTGGGCCACGGCCTCGACCAGGGCCACGCGTACGCCGGCGTCTGGGTGATCGGCGAGGTGGATGAGTTGAGCGAGTGGTCCGCGTCGGCGGAAGCCGAACCAGTGCAGGGTCGCGCGTAGTTCTGCCGCATCTCCGGGGTCGCCCGCTGCGGCGATCCGGGCGAGCAGGACGGGGGTGGCGGGCGCCGGGCCGTCGAGCGGGTGCGGGCGGCGGCGGCGCAGGCGTTGCGCGCCGTACTCGCCGCGCACCCGGCAGCCGTAACAGGTGCACGGGGCCTTGCCGTTGGAGTCGGGGAAGTAGCGCCAGCCGGTGACCTGGCGGACCGCGCGTACGCGGTGGATCTCGGCTCGGGTGGCGGCCCGGGGGAGGAAGACCTCCCAGCCGCGCGGGTCCTCCAGCGCGGCGACCCTGTGCACGGCGTCGCTCGCCGTGGTGGTGAGGGCGGTCCGGCCCGGGCGGTTGCTGTAGTGGCCGACGGTCACCGGCTCGTCGTCGGGCAGGCGGAGGTGGACGGCGACGAGGCCGCGCGGGCCGCCGTGGCGGGCGAGTTCGCGCAGCCACTGGTGGGTGAGGGTGTAGGACGGCAGGACCGGGAAGCAGAAGAGGCCCTTTGCGCCGTCGCGGTTGTGGCCGGCGGCCCGTATCCCGGACTTGCGGATGCGTGCCGCGTTCGCGGCGGGTGTCAGGTGCACGAACATGGCCATGGGTGAGATCGTAGGGGCGGGCGCGTTGTCAGAGGCCGTGGATAGCCTGCGGGCATGAGCAACGCGATATGGGATGCCCTGGCAGCGACTCCTCTCCCGGAGGTGCAGCGCCGCGCGGCGATCATGGACGACCTCATCGATGTGGCGCCCGTGACGGTGAGCGGCGCACGTCGCCTGGCGTGGAACGACGGCGGTGGTCAGTCCGCGGTCTGGTACTTCGCGGATGACGGCCGCGTGCTGTTGCTGACGTTCGACCACGAGTCGGACCTGAATCTGTACGCCGAGGAGGACTTCGCCCTCCAGGAGTCCTTCTACAAGGGCGTGCCCGAAGCCCTCGTCGGCCTGGTCCGCGACCGTCCCGAGAACTACGAGTCGCTGAACCTCACGGACCCCGCCACGGGCCGGACGATTCACTATGCGGGCGGTGTCTTCTGGCACGACGGCACACGCTGGCACGTGTCCGACGGCCTGGCGGAGCACTGCCGCCGCGAGGACGCGGACCTCTTCGGCGAGTCCGGCTTCGACTACTGCCTGGGCGGCTACCGCTTCGGCCAGGACTTCACTCCGGAGATGGTTGTGGCGAACCTGTACGAGGGTGAGGACGAGCAGCAGGAAGCGGCGCTGCCCGGCGTCCGCGAGGTCTTCAGCCGGCACGGGTAGGGCGTGCCCGGTCGATTCCGTCGGCCGGCGGCGGCAGGTTTGTCAGTAGTCCATTGCCGTCGCTACGTACAGGCCCGCCCCGACCGCAACGGCGCAGAGCGCGACGAAGACGATCAGCGCGCAGGTCAGTGCGCCTGCTGTGCCGGCGATTGCCGCCCAGTCGACCCGCGTTGCGCCTTTGGCCCGTTGCAACGCTTCGTCGTACCCATCGTCGTCGTACCAGCCGCGATCGGTCATGGCCACCTCCCGGCCGGACTCTATAGCTCGGCCGGTTGGGCCTGATCGCCCGGACCGTTTCGGGTCTGTCAGATCTGCCTGGGATGCTCAGGCAATGGGGATGACCGTGCAGCTGACGATCGACTGCTCCGATCCGCAGCGGATGGTGGCCTTCTGGGCCGAGGCGCTGGGCTGTGTGCCTGAGCCGCCACCGGGCGGGCACGCTGGGACAGTACGCTGAGCTCAGCGGGATCGGGCCCGCCCGCATGGTGTCCGGGAGGTGCGTCATGACTGCCGAGATGGCAGCCCCTGCGTGGATGCATGAGCAGATCACGGCGGAGCAGTACGACTCCTGGTCCGAGGAGCAGTGTGCGGGGATCGAGATCGTGGACGGGATGGTTGTAGTGAGTCCCAGCGCGTCCAAGCGCCACAACCGGCTCGCTCGGATCCTGGCGAATTCCTTGGACGAGGCTGCGGGGCCCGACTGGAACGCCGATACCGACTTCGATGTCCGTCTCCAGGACGTCCCGCTCACGAACCGGCGCCCGGATGTCGTGGTGTACCGCGCGGACACCATCGACATCACGCCCACCCGTCCCGAGCACGTGCTGCTGGTCGTGGAGGTCGTCTCACCGGGGTCGGAGACCACCGACCGGATCGTGAAGACGGACCAGTACGCCAAGTCCGGTATCGCCTTCTACTGGAGGGTCGAACAGGCGGCGACCGGCGTTCCCCTCGTGTACACCTATGTTCTCGACCCTGCTACCAGGGCCTACCGGGACGGGGACGTGTTCACCGGGGTCATCAAGGCCGCCGCGCCCTTCGCGGTGGAGGTCGACCTCAGCAGGATCTGAGTTCCTGCGCCCTCTTGCGCCGTCAGGTCACGGGGAGCCGGTCCACCAGGAGTTCCAGCCTCGCTTCGGCGTCCTCCGGGAGCAGGCGTCGGGTTCGGGTGAGGGTGGCCAGGCCGTGCAGGGAGGACCAGAAAACCTCGGTGAACAGGCCCGGGGCGATGCCGTCCCCGGCGACCTCGCCCAGGGTTTCCAGGAGCGCGGCGAAGGCGTCCTTCAGGGGTTCAGGGGTGTCCTCCTGTGCGTACGCGAGGCCGCCGTCGAGCTGGAACAGGGCGTCGTAGACCGCCGGGTTGCGTTCGGCGTAGTCCAGGTAGGCGCGGGCCAGGACGTGGACCCGGGGGCGTGGGCCGTTCGCGGCGGCGGTCGCTGCCCGTACCGCCACGGCCAGCTCGGTGGCGCCCTGGAGGGCGACGGCGCCGATGATCTCGCGTTTGCCGCGGAAGTGGCTGTAGAGAACGGGCTGGCTGTATTCGATGCGCTCGGCCAGCCGGCGGGTGGTGACCGCGTCCCAGCCCTGCTGCTCGGCGAGCTCGCGGGCGGTCGCCACGATGAGGCGCTCGCGCTCCGCCCGTTCACGTTCCTTGCGTTCCTGTACCGACATGACTCGATTCTAGCACCGCTAGACAAAGGAGCGGCAGTAGGTCTAGCGTTGCATCATCGGCTAGCGGCACTAGATTTCGAGAGGGATCGTCATGCTCAACGCACTTGAGGTCATCACCACCGTCGTCGTCGGAGTGATGGTGGGGGTGGAGTTCGCCGTCGCCTTCGTCATGAACCGGATCTTCAATGCCCTCCCGGAGGACAGCGGCCAGCTCGCCCGCGCTCATGGGGGCCGCATGCTCGGGGCCCTGATGCCGTTCTGGTACATCGGCTCGATGATTCTCGCCGCGATCTGGGCCGTCGCCCGATGGGGCGAGCACGGCGCCGGCCTCGTCGTCACCGGCGGCGTGCTGCTGGCCGTCAGCGTGATCATGTCGATCCTGCTGCTCGTCCCGATCAACAACCGGGGCAAGACCTGGACCCCCGAGAACCGGCCCGCCGACTGGAAGGAGCAGATGAACCGCTGGGACCGCTACCACTACGTCCGCGTCGCCGTCATCATCGCCGCCTTCGCCTTCCTCGTCGCCGCCCTCGTCTGACCGCACGACGACATCCCGCAAGGAGAAGAAGCATGTCTCTGAAGAAGATCAACACCGTGGTGGCCGCTGCCTTCGTCCTCTTCATCCTCTGGTTCGGTACGGAGTTCATCGTGAGCCCTCAGGCGGCGGCGCAGGGCTTCGGCTTACCGAGCGTGCCGGCCGGCGACGGGGGCGGCTTCCTGGTGATCAAGGGAATACGTGACGTCGTCCTGGCCCTGGTCCTGGGCATCCTGCTGGTGACCGGCCACCGTCGGGCGCTGGGCTGGGCGCTGCTGGTGGAGGCTGTCGCCGCGTACGGCGACATGACCACCGTGCTGGTCCACCACGGCTCGGTGGCCATCGCGTTCGCCGTCCACTGCCTGACCGCGACACTGATGGCCGCCAACGGCCTGCTGGTGTTGCGCGAGACCCGCGAGGCCGCGACCGCCGCCCCCGCGACACCCACCCCGCAGCCTGCCTGACCACCGGCCCGAGGCGGTCCGGGCCCCGGCCGGGCCACCTCGGCACGTGCATGCGGAAGGCCTGGGGCGCACGGCTTCCCTCTCCAGGCCCAGCACATCGTGTGCCCAGGCAGCCTGATAGGCGATCTCGGCATCCCCGGGATACCGGTCGACCAGCTCCACCAGTTGTTCCCGGGCCTGCCCGGCCTGGCCCTGTTCCCGCAACTGAACCGCTCGCTCCAGCGCTGCGGCCCTCTCGTGATCACCGCTCATGTGCCCTACGGTTCCACACCGCGTCCGACGGGCAAGGCCGCCTCGACGCCACGGCCGAACCGGCCCTTCCGCACGAGGCGGAGGGGCCGGTTCGGCCGTGGTGTGGCTCAGAAGGTGAGGGCGTCGGCCATGTCGGTCTGCCAGTAGGTGACGTAGCCGTTGTCGTCCCAGTACGTCTTCGCCGGGAGCGTCAGCTCGGCCGGGGCGCCGGTGGAGCCCGCCGCGTTCCTGCCGGAGAAGTTCACCTGGAGGTGGGCGGCCTTGCGCGGGGCGGGGCCGGCGCCGGGCTCGCCCGTCAGGCCGATGGCGGCGTACGCGGACCGGCCCGGGTCCAGCGTCACGACTGCCTGCGGCAGGCTGCTCTCCAGGATCGGGAAGACGGCCTGCGCGTCGTCGAAGCGGAGCTTGGGCGCGTAGTACGCGTAGCAGGGGCGGTCACCCGTGTTCGTCACGGTCAGCAGCAGGTGGTTGATGGGGTGGTTCACCTTGCTCACGACCGTCTTGGTGTTCCCGCCGGTGCAGGTGGCGGGCGTGCGGTTCGGGGTGCTGGGGGTCCGGGGCGAGGAGGTGGTGGTCTTCTTCGGCTCACTCTGGGCGGGGGGCACGACGCGCTTGGGCGTGCCGCCGGTGGTGGTGGTGGGGGCGTCGGTGCTGGTGCCGCTGGTGGTGTCCGCGTCGGTGACGGCCTTCTTCGGCGTGGCGGCCGGGGGCGGGGACTGCTTGGCGGCGGAGTGCGCTGCCGGGGCGGCCGCACCCGCCTTGGCGCTGTCGGTTCCGGTGTCGCTGCCGCACGCGGTGAGCGAGAGCGCGGCCAGGAGGGCGCCGGTGGCGAGGACGGTGGTGCGGATGCGGATGCGGTTGCGGTTGCGGTTGCTGCTCATGGTGATGCTCCCCGTGAAGTGATGTGAGGTCGTGTGAGGTGGAGCGGCTTTGCGTTGCGGGTGGTGGCCGTTTCCCCCCGGCCGTTCCCCCGGGCGCTCAGTACTGGAGCGCGTCGTCCATGCTCGTCTGCCAGTACGTGACGCTGAGGCTGCTGTCCACGTACACGCTCTTGGCGAGCGGCACCGAGACCGCCGAGCCGGTGGAGCCGCCGGCGCGGGACTGGAAGCTGACGCTGAGGTCCTTGGTGTCGTATCCGTTCGTGCCGCTGCCGTCGGCGGCCGACGTCAGGACGCCGGTGTAGACGGACTCGCCCGGGTTGATGGTCGCCACCGCCTGCGGCTTGCTGTCCTGGAAGGTGTTCGGGACGGCCTGCGCCTCACCGAAGCGCAGGTAGGGGTAGGCGTAGGCGTTGCACGCCTTCGAGCCGGTGTTGGTCATCGTGAGCAGCATGTGGTTGGCCGGCCGCGCCACCGACGACATCGTCAGCTTGGTGTTCGCACCGGTGCAGGCCAGGGTGACGACACCGCCGTCGTCCTGCGGCTTGTCGGCGGACGCGCCGTCGTCGGAGCCCGAACCGGAGGAGCCGCCGGTGCCGTTGTCCGGGGCGGCGGTGTCCTTGCCCTGGCCGGTGGAGGGGGCCGCCGTTTCCTTGGCCTTGTCGCCGGAGGCGCCGGAGGTCGCCGCCGGGGTCGTGGCGGAGGAGCCGGGCGAAGCGGAAGCGAGGGCGTCGTACGGCGCGGGGTTGTCCTCCTGGCAGGCCGTCAGTGACACGGAGGCGATCAGGGCGATGGCTCCGAGAGCGGAGGTACGGGCGGCGCGGCGGATGCGGAGGTTACGCATGAGTGGTCTTTTCCCATCAGAAGGTGTCGCCGGATGTGGGGCGCCGCTTTGGCGCACCGGGGACGGACGGTTGTACTGGACAATGACGTGTGGTCAGAGGTTCCACAGGAGTGTGATGACGGTCGTGACCGAGGCGATCAGGACTCCTGCGGCCACTGCATCGGTGAGGCTGAGTTGAGGACGAGTACGCACGGCGGCTCCCGGGAACGGGCACGTTGGTGGGTGTACGAGTCGCGCTGCTTGCCCTTGCCGGGGTGCTGCTGCGGTGTGTTCCACCATCGTGTCCGGTGCTCGGAGCCGGTGGCAACGATCACCGGCCGGTACGGGACGCTGGAACGGAAAAATGGCCCCTGACCTGCGAAGACATCACCTGCCTGGGACGCCGTTCCGGGAGGGTAGGAGAGGGGAACGGTCAGGGTGGGCACGGAGATCCAGGACTTCGCCGCATTGCTCAGGGGGCTGAAGCAGCGCTCCGGGCTGAGCTACGGAGCGCTGGCCCAGAAGCTGCACATGAGCACCTCCACGATTCACCGGTACTGCAACGGGGAGGCGGTTCCGCACGACTACGCGCCGGTCGAACGCTTCGCGCGGGTGTGCCGTGCGACGTCGGACGAGCTGGTCGCGCTGCACCGGCAGTGGATCCTGGCCGACGAGGCCAAGCGGCGGGGGGCGTTGAGAGGGGCGGAGGCCGCCGGCCCGGTCGAGCCGGTGACGGTGACGGTGACGGCGGCGGAGGCGGTGACGGACGAGCTCGCGGTCACGCCGTCGGCGGAGCCGGTGGGCGCGGCGTCGGAACCGGAACCGGAATCAGAGGCGGCCAACGACCCGGCGGCCGAGGACGTGACGCCCGATGCACGGCCCCCGGGTGCCGCGCCCACCACCCGCCGGATGTCCGGCAAGCGGCTGCGGGTCCTGCTCGCGGCCGTCGCGGTCGTCGCGCTCACCGTGCCCACCGCGTTGGCCATCAGCCACTACTCGGGCGACCGCGCCCACGAGGAGGGGATGGACACACCCCGCAGCAGCGCACCGGTCACCCCGAGCCGGAGCGGCAGCGCGTCCCCGTCGCCGAGTCCTTCCAAGCCCTCGCCGTCCGCGACCAGTGGTTCCGCGACACCTTCTGCCACGGCCACGAAGTCCACCGTTCCCCAGGGACCGGGCGGGAAGAAGGAGGAGAAGGGCAGCGGGTTCCAGGGGGTTCCTGTGACCTCCACCATCAGTTCGTACAACTGGGACTGGCCGTGCGGGCAGTACTACCTGCTGGACCGGGACCCCCAGGGCATGCCGCCGGTGCCCGACGTCCAGGACAGGGCCCGGCGCAACTGGTCGGCGCAGTTGGGCGGGGTGGACGCGGGGAAGATGCTGATCGAGCTCACGATGCAGGGCGCTTCGCAGCAGGCCGTCGTCCTGACCGGGCTCCACGTCCGGGTGGTGAAGCAGGCGCCGGCCAACGACTGGCCCGCGTACTCGATGGGCGAGGGCTGCGGGGGCGGCATCGCGCCGCAGACGTTCGACATCGACCTGGACGCCGGCGCGCCCGTGTCGCGGCCGGTCGCCGGTGAGGACGGCGGCCGCGTCGTAGCGGCGAAGAACTTCCCGTACCAGGTGAGCTCCACCGACGTGGAGGTGTTCCACCTCAACGCGCACACCGAGGACCACGACGTGACCTGGTACCTGGAGCTGGACTGGTCCAGCGGGGGCCGGAAGGGGACGTTGCGCATCGACGACAACGGCAGGCCGTTCCGTACGGCGGCCATGGGGAACCGCCCCGTGTACAGCTACCAGCGCGATACGGCCAAGTGGGAGGACATCTCCGACTCGCTGGAGGGGCAGGGCGGCTGAGGGGGACCGGTTCTGCGGTCCGGTGGTCGTGAGGGGGTGGCGCCCGTGGCGCGCCACCCCCTCAGCGCGTGGTGATCAGGCGCGCTTGCGGCGGCGTGCCATCACGACCAGGCCGGCGCCCGCGGCGAGTACCGCCGCGCCGCCGATGACGATCGGGATCGTGCCGCTGCTGCCGGTCGAGGCCAGGTCGCCCTCGCCGCCACCGGTGGCGCCCGGTGCGGTGCTGCCCGACGGGGACGCGGTGGCGCCGGGCGTGGCGGACCCCGACGGGCTGTCGGACGGGGTGGCGCTCGGGGACGGCGAGCTCACGGGGGCCGACGAGGTGCCCGTCGCCGGCGGCGTCGTGGCCGGGGTGCTGCTGCTCGGGGTCGTACCGGGCGACGGGGTCTGGCCGCCGGGGGTCTCGGGGAGGCAGCCGGTGAACGGGAAGTGGTGCGTCTCGGCCCCGCCCGAGCCGTGCAGGGAGGCCACCCACACCGAACCGTTGACCGGCGCGCCGTTGCCGAGGTCCAGGTGCGCCCCGGGGGCGAGCACGCTGCCGGGCCAGGCGGCCTGGCTGTTCTTGGAGATCTTGTCGGCATCGGGGAAGTTCCAGAGGAGCTTGGCCCTGACCTTGCCGTCGGACGTGCTCTGCCGCTTGTCGTCCAGGACGAAGTCCTGACCGCCGGAGAGGAAGAAGCTGGTGGTGCCGGCGCTCGCCATGTCGTAGTCCTGGCCGCTGACGTTGACGATCGTCGTCGCCCCGGCCGGGACCTTGATGAAGACCTCCTTGGCCTTCTCCAGCTCGTCGGCCGGAACCGCGAAGACGTTACGGTCGCTGTCGCCGCTCTCCAGCGTCAGCCGGTCTCCTTCGAGCCGGACCTGGGCGCCGGTGGTCGCGGACTCCTTGGCCAGCGCCGCGGAGTAGGACCGGAGCTTGGCGAACTCCGCGTCGAAGTCGATGAGATCGGCCTGCTGGGCGAAGGTGCCGTGGTGCAGGTCGACGGCGCGGCCCGTCACCGTGCCGCCCACCACCGCGTTGCCCTTCATCACGACGGTGTCCGAGCCGCCGTTGACCAGGTCGCCCCGGACGACGAGCGCCGCCCGGCCGGGCAGGGCGTCGACCTCGGCGGCCGACAGCTCGTTGCCGACGCTGAAGCCGCCCCGGAAGTCGGCGTTGCCGCCGACGGCCACGGCGCCCTCGGCGTCGGGGGAGTGGACGTCGTCGCCGAGGACGAACTCGCCGTACTTACCGGCGATTCCGAAGGCGTCGGTGGTGCAGTCCGCCGCGGCGGGAGCGGCCTGGGCGGCAGGGGCGACGGTGAGCCCGAGCACCAGGGCGCCGCCGAGCGCCGCGAGGGCAGCAGTGGTGGGTATACGCATGTTGCGTGGTTCTCCTGGGGGGCGGTTACGAGGGTTCTGAAGAACCTATGGCGACTCCGGTCATGATTTTCTACGAAGGGAAATTGGTCAAGTCCAATGATGGGTGCGCCTGGTGGGCCCCGTACGGAACGGGGCGCGCGGTGCTCCGCGGTGCTCGGGGGTCCTGATGCCGAGCAGCGCCATGCCCCGGTGACGCTCGGTCAGGGCGAACTGTCGTCGGCGCCCTGGTGCACGATCTCGCCCCACGCCATCATCGTGTCGACGACCGCCATGTTGTGGCTCAGGCCGGAGCCGTCCGTCACCACGGTGCCCGAGCTGTCGTCGCCGGACCAGCTGCAGGCCACGTGCGCGCCGGCTTCCTCGTCGCCCGTCGCGTACGAGACGCAGTGCACCGGGGCCCCGGTGGGGCCGTCCCAGGTGGCGTCGACGACCGAGCCGGCACCGGCCAGCGTCTGTTCGTAGGCGTTCAACGCGGTGCGGGAGTCACCTGTCGTGCCGAAGACCTGCGTGGTGAGCAGACTGCCGTCGGCCATCGGCACCTCCGGGTTTCCGTAGACGTACGAGAACGAGCCGCCGCCGGGTGGCAGCCACACCGAGGCCAGTCGTGAGTCGAGGCCGGCCACGGCCGGCCGGGCGGAGAGCAGCGGCTTGCCGAGGAAGGTGTCCGGCGCCGATGTCGTGGAGCGCGGGGGCTCGGTGTGCGTGCGGGGCACGAGCAGCGGCGGAGAGACCACCGCGAAGACCGCCAGGGTGAGAGCCGTCCCGAGCACGGCGAAATCGCGGGCGCCGGGGGCGGGCGGTGGCGGCAGCATGCTGTACGCCGGGTCGCTGTCGGCCGGAGCCGGAGGCGGCAGCAGTCGGGCGAGGCCGCGCGTGCGGGCCCGGCTCTCCAGGGCCGTGAGCATGCGGTTCGGGATGATCGTGAGCAGGGCGGCGGCCGCCGCCCACACGGGCAGGGGCGAGGCGGGCCCGGGGATCAGGGCCACGGCCCCCAGCGCCAACGCGACGAGCACGCTCAGGAGCGGGGCCCGTACCTGCCCCAGGAGCAGTCGGCGGCCCGGGCGGCCGAGGGCGGTCAGGGTCTCGGCGCGGATGATCCGGCGCAGGTCGTAGGGGTAACGCCGGGCATCCTCCTCGGCCTGGCGGGCGGCTTCGGTGAGGCTCGGGGAGTTGGCCAGGGCCGTACGGACGTCATGGCGTTGCGCGTGCGCAGCGGATCGCGGAATCGGGGTGGCGAGGGAGGGCCGGCCGCCGCCCGTTGCCGCCCCGTCCAGGCCTATGCCCCTGCCGATCCGGTCGACTTCGCGCGCTTGCGGCGATCCGGGTGCCAGTGCGCGGACCCGGGCCGCGAGGACGGGGCCCCGGGCGTGGCGGCCGGGGCGGTCCAGCGCGTCGGATTCCAGGCAGAGTGCGGCGTACGCGGCCAGCAGGTCCAGGTGGTCGGGGAAGGCTTCCAGGCCGCGGCGGTAGGCGCGCTCGGCCTCGTCGTCGTGGTCGTCCTCGTTCTCGACGGCGTGGGCCCGGCCGAGCAGGAGGAAGAGCGCCGGATCGGGGCCGTACCGCTCCAGCGCGGCGGTCGCCTGCGCGCGGGCCTCGGCGAGTCTCCCGCCGCTGAGGGCGGCCAGTACCGCCGCGGTCGCGTCGGCCGCTTCGGCTTCCGTGGCCGTGGCTTCCGCTTCGGTCCCCACCGTCGCCCTTTCGGGCGACGTGTCGTGTCCGCTGCACTGCATGGAGATCCCCACCCCTGATGACGCGGCCGACGTGGAATCGGCCGCGTCACTATCGCCCGCCGGCCGAAGACCGGTCAACGGAGATCGGGTGACGATTTCGTAGTTCGGGCGCGTGCGCGTACGCGGGATCTTCCGTTTGTACGGGTCCTGGTGTGGAGGGTGGGGCAGGCGGTGATTGCGCCAACTCCTGGGCGGTAACGCGTCGGTGAGTCGATTTCCACTTGCGTTGAAGGTAGGTGCGACGCTTAATGGGCCCTTCGCGGCGAGCGGATCATTCGAGGGGGAGTCATGGAGCCACCGGCCATACCACCGCGACCTATGGGCGCGCCGACGCCGCCTCTGGTGCGCGCGGTCGACCTCAGGGTCAGTAAGCGGCTGCTGTGGGTCGGGCCGGCCGCGTATCCGCTGGAGAACATCGCCCGCGTGTTCACGTTCGTGCTGCGTCCGCGTCGCAAGGAGGCGATCATGCTCTTCAGTAAGCGCGTGGCGTTGACCCTCGCGCTGGCGGTGGGCCTGACCGTTCTCATCCTGCTGGTGGACGGAGTGGCGTCCCTCGGCCGGGGCGAGAGCAGCGGTGGCCCGTTCATCACCCTCGCGTGGCTCGGGACGGTGGGTGCGTTGATCTTCTACCTGGTGGAGCTGATGCAGGTCCTGTCGGCGCGCTCGCACTTCGTGCTGGCCGTGGAGACGTCAGGGCCGTCGACGGCGATGGTGACCAGCCACGACCCGAACCATCTGATGGAACTCGTCGGTCGTATCGCGTATGCGATCGACCATCCGGAAGCCGAGTTCACCGTGCGGGTGGAGGGCATCAGCGCGAGTCCCCAGATCTATCACTTCGGGGACAACGTCAACATGTACGGCGGATCCGGGAATGTGGGGATAGCGAATTCATGAGCGGCGACAACGTGAACATGTACGGCGGCACGGGGAACTCGGGCATCCAGAACAACCACTTCGCGTCCGCGGGCGCCGCACCCGCCTCTGCGGAGCTGCAGGAGGCGGTGCGGGAACTGCTGGGGCTGATCGGGGAGCTGCGGGGTCAGCTCCCGCCCGCCAGCGCCCGGGTCCTCGACGACAACCTGCCCGCCCTCACCGGCGAGCCCGACGCGCCGCGGGCACCCGAGGAGAGGCATCGCGCGCTGCTGGCGGTCGCCGGTATCGCGGCCACGGTGTCGACGGTCGGGGAGCCGGTTGTCGAGGCGGTCAGAAAGGTGCTCGGACTCCTGGGCGCCGTCTGAGCCGCACCCGGGGCGGCCGCCCGGGCTTCGGCCGCTCCGAGTGGCCCGACCCGTGAAACGTACGCGGTGGGGCCCGGCCCACACCGATGTACCGGTGTGAGCCGGGCCCCCGAACGTCGGACCGCGTGGCTCAGAGGCGCTCGGGGGTCCTGATGCCGAGCAGCGCCATGCCCCGGTGCAGGGTGCGGGCGGTGAGCTCGACGAGGAAGAGGCGGTTCTCGACGACCTCGGCAGGGTTCTCGTCGCTCAGGACCTGGCACTGGTCGTAGAACGTGGTGAGGTGCGAGGCGAGCTGGTAGAGGTACGCGGCCAGCTTGTGCGGCTCGTAGCCCGCCGCCACCTCGGACAGCACCTCGCCGAACTGGTCCAGGTGCAGGCCCAGCGCCCGCTCGGCCGGGGCCAGTTCCAGCTCCGGATGCGCGGCCGGCTTCGCGTCGCCCGCCTTGCGCAGGATGGACCGGATCCGGGCGTACGCGTACTGGAGATACACGGACGTGTCGCCGTGCAGCGACACCATCTGGTCCAGGTCGAACTTGTAGTCCCGTACGGCGGAGGTCGACAGGTCCGCGTACTTCACGGCGCCGACGCCGACGTACCGGCCGTTCTCGACGATCTCCTCCTCGGACAGGCCGACCTTCTCGGCCTTCTCCCGGACCACGGCCGTCGCACGCTCGACCGCCTCGTCCAGCAGGTCCTCCAGCCGGACGGTGACACCCTCACGGGTCTTGAACGGCTTGCCGTCCTTGCCGAGCACCGTGCCGAAGGCGAGCTGGTGCGCCTTGACGTCCTCGTTCAGCCAGCCGGCCCGCCGGGCCGTCTCGAAGACCATCTTGAAGTGCAGGGACTGCCGCGCGTCCACCACGTACAGCAGGGTGTCCGCCTTGAGGTTCTGCACCCGGTCGCGGATCGCGGAGAGGTCGGTCGCCGCGTAGCCGTAGCCGCCGTTCGTCTTCTTGACGATCAGCGGGGTCGGGTTGCCGTCCGGGCCCTTCACGTCGTCGAAGAAGACGCAGAGCGCACCCTCGGAGCGGACGGCGACACCCGTCTCCTCCAGGATCCGGCAGGTCTCCTCCAGCATGTCGTTGTAGCCGGACTCGCCGACGATGTCGGGGTCGCTGATCTCCATGTCGAGCTTGTCGAAGACGGAGTAGAAGTAGATCTTCGACTCGTCGACGAACCGCTGCCACATGGCGAGCGTCTCCGGGTCACCGGCCTGGAGCGCGACCACCCGGTCCCGCGAGCGGGCCTTGAACTCCTCGTCGGAGTCGAAGAGAACCCTCGACGCCTTGTAGAGCCGGTTCAGGGACGACATGGCGGCTTCGCCCTCGGCCTGGCCGCCCTCGTGGTTCAGCTCGCCCGGGTGCTCGGTCAGATACTGGATGAGCATGCCGAACTGGGTGCCCCAGTCGCCGATGTGGTGCCGCCGGACGACGGACTCGCCGGTGAACTCCAGGATCTGCGCCATCGCGTCGCCGATCACGGCGGACCGCAGGTGGCCGACGTGCATCTCCTTGGCCACGTTCGGCTGGGCGTAGTCGATGACGGTGGTGCCGGCGGCGGTGTTCACCGGCACGCCGAGCCGGTCGCCGTCGGCGGCCCGGGCGGCGAGGGTCTCGATGATCGACTTGTCGGAGAGCGTGATGTTGAGGAAGCCGGGGCCGGAGACCTCGATGTCCTTGATCAGGTCCGTCGCCGGGAGGGCGCCGGTGACCTGGGCGGCCAGCTCGCGCGGGTTGCCCTTGAGCTTCTTGGCGAGGGCCAGGATGCCGTTGGCCTGGAAGTCGGCCCGGTCGCTTCGGCGCAGCAGCGGGTCCGCGGTACCGGCATCCGGCAGGGCTGCCGTCAGGGCGTCCGCCAGCTGCTGCTGGAGCGTGGAAGCGAGGGAATTGACCGAGGCCATCAGCTGGCTGCCGTTTCCGTAGGGGTACAAGGGATGACCCCAAGTATCCCACGGGCTGTAAAGCCGTTTTCGCGCTGTGGGCGGTACCTGGGAGAATGGTCGGTGCCCCTATGAGTCCTACAAGAGAGAAGGACGTGCCGACCGTGGCTCAGAGTCAGAGCAGCACCGAGACCGACTGGGTCTCCCGCTTCGCGGACGAGGTCATCGCCGAATCGGAGCGTCGTGCGCCTGGCAAACCGGTCGTCGTCGCGTCCGGCCTCTCCCCGTCGGGCCCGATCCACCTGGGCAACCTGCGCGAGGTCATGACCCCGCACCTGGTCGCCGACGAGATCCGCCGCCGCGGGTACACCGTCCGGCACCTGATCTCGTGGGACGACTACGACCGCTACCGCAAGGTGCCGAACGGTGTCGAGGGCGTGGACGCGTCCTGGGCGGATCACATCGGCAAGCCGCTGACCTCGGTGCCCGCCCCGGCCGGTTCCTCGTATCCGAACTGGGCCGAGCACTTCAAGGCAGCCATGACGGCGGCCCTGGACGAGCTGGGTGTCGAGTACGACGGGATCAGCCAGACGGAGCAGTACCTGGCGGGGACGTACCGCGAGCAGATCCTGCACGCGATGCGGCACCGCGCGGACATCGACGCCGTGCTCGACCGCTACCGGACCAAGAAGGACCCGGCGGCCGGCGGCAAGGGCGGCAAGAAGCCGCAGCAGCAGAAGAAGGCCGACGAGGCCGAGCTGGAGGCCGAGGCGGGCTCCGGTGCGGCGAGCGAGGACGACGGCAGCGGCGGTTCGGCCGGCTACTTCCCGTACAAGCCCTACTGCGGCAACTGCGAGAAGGACCTGACGACGGTCACGTCGTACGACGACGACAGCACCGAGCTGAACTACACCTGCACGGTCTGCGGCTTCGCCGAGACGGTGCGGCTGAAGGAGTTCAACCGCGGCAAGCTCGTCTGGAAGGTCGACTGGCCGATGCGCTGGGCGTACGAGGGCGTGATCTTCGAGCCGAGCGGGGTGGACCACTCCTCGCCCGGGTCGTCGTTCGTCGTCGGCGGCCAGATCGTCCGCGAGATCTTCGACGGGGTCCAGCCGATCGGACCGATGTACGCGTTCGTCGGCATCTCCGGCATGGCGAAGATGTCCTCCTCCAAGGGCGGCGTGCCGACCCCGGCCGACGCGCTGGAGATCATGGAGGCGCCGCTGCTGCGCTGGCTGTACGCCCGCCGCAGGCCCAACCAGTCCTTCAAGATCGCCTTCGACCAGGAGATCCAGCGGCTGTACGACGAGTGGGACTCGCTGGGCCGCAAGGTCGCCGACGGTTCGGTGCTGCCGGCGGACGCCGCCGCGTACGCCCGGGCGATCGGCACGGCCGCCGGTGAGCTGCCGAGCACGCCGCGGCCGCTGCCGTACCGGACGCTCGCCTCGGTCGCCGACATCACGGCCGGGGCCGAGGACCAGACGTTGCGCATCCTCAGCGAGCTGGACCCCTCGAACCCGCTGACCTCGCTGGACGAGGCCAGGCCGCGGCTCGACCGGGCCGAGAACTGGATCACCACCCAGGTCCCGGCCGAGGCCCGCACCGTCGTGCGCGACGAGCCGGACAAGGAACTGCTCGGCTCGCTGGACGAGCAGGGGCGCGAGTCGCTGCGGCTGCTCCTGGAAGGGCTGGACTCGCACTGGTCGCTGGACGGGCTGACCACGCTCGTCTACGGCGTGCCGAAGGTGCTGGAGGGGCTGGAGGCCGATGCCAAGCCGACGCCCGAGCTGAAGGCGGCGCAGCGGTCGTTCTTCGCGCTGCTGTACCGGCTGCTGGTCGGCCGGGACACCGGTCCGCGGCTGCCCACGCTGCTGCTGGCCGTGGGGGCGGACCGGGTGCGCAGGCTGCTGGGCGCGTAAGGATTCAGGGCGAAGGGCCGTCATCCGGTGATCCGGGTGGTGGCCCTTCGTGTTGCCGGACGGGGGTCGCCTCCTCCGGAGGTGAGGTACCGGACGGAGTCACGTTGACAGTCCGTAACCGTACGATGATGATCCGAGAGTCGTTTTCTGGTGAGGGTGGGGGCTCTTCTGATGCATCCGGGTTTTATCGAATCCGACACGGCCGAACAACTTCTGGGACGGACCGAGGAATTACTGTCCGACTACCGGGACCGGCTCGAAAAGATCAAAAGCCCCCTGGTCGCCACCGAAGAGATCTGGCACACCTGCGACCTGCAGGCCGAGCGGATCATCAGGGACTGCGCGGAGAGCCTGCGGCACGGCCGGGCCGACGTACGCGACCGGCTGATCCAGCAGGTCGAGGGCCTGGGGGTGGAGCGGGCGACTCAGGGCATCGACGCCGTGCACTCCATCCGTGCCGGAATGATCCTCTTCGACATCGTCTTCGACGCGCTCGGCCGGGCGATGGTGGACGCGCCCGCGGAGTTCGACGGCTTCCAGGCCGGTGTGCGTACGTTGCAGCGGGGGATCGGCAGACGGCTGGAGGCCGGCGCGATCGGCCACGACACCTATCTGCTGAACACCGTGCGGGAGGTCAACGCCGCGAGCCAGCGGCAGTTGGCCCGCGAGATCCACGACCACCTCGGCAACCACGTCAGCCTCGCCCTGCGCCGTATGGAACTGCACGAACTGACCTGGGAATCCAGACCCGACGACGTCGCCGCCCGGATCGGCGCCGTCAAGGACACCCTCACCGAGTCCCTCGGCATCATCCGCGACCTGGTCACCCAGTTGCGCCGCGCCGACCGCGAAGGCACGTTGGAATCGGCGTTCACCGCGTTCCTGGAGTCGATGGAGATCACTCCCTCCAAGGTGCGGATCCAGGTCAACGGCAGTGAGGAATGGGCCCCGCAGGACGTGCTCGACGAGGTGTTCCTCGTGGTGCGGGAGTGCCTGCGCAATTCCCTGGCCCACGCGGACGCCGAGCACGTGCTCGCGGCGGTGGACATCGCACCGTACAAACTGCAGGCGCTGATCGAGGACGACGGACACGGCTTCGACGTCTCCGCGGTCACCATGGCCGGCCGGGCGAACGGAATCGCGTCGGTCACCGAACGGGTCGAACTCCTCGGCGGCACCATCCTGTTCACCAGCGCGCCCGACGACGGCGGCACCCGGGTCACCTTCACGATCCCCCTGATGGACCTCCCAGGTGATTCCGTTGAACGCGCGACCTGAACCGATCCGCATCCTCGCTGCCGACGACCACACGCTGCTGCGCACCGCGCTGGCCGAACTGCTCGACGCGGAGGACGACCTGCAGGTCGTGGCCCAGGCGAGCAGCGGGCGGGGACTCGCCGAGCTGGTGGAACGGCACCAGCCGCATGTGGTGCTGCTCGACGTGGAGATGCCCGAACACCATCCCCGGGCTGCGGTACGCGGGCTGCTGGAGCGTTTTCCCGGCCTGCGCATCATCATCCTCACCATGTACGACGACCAGCCGCTCGTCCGTGAACTGCTGCGGCTGGGCGCCCGGGGCTACCTGCACAAGAGCGTCTCGCGGGCGGCGCTGCTGAGCGCCGTCCGCAACGCCGCGCGGGAGGACGACCAGATCACCATCCTGGTGCCGCGCTCGGGGTGCACGGCCGGCGGCGACCGGTCGCGCGAGCAGGAAGCCGGTCCGGTGTCGCCGCGCGAGCGCGAGGTGCTGACGTGTGTCGCCGAGGCCATGAGCAACCGGCAGATCGCGGGCAGGCTCGGCATCACCGAAGGCACCGTCAAGCGCCATCTGCGCAACATCTTCGACAAGTTGGACGCGGTGTCACGCATCGACGCGGTGAACAAGGCGCTGGCGCAGGAGCTGATCGCCGCCCCGCGGGGCCGCTCGGTGCGCTGAGGGCCTGCTGCCGGGTGGCGGACCGGTGACGCGCACGACACCGAACGCGTCCTCACCGCCGAGGACATGGACCCGCACACGCTGGACACTTCACCTTCTCCGGAGGAACCCGATGACCACCGCCCAGGGCACTCCCACCTTCCGCAAGGTCGCCGTGACACCCGAGGCCCGCGCCCTCGTGCCCGGCGTCCAGGTCCTGACCCTGGAGGCGCAGATCCCCACCGCCGGCCCCGCGCCCGCCGACGCGGTCTGGGCCGAGGCGCACGCCCGGTGGACCGGGGCGAGCCGCGCCGAGGTGCGCGCGGCCCCGAACGTCGCCGCCTACCGGGAGCTGAGCCGCCTGCTCGGCAGCCACCCCGACAAGCGGCCGCCCTCCATCCAGGCGCTGATCGACCGGGGACTGCGGGCCAAGCCGCTCGGCGCCTGGCCGAAGATCAACCCGGCCGTCGACGCGGTCAACGCGGTGGCGGTACGCGACCTCGTCGCGCTCGGCCTGTTCGACCGCGACATGCTGGACGGCCAGGTGACGCTCCGACTGACCGACGGCACCGAGGAGTTCACCGCACTGGGCGCCGACGGGCCGGTGACCCTGGAGGCGGGCGTGCTGGTGCTCGCCGACGAGAAGCGCGTGCTGTCGCAGTTCGCCCACCGGGACGGCGTGCACCAGGCGGTGTCCGCGGAGACCCGCCGGGTGCTGCTGCTGGCCTGTGCGGTGCCCGGCGTCGACGAGGACACCTGCCGGGACGCGCTGCTGGCGGCGGCCGGGCTGCTCGGCGAGGGAGCGCGGTAGCGGTCCCCAGGAGGGTCTCTCTGTCGGCCGGTCTGAACACTCAGCCGGCCGGCACCGGCACCGGGCTCTCCCCGGCCACCGCGTCGCCGGCCCGCTCCGCTCCGCGCCGGATGAACAGACCGCTCACCGCGCCGAGCATCACCACGGCCACACCGATCCACAGGGCGGCCTGCAGGCCGTCGGTGAACGCCGCCGCCGGGTCGCCCGAGGTGTTGTCGGCGAACTGCCGGCTGAACACCGTGGTCAGCGCCGCCACACCGAGCGCACCGCCGAACTCACGACTGGTGTTGTTGGCGCCGGACGCCTTGTTCTGCTCGTTCTCCGGCACCGCCGAGATCACCGTGGCGGGGTTCCCCGCGAAGACCAGCCCCATGCCGATACCCGCCAGCGCCAGCGCCGGCACCATCGCGCCGTACCCGACGTCCGGCGTGACGACCAGCGCGATCCAGCCCAGCCCCACCCCCTGCAGCGCACAGCCCGCCGCCTGCAGCACCCCGCCGCCGATCCGGTCCACGAACTGACTGGCCACCGGCACCACGAACATCGGCGCCAGCGTCCACGGAATCGTGCGCAGCCCCGCCTCGAACGGCGAGTAGCCCATGGGACCCTGCAGGAACTGCGTGAGGAAGAAGATCGACCCGAAGACACCGAAGTACATCGTGATCGACACCACGTTGCTCAGCACGAACGCCGGCGCCCGGTACATGTGGGCGGGGATGAGCGGGTGCCCGCTGTTGCGCTCGGAGACGATGAACCCGATCGCCAGGACCACCGTCAGCGACAGCCCGGCCAGCGTGACGGGGTCGGTCCAGCCGTGGTCGGCCGCCGACACGATGCCCCAGACCGCCGAGACGACCGAAGCGGTCACCAGCACCATGCTCGGGACGTTCAGGCTCCGCTCCTTGCCGCGGCTCTCACCGACCGCCCACAGGGCGAGCGGCAGCGCGATCACACCGACCGGCACATTGATCCAGAAGATCCAGCTCCACTCGATCTTCTCGGTCACCAGACCACCCGCGAGCGGACCGGCCGCGATGCCGAGGCCGTTGACGCCGCCCCACACCCCGACGGCCAGGTTCCGCTGCGCACGGGAGACCGCGCCGACGGCCAGGGTCAGCGACACCGGAAGGATCGCCGCGGCGCCCGCGCCCTGGGCCACCCGGGCAATGACGAGCGTCACCACCGAACCGGCCATCGCACACGCCACGGACGACGCCGTGAACAGGGCGATCCCGCCGAGGAACACCCGCCGCCTGCCGAACCGGTCACCCAGCGCCGCGCCCGCCAGCAGCAGACCGGCGAAGGCCAGCACATAGCCGTTCATCACCCACTGCAGCTCCGACTGCCTGACGTCGAAGTCCTTGCTGATCTGCGCCAGCGCGTTCGTGACGACGAGATTGTCCAGCGAGACCATGAACATGGGCAGGGACGTGGCGGCCAACGCCCAGAGAACGCCTCGGCCCTTGGTTGTCGTCATCGGAGATTCCCCTTGTTGGCCGGTGAATTCGAACATGCCCTGACAATGCCGGAGGCGCGTTCACCGCGGCACACCATCGAATCTAGGACGGCCGGCGCACGACGTGTAGAGCACCTAGGACGTACCGGGACTGTCTCCTTCGAGACATTGCGGTTCGCGAGGGGAGCGGGAACACGCACACGGCTGAGGGCCGTCACCCGGGGATGCGGTGACGGCCCTCAGCCGTTCTGCGGTTACTCGTTCGTCGCGGTCACGCGATGTGGTCGGCCTCGAGTTCCGCGTGGTACCGGTTCTTGAAACCGTGCATCAACTGACGGAGCAGGGCCGCACTGCGCGGATGCCGCACGTTGTGGCGGTCCGACAGGTGTATGTCGAGAGCCTCGATGCTGGGGTACGTGTGCTGCTGGCTCACGAACTCGGCGAAGGCCCCGTACGCGATCTCGCTGAACTCCGCGTCCTCCTGCGCCCACTCCTCGGCCCACTCGTCGGCGGCCTCGACGACGGACCCCGGCTGCTGCGCCTGGGCCGGGAACTGCTCCTGGTCCTGTGCCTGCTGCTCGCCCCCGGGGGCCATCGGCATCTGCTCGGTACGGGGACCGGGCACCGCACCGATCGTGCCGACGTCTCCCAGCGGGCGGGTACGGCCCCCGGGTCCCGCCGGGATCATCACCGGGGTCGGCTCCAGCCCCTCCACGTACATCGGGTTGTACGCACCCTCGTACGCCCCGTCCGGAACCTGCGCCGCGAACCACGGGCTGACATCCGGACCGGGGCCCTCCCCCGGCTGCTGCTCGTCGGCCCACTCGCCGGGAACCGTCTGGGCGTACTGCTCCTGCTGCTGAACCGGCTGCGGGCTCTGCTGCTCCTGCGGGGCCGCAGACGCGAGTTCGGGCTGGGACGGGGTCGCCACGGCCACGGCGGCGACCGGGGCCGGCGGCAGCAGGACGGGCTCGATCCCGGCCGCGGCGAGTCCGGCGGGGCCGGTCTCGGCAAGCGGGACGCCGTACTTGGCGAGGCGGAGCGGCATCAGGGACTCGACGGGGGCCTTGCGGCGCCAGTTGCGGCCGAAGCGGGCCTGGAGGCGGGCCTGGTAGATCAGCCGGTCCTGTTCGAGCTTGATGACCTGCTCGTAGGAGCGCAGCTCCCACAGCTTCATCCGCCGCCACAGCCGGAACGTCGGCACGGGGGAGAGCAGCCACCGGGTGAGGCGGACGCCCTCCATGTGCTTGTCGGCGGTGATGTCGGCGATCCGGCCCACCGCGTGGCGGGCGGCCTCGACGGAGACGACGAACAGGATCGGGATGACCGCGTGCATGCCGGTGCCCAGCGGATCGGGCCAGGCGGCGGCGCCGTTGAACGCGATCGTCGCCGCGGTCAGCAGCCAGGCCGTCTGACGCAGCAGCGGGAACGGGATGCGCAGCCAGGTCAGCAGCAGGTCCAGCGCGAGCAGGACGCAGATCCCGGCGTCGATGCCGATCGGGAAGACGAGCGAGAAGGTACCGAACCCCTTCTCTTCGGCGAGTTCGCGCACGGCCGCGTACGAGCCCGCGAAACCGATGGCCGCGATGAGCACCGCACCGGCGACCACGAGCCCGATGAGTATCCGGTGCGTGCGTGTCAGCTGCATCGCGGCCACCCGCGACCCCTCCCCAATTCTTTTGTCTCCGACGTCCGGTCCAGCGGGACGACTTCGAGTTCTGGCGGGCACAGCCTGGCACATGCCGGCGCGGGGCATCGCGCGGGGAGGGGCGAAGCCCGGTTCCCGGGCGAGAACCGGGCTCCGCCGGGCAAGGAATCGGGCGGGCGGTCAGCCCGTCTTGCTGCCCGAGGCGGAGGCCTTCGCCTTGGCCTTGGCGGTGCTGGAGGGCTTGGGCGGCGTGGACGGCTTCGACGAGCCGCTCGGCTGTCCGCTGTCGTTGGCGGCCGCCACCGCGGCCACTGCCTCCTTCGCGGCCTTCTCGGCGCCCTCGAGGATGTCCGCGGCAGAGGGAGCCTTGGCGCCCGCGTAGCCGGCCCCGTTGTAGTTGACGGTGACGACGACGTTCCCCGTACGTGCGACAACGGTCACGTACTTGAAGTCCTCACCCGTCTTGGTGAGGTCGTACGTGATCTTCGTGGCCTCTTCGCCGATCGAGCCGAGGGGGGCCGTGGCGAGCTTCTTCGCACCCTCGGTCGCCTGGGCCTTGGCGACCTGCTTCGTATAGTCCGCCTGGGCGCGCTCGGCGCCGCTGCCCAGGGACTGGTCGGATGCGAAGCGGGTGAAGCCGACGTCCAGCCAGCGGTACTGGGAGCCCTTGACGCCGTTGTCGTCGAGGCCGTTCCACGAGCAGCCGCCGCGGGCGGAGGTGTCGCTGGACTTGCCGCGGATGCCGCCCTTGTCCTTGGCCGAGGGCACCAGGGACCTGACCGTCTTCGCGGTGACCGACTTGCACGGGTCGGGCAGTTCGGCGAACTTGGCCGGCGCGACGGCCGGTTCGGTCTTCGTCGGTGACGCGGACGACGAGGTGGCGTCGTCCTTCTTGCCGTCGGAGTCCGACGAGCAGCCGGCGACGACGAGCATCACCGGAACGGCGGCGCAGGCGAGTATGCGGGCGAGTCGCGGGGCTGATCGGTGCATGGTTCCTTCACTCGGGTGGCGCGGCGTCGAGGTGCCGGGCGTATCGGTGGGCAGGGGACGGGCGGTCGGCCGGCGGGTGGTTCCGGAGGGCCACGGTACGACGGACCGGCCCCGGACGCCGCCTCGGCCGGGAGGCCCGCGGGGTGGCCCGAGCCCCGCCCGCAGCGGCCGGGGGCGGGGCTATCCGCTGAGCCCGTCGACCAGCTTCTCGCCCAGCGCCTGGGCCTTCTCCTGGAGTTCCTTGCTGTCGGGGACCTCGGTGGTCAGGGCCGGCTGCGCGGTGTACTCGATGGTCACGATGACGTTCGATGTGCGGAATACCACGCTCACCGTGCGGTGCTGTGCGGTGGAACCTGCCCGGGTGAGCAGATCGTCCAGAAACGCGCTGTCTCCGAGCTGGTCGAGGACGCGGGGCTGAAGGTTCTCGGCGGGACTTCCGGCCGTGTCGCCGGTTGTGTCGCCGGTTGTGTTGCCGCCCGTGTCGCCGTCCGGGGTGGCACCGGCGGCGTTGTCCGCGCTCCCGGTCGCGCCGCCGTCCGGGCCGGCGCCGGGCGTCGCGTCCGTCTTCCCGCCGGTCTTTCCGTCGGCTCCGCCGGCGCTCGTCGGTGAGCTGCCGGGCGAAGCGGTCCCCTTCTCGGCGTCGACGGACGGGACGGAGACGGAGGGAAGGTCCGCGGCCTCCTCCTTCTTCGCGTACACCTCGCGGGCACGGTCGTCGTCGCTCACGGCCGGGTCGTACGAGACGACACGCTCGAAGTCGATGACGATGCTGCGGGAGGAGTCGGGTGCGTCGGACTTCCAGCGGCAGCCGACGCGGCGGTCCGTGTCGAACGTTCCGGCGGGGGTGCCCTCGTACACCTTCTCCTGCTGGGCCTCGGGCAGTTGCGCGGCGCCGGGCAGCAGGTCCTTCAAGGTCGCGAGCGGGATGGCGCGGCAGGCCTCGGGAAGGGTGCGGTACTTGCCCGGGGGCGCGGCGGAGGCGGCCAGGGTGCCGGGCTTGCTGTCGGTGGCGGATGCGCCGCCTTCGGTGCCGGCACTGCAGCCGGCGACGAGTGCTGCGATCAGCACGGCGCCTGGTACGTACGCCATTCGTCGCACGGTCCTGGGCTCCCTTCGCACGAAAAACGGTTGCCGCTCGATGGCGGCCGGTGGACACAATGTCTATCGCACGCGCCGCCGTGAATGCCGGTCGACCGACTCTTTTGCCGACCTTGGCACCGGTTTTGCGCTTTCAGTATTTTCGGGGGAATCGAGGGGTTATGTCGTATGTAGAGGTGCCGGGCGCGAAGGTCCCCATCCGCATGTGGGCCGACCCGGCTTCGGTCGAGGACGTCGCCATGCAGCAGCTGCGCAACGTCGCCACCCTGCCGTGGATCAAGGGGCTGGCCGTGATGCCGGACGTCCACTTCGGCAAGGGTGCCACGGTCGGCTCGGTGATCGCGATGCACGGAGCGGTCTGCCCGGCGGCGGTGGGCGTGGACATCGGCTGCGGCATGTCCGCGGTGAAGACGTCCCTGACCGCCAACGACCTGCCCGGTGACCTGTCCCCGCTCCGGTCGAAGATCGAGCAGGCCATCCCGGTGGGCCGCGGAATGCACGACGACCCGGTGGACCCGGCCCGGCTGCACGATCTCGGGGCGACCCGCTGGGACGACTTCTGGGCACGGTTCGACGGGGTGGCCGAAGCGGTCAGATTCCGTCAGGAACGTGCCACGAAGCAGATGGGAACGCTCGGAAGTGGCAATCACTTCATCGAAGTCTGTCTTGATGAGTCGGGTTCGGTCTGGCTGATGCTGCACTCCGGATCCCGGAACATCGGCAAGGAGCTGGCCGACTTCCATATCGGCCAGGCGCAGAAGCTGCCGCACAACCAGGGTCTGGTGGACCGTGACCTGGCGGTCTTCCTCGCGGACACCCCGCCGATGCAGGACTACCGCAATGACCTCTTCTGGGCGCAGGAGTACGCGAAGCTCAACCGTGCGGTCATGATGGCGCTCTTCCAGGACGTGGTCCGCAAGGAGTTCAAGAAGGCCAAGGTGACCTTCGAACCGGTCATTTCCTGTCACCACAACTACGTGGCGGAGGAGCGGTACGAGGGCATGGACCTGCTGGTCACCCGTAAGGGGGCCATCCGGGCCGGCTCCGGTGACTTCGGGATCATCCCGGGCTCGATGGGCACCGGTTCGTACATCGTGAAGGGTCTCGGCAACGAGAAGTCCTTCAACTCGGCCTCGCACGGCGCGGGCCGGAAGATGAGCCGTAACGCCGCCAAGCGGCGTTTCTCGACGAAGGACCTGGAGGACCAGACGCGGGGCGTGGAGTGCCGCAAGGACTCCGGCGTCGTCGACGAGATTCCGGGCGCGTACAAGTCGATCGAGAAGGTCATCGACCAGCAGCGCGACCTGGTGGAGGTCGTCGCGAAGCTGAAGCAGATCGTCTGCGTGAAGGGCTGAGGCCCCCTGCGGGGCCTGCCGTCCGTGGCGCGTCAGACGGTGCGGTGGACCTTCGAGTTGGAGGCCTGGGCGCGGGGGCGGACCACCAGGAGGTCGATGTTGACGTGGCTGGGACGGGTGATGGCCCAGGTGATCGTGTCGGCCACGTCGTCCGCGGTGAGCGGTGCGTCGACGCCCGCGTAGACCTTTGCGGCCCTCTCCTCGTCGCCGCGGAAGCGGGTGGTGGCGAACTCCTCGGTCTTGACCATGCCGGGCGCGACCTCGATGACGCGGACCGGGGTGCCGACGATCTCCAGGCGCAGGGTCTCCGCCAGGACGTGCTCGCCGTGCTTGGCGGCCACGTAGCCGCCGCCGCCCTCGTAGGTGGAGAGTCCGGCGGTCGAGGAGAGGATGACCACGGTGCCGTCGCCGCTCGCGGTGAGGGCGGGGAGCAGGGCCTGGGTGACGTTGAGCGTGCCGATGACGTTGGTCTCGTACATCTGGCGCCAGTCCGCCGGGTCCCCGGTGGCCACCGGGTCGGCTCCGAGCGCGCCGCCCGCGTTGTTGACGAGGACGGCGAGGCTGCGGAACGCGGTGGCGAACTCGTCGACCGCTGCCCGGTCGGTGACGTCCAGGGCGTAGGCCGTGGCCTCGTGGCCCGCCTCGGTGATCTCGGCGGCGAGCGCCTCGATGCGGTCCTTGCGGCGGGCCGTCAGCACCACGCGGAAGCCGGCGGCCGCCAGCTGCCGGGCGGTCGCGGCGCCGATGCCGCTGCTCGCTCCGGTGATGACGGCGATGGGGGATGCGGCCATGGCGGGCTCCTCGGGCAGCTGATCGGTACGGGGCCAGGATAGGCAGGGGCGCGGTCAGTGGTTGCGGGGGGCGTACATGATGACGGCCATGCCGGCCAGGCAGATCAGCGCACCCGTCACGTCCCAGCGGTCGGGCCGGTAGCCGTCGGCGGCCATGCCCCAGGCGATCGACCCCGCGACGAAGACCCCGCCGTACGCGGCGAGCACCCGCCCGAACTGGCCGTCCGGCTGGAGCGTCGCGACGAGGCCGTACGTCGCCAGGGCGATGACGCCCCCGCCGATCCAGGCCCAGCCGCGATGCTCGCGGACCCCTTGCCAGACCAGCCAGGCACCGCCGATCTCGAAGAGGGCGGCGACGGCGAAGAGGGCGAGGGAGCGGAGCACGGACATGGGGGCAGGGTGCCATGCGGGCGCATCCGGGACGCGCCGAACCGGTGGGTAAATAAGGATAATTCGTGAGGATCTGTATCTTCAGGGCATGGTAGTGACGCGTAGGACTCTGCTGGGGGCGGCCGCTGCGGCGGCGATGGCGTCGACGGTGGCGCTGGGTGCGGGCGGGACGGCCGAGGCCGTCGGTGACCCCGTGGGTGCGTCTGTCGGTGCGCCTGGGGATGCGGCCTGGGATGCGGCTGGTGTGCGGAGCATCGCGCCGGAGGCGGATGTGTCGCACCACGGGCATGTCTCGCTGTGGGGTACCGGGCTCGGGGTCTGGCTGCGCAGCGAGAACCGCGGGCCGTCGGATCTGTCCGGCGTGACCGTGCGGGTGAGGACCTCCGTACGGCTGGCGGGTCGCCAGGAGCTGCCGCAGGAGTGCCTGCAGGCCGACCGGGCGACCGTGCTGTGCCGGACGGGTGCGTTGCGCGCGGACGGCACCGCGCAGTCGCAGCTCGCCCTCGAACTGCAGCTCGCGGGCCGGCCGACGGAAGTCGTCGTACGGATCGACACCGTGTGGAACGGCGGGGCGAGCGACCGGAACCCGAAGAACAGCGAGCACGAGGTGCTGGCGCCTGCCACAGGGGACGAGTACGTCTTCTGAAGCCGTCGGTGCCCGCGCGCGTGCCCACGTCCACCTCGACCGCTGCGGGCGGTTCATCGGGCCAGTGCGGCCTGGAGGGCCGCGGGGTCGGTCCGGTCGGCCGCCCAGGCGATGTAGCCGTCGGGGCGGACCAGGAGGGCCGTCGTCCGGTCGCCCGGCCAGTGGGCGTGCAGGACCGGCGCGGGTGAGGCGGGTGTGGGCACGCCGGCCGGGGTGACGAGCACGAACGCGCCCTCGCCCAGCAGGTGGTGCAGGCGCCCCTCCACCAGGCCGAGGTCGGGAGCGCGCTTTCCGGTGAGCCGGTGGGAGCCGCGCGGCGCCGCATACCCGATCCCGATGCCGGAGATCATGCCGATGGCCCGGTCGGAGGCCGGACGGACCGCGGACAGCGCCCGGGCGACCAGTGCCCTGACCGTGCGCTGGAGCGGGCCGCGGGCCATGGCGAGGCGGACGATCGCGCCGCTGGCGCGGAGCACCTTCTTGCCGACCGGGTGGCGTTCGGCGTGATAGCTGTCCAGGAGCGCCTCGGGGTCCGTCGTGTGCCCCCGCAGCGCGGCGGCCAGCTTCCAGGAGAGGTTGGCGGCGTCCTGGAGACCGGTGTTCATTCCCTGGCCGCCCGCGGGCGAGTGGACGTGAGCGGCGTCACCGGCGAGGAAGACCCGTCCGGTGCGGTACGCGGGCACCTGACGTTCGTCGCTGTGGAAGCGGGAGATCCAGCGGGCGTCATGCATCCCGTAGTCGGTGCCGAACGCGCGGCGCGCGATCTCCCGGAGCTCGTCGAGCCCGACCGGGTCGCCGTCGGCTGCCTGGTGCGTCCGGTCCCAGCCCATCACGCGGTACCAGCCGTCGCCGAAGGGTGCGATGAAGGCGAAGGCGTCCCCCACGCCGTTGACCGTCAGGAGGGCGGCGGGTTCCTCGGTGAGTCTGACGTCGGCCAGGACGATGGACCGGATCACGGACTCGCCCGGGAAGGGGAGACCCAGGGCCTGGCGCACCGAGCTGCGCACCCCGTCCGTGCCCACGACATAGCGCGCCGTGAGCGTGGCCGGCGTGCCGTCGGCCTGCCGGATGCCTGCGGTGACCGTGTCCGGGTGCGACGCCCGGTCCAGGTCCGTCAGCTCCGCCCCGTAGCGCAGGTCCGCCCCGGCAGTGCGGGCCCGGCGCTCCAGCAGGCGCTCGACCTCGTACTGCGGGGTGATCAGCAGGAACGGGAACCGGGTGCGCAGCCGGGAGAGGTCGAGGCCCAGCCGGCCGAAGAGGCGGAGGGCGCTGAGGGTGGTGCCGGTCTTGATCAGCTCGTCGGCGAGCCCGCGGGTGTCGAGCAGTTCGAGCGTGCGGGCGTGCACGGCGAAGGCCCGGGTGAGGTTTCCCGCCTCGTGGCGCCGTCGTTCGACGACGGTGACCGACAGGCCCTGGGCGGCGAGGTCGCCCGCGAGCAGCAGTCCGGTGGGGCCCGCCCCCACGACGAGTACGTCGACGGTCGGGTCAGGGGTGGAGGCGGGGGTGGTGGCGTGGTTCGTGCTGGTGCCGGAGTCGGAGCTGCTGTTCATGGCGGTCTCCCTGTGCCGAATGCCAACGCTTGTGGGTCAACGCTTGTTGGCAAATGTAGAGCGGCCACACTGGCATGTCAACAGGTGTTGGCCTACAGTTGTTGGCATGACGACGAGAGCCCCGGGGTCCCATCGCCGCTCGGATGCCACCAAGGCCGCGATCCTCGAAGCGGCCCGCGAGCGATTCGCGGCCGATGGTTATGAGCGCGCCACCATCCGGTCCATCGCCCGCGACGCGAACATCGACCCGTCGATGGTGATGCGCTACTACGGGAACAAGGAGGGGCTGTTCGCCGCCGCGTCCGTGATCGACCTGCGGATGCCCGCGCTCGGGGCGATGCCCGGCAAGCACATCGGTGCCGTACTCGTCGGCCACTTCCTGGACCGCTGGGAGCAGGACGACGTGCTCACCGGGCTGCTCAGGGTCGGCGTCACCAATGAGGCCGGTGCCGAGCGGATGCGGGCCGTCTTCGCCGAGCAGCTCGGTCCGATAGCCGCAGGGGTCTGCCCCGACCCCGCCGACGCGCCGCGCCGGGCCGCGCTCGCGGCCTCGCAGATTCTGGGCATGGCGCTCGCGCGCTACGTCCTGCGCATCCCGCCCGCAGTGTCGATGGACCGCGAAGAGGTGATCGCGTGGCTCGCGCCCACCGTCCAGCGCTATCTGACCGCCGAACATCCGTAGCGCCGTGACGCGGTAGTGCCGTGACGCGATGGCGTCGGCAGCGGTGGCGTCGGCAGCGGTGGCGTCGGCAGCGGTGGCGTCGAGCGTTGGTCGTGCTGACTCGGCCGGACTTCAGGCAGGGCAGTGGCAGGGGGCTGGGGCAGGGGCAGCTGTGTGGGCGATCGGTGCACGGTGCCGGTGGTGTCTGCTCCGTACACTCTCTGCATGCCGCAGAAGTCATCCGCCCCGGGCCGCAGCGCGCTGCTGGCCGAACTGGCCGTCACCTCGCGCCGCTACATGGCGTCGTACGCCCTGTTCAACCAGGCGCTGGCCGACCATCTGCGGCTGCACCCGACGGATCTGCAGTGCCTGAACCTGCTCGGTCTGGAGGACGGGCCGGTCACCACGGGGCGGGTCGCGGAGCTGACCGGGCTCACCACCGGGTCGGCGACCCGGCTCGTCGACCGGCTGGAGCGGGCCGGGTATGTGACCCGTGCGCGCGACACGGCCGACCGGCGGCGGGTGCTCGTCGCGACCGTGCCCGAGCGGATGGCGGAGTTCGGCGCGGTCTGGGAGCGGCTGAACGGCGGCTGGGCGGCCCTGTTCGAGGAGTACGGCAACGACGAGGTCGCCTTCCTCATCGCCCATATGCGGCGGACGGTGGAGCTGAGCGCGCAGCAGATCGAGCGGCTGCGCGACGTGCCCTGACGGTCCGGCGTGCGGGCTCAGCCGCCTGACGGACGGCGGCCCGGCCCCGGCTCAGCCGCCCGACGGGCCGGGCCCGGCCAGGGCGTTGCCGAAGTCGCGGACCGCTTCGGTGACGATCGCCTCGAGGCGGGCGTGGTGGGCGCCGCGCCAGTAGACCCGGCCGCACTCCGTGCACTGGGCGAAGACGTCGTACGACCGCTGCGTGCCGTGCTCCAGCTGCCCGCTGACGGAGTCCTTGTCGGCGGCCGTGAGCGGTCCGTTGCATGCCGTGCACCGCGTCCACGGTGCGAGACGTGGTGTGAAGCGCTCCAGTACGTCACGCAACTGCGCGTCGGGCCGGTCGCTGTAGACGTAGGCCCCGGCCCAGATCTCGCGCCGGTGCAGCAGTCCCCGGTCCCGGGAGAGCAGGACCCGCTGCTCCTGCGCCGAGCGGGTGGCCAGCGCGGGGTCGCCGATGTCCTCGCTCTCGTACGCCGCATCGACGCCGAGCAGCCGCAGCCGCCGGGCGAGGGTGCCGAGGTGGACGTCGAGCAGGAAGCGCAGGGGTGCGCCGGGTACGTGCTGCGGGCGCTGAACGGCACGGACCTCGACCAGTTCGCCCGCCGCGGGAATGTGTGAGACCGGCACGGGGCGTCCGTCGACGAGGAGCTGTCCTGCCTCGGTGAGCGGGATGCCGAGCGATTCCACGACGTGGCCGAGCGTGGACGAGCCGTCGGTGGTCACGGTCGTCCGGCCGCGGCGGCGTTCGTGGGCGACGAAGAGGCGCAGTCCGGGGTCGACTTCGAGGTGGATCTCGGGTCCGTTCACCTGGTCAGAATGCCATCGGGGCGGGGAGAGCGGCCACGGGATTCGGGAGGCGGGCGGGCGCTCGTCAGGCGCGGAAGGCGGCGGCGTGTTCGGTGGCCCAGGCGGCGAACGTACGAGCCGGACGGCCGGTCAGCTTCTCCGTCTCGCCGGTGACTTCGGCGGCGGAGCCGTCCGTGGCGGCCCAGTAGTCGAGCAGCGCCTCGGCGATCGGCTCGGGCACGAAGGGCGACACGGCGTCCTTCCAGGCGGCCCTGCTCACGGTGCGGAAGGCGGCGGGGCTGCCCGTCGCGGCGGCCAGGATCTCGACCTGCTCGGCCGCGGTCAGGGATTCGGGGCCGGTCAGGTGGTACGCGGAGCCCCGCAGCCGCGCGTCGGTGAGGACGGCGTGTGCGGCTTCGGCGATGTCGGACTCGTCGATGGGGCTGGTCGCGCTGTGGGGGTAGGGCAGGTCGACGGGGCGGCCGGACCGGAAGGACTCCGACCACTGGCAGGCGTTGCCGGCGAAGGCGCCGGGGCGCAGCAGGGTCGTGGTGAGGGGCGATGCGGTCAGTGCCTGCTCCACCGCGTGGTGGGAGGCGGCGATCGGGTTGGATCCGGCGTCCGGGTCGAGGACGGAGCTGGAGGAGAGCAGGACGATGTGCGTGACGCCGGCGGTCTGCGCTGCGGTGAGGAATGCGGTGATGTGGGACGGCTCGGCGTAGAGGAAGACGGAGTCGACGCCGTCCAGGGCGGCCGCGAAGGTGCCGGGGTCGCCGAGATCGCAGGGCACGGCAGGGACGCCCGCCGGCAGTGAGAGCCCTTCGGGGTTGCGGGAGCCTGCGCGCACGGCGTGGCCGCCCTGGTGCAGGAGCGATACGAGCGCGGAGCCGACGCGGCCGCGGCAGCCGGTGACAAGGGTGGGCATGGAGGGTCTCCTGGGTGACTGAGCCCGGCAGTGGTGTGGCGACCGGGGCAGTGGCTGTGCAGCGCATAAGCTGCGTGACGCAGATAAATATCCATGAGGTGGCCGTACCCGTCAAACGCTTTGCGCAGCCAGGCGCGGGCGCGCGGCCTTCCGCCGTTGAGGGTCAGCGCTCCGGGTGGAGGTCCAGCCGCCAGTCGTTGGTCAGCAGCGGGTGCCCCGGTGGGTACTCCACCTCGCACGCGCCGATCAGCGTGAAGCCCGCCTTGCGGCACACCCCGTTCGAAGCGCCGTTGTCCACCGACGGATAGGCGTGCAGGTAGCGGTGCTTGTGCGCGGCGCGCGCCTGCTCGGCCACGGCCGCCGTCGCGGCCGACGCGATGCCCCGGCCCTGGAATTCCGGGAGAACGGCCCACCCCGTCTCGTACACCTCCTCGCCCTGCCAGGTGTGCTCCCAGAAACCGATGGTGCCCACGGCCTCGGCCTCACCGGGCAGCGCGATGCGGAACATCCTGCCCCGGCCCTCCCGGTCCGCGCTCAGCGCCACGTAGCGGCCGTGCCGTCCTATGAGCTGCTCCTGCGTCTCGGGCCCGCCCAGATGGTCCATCAGCTCCGGCGCGTTTGCACGGCGGAGCAGCTCGAAGTCGCTGTCCGACCAGGGCTCGATCCGTACGAATGCTGCTGCGGTGCGCTCCATGTCAGCACTGTAGGACGGGGCACTGACAGTCAGCGGGCACCCAGCGCGGTCGGCGGGACGCCGACCGTCGCGGTGAAGTCCCTGACCAGGTGCGCCTGGTCGCTGTACCCGAGATCCGCGGCGAGTCGCGCCCAGTCCACCTCCGGGTCCGACTCGGCGCGCTCCAGCGCCTCATGGATGCGGTAGCGGAGGATGACCCACTTGGGGCCGACACCGACGTACGTGGCGAAGAGGCGTTGCAGCGACCGCACCGACAGCCCTTCGGCACGGGCCAGTTCGCCGACGCGGCGGACCGTGCGGTCCGTGCGCACGAGGTCGACCAGGGCCATCGCGCGGTCGGCCTGCGGGTCCGGCTGAGGACCGAGCGCGAGCAGGTACGCGTCGAGCGCCGCGACCCGCGCGTCCTCCTGCGCCGGGTCCAGCACGGCCGACGGCGGCACGGGGGGCGTGAACACCTCGGGGGCCGGGACCCGGCGGCCCGTCCACTCGGACACGGGCCGGTCCGGGGCGAACGGCCGGAAGCCGCCCGGCCGGAACTGCACACCGCAGACCCGCCCCCGCCCCTCCAGCTTCTGCGTGAACAGCTCCAGGCCGATGCCCGAGACCTCCGCGAACCCGGATTCCTCGTCGCCGCAGCCCGGGTACCGCTCGAAGACCAGGTTGACGCTGGGGTGCGGGACCAGGTGGGAGGCGTACGGCTCGCGCAGGTCCCAGTCGATCAGCCAGTAGTGCTCCAGATACGGGCGCAGCGCGGGGGCGGGCACTCGACGCCGGAAGCGTACGTGCGTGAGCAGCTCGGGGGCGTCGACGATGCCCCGGGTGTCGCGTCGGGGACCTGGGGAGCCGGGCATGGCTGCCGATCCTACGACGCGGTCGCCTGCGCGTCGCGGCCCTGGCCCCTAGTTCGTCTGCGCGGGTGCCGGCGCCGGCCGGTCGTCGTCCTCGTGGGCAGCCGCCCCGGGTGCGACGCGGGTGGCCGCAATGCGCGTGTCCGTGGCCGTGGGGCCGGTGTACAGCGTGCCGAGGGACGCGTAGGCGCCGTCCACGATCTGCTCGGCGTCGACGAGCATCGCGCGTTCGGCGAGGCGGGCCGCCTGGTGGGTGTACGGGGACGGCGGCGCCGGGTGCCGGCGCCGCCACCAGGTCCGACATGCCGCGTAGATGCCGGAGGCGAAGACCAGCACGGGAATGGACAGAGCCGGCAGAGTGTCGCCCACGGCAGGCCTCCTTCAGTGTCGATGCCTCCTGCATCGGCAGGTCCGGCAGAGCAACTGAAGATCACCCTTCGGCCAATGAATGGCTGGATAGGGCTGGTTGAAGGATGCCCTTCGTGCAGGTGGGCGGCGGGGGTGACGCCGGGTGGGCCGTGTGTTCGGCCGCGCCCGCTCAGCGGCGTGCGTGTTCGGCGGGCGTGTGTTCAGTGGGGGAGCGGGTCGTCCTGGCGGGCGTGCCCGGGTCCGGCGGGGGATCCGGCCGGCGGCGGGTGCGGGGACCGGAAGGTGAACGCCTCGGGGCCTTCGCCGATTTCGCGGATCAGGGCGATGCGGGCCATCGCCTCGTCGACGCTCGGGCGGTGTCCTGCGGGGACCCACCACAGGGCGGCGTGGAAGTCGGCGAGGCGCTCGAACCATTCCCGGCGGCGCGCCAGCACCTTCAGGTGGTCACTGCGGTACGTGTAGTCGCGCAGCACCTCAACCGATTCCCAGACCGAGCAGTTGATCAGGAACAGGTCGTCGTCGTCCTGGGGGCGCAGGTTCGTCGCGTCGGCTCCGCTGTCGTCGACCATGCGCCAGACGAAGCCGGGGGCCTGATCGGCGACGGCGTTGATCTCCGCGAGCTGGGCGACGAAGCCGGCCAGCTGAGGGCTGTCGAGCGGGGCAAGTATGCGCCCGACGTTGACTTGGGCAAGGTGGAAGTCGCTCACGAGAGCAGCATGCCCGGGCGCACCTTCTAAAGTCAACGAATGCTGTTTTTAGGATTCGGGCGTGGCTTCCGGCATCCCGTCGGCTGCGCCGTCCGGCCCGGCGTCCGCGGCCCGCAGCGCCACGCAGCACCCCCGCGGAAGAGGATCCATCACCGCGCTCCACCGGTCCCCGTCCGGCAGCCCCGTGAGCAGCCCCTCGATTCCGGCCAGGTTCATCCCGCAGACCAGGGCGGGGAACTGTTCGGCCAGCGCGTGGAACGGGCAGTTGTTCAGCCGCACGGTCGCCCCGTCCCGGAACGGCTCGTAACCGCGGGACCGCAGGACCTCGACCGGATCCGCCGCACAGTCCGAGGCGCCCCCGGACGCCTCCCCGGCGGCCCGCGCCACCGCCTGCAGTTCCCCGTCGAGCCCGGCCCGCTCCACCACCTCGGCCAGCAGCCGGCTCGCCGCGTCGTAGGACCGGGGTGGCACCGATACCGCGCGCTCCCCCTCGGCCCGCCGGTACAGCTTCGAGGGCCGCCCGGCCCCCGGCCCGCTGCGTCCCGAAAGCCGCCGGAAGGACACCTCGAGCAGCCCGGCCTCGACGAGCTTGTCCAGGTGGAACGCGGCCAGGGAACGGGAGACCCCCACCGCTTCGGCCGCGGCGTCACGCCCGACCTCGCCGGGCGTCCCGGTGACGTGCCGGTACAGTCCGCGCCGCACCGGATCACCCAGTGCGCCCAACGCCTCCAGGGCGGCATCCTCGCTGCTCACGCGGCAATTCTATAACTAACGGCGATTGACGACGGAGTCCTCGCCAGGGGCCCAGCCAGGGGGCGGGTCAGGGCCAGACCAGGCAGTACGCCTGATGCCCCGCGTCGTGCAGCCGGTGGGAGAAGTCCTGCCACTCGTGGAGAAGTTGGTAGACGTTGAACGCGTCACGCGGTCCGCCGCGGTCCGGGACCGTCGACCAGATGAAGGCCGCGGCTCCCACGGACTCCTCGCCCACGCCGAGCAGCGGGTCCACGACCGTCATGGGGAGCTTGACCACCGCGTAGTCGGGGTGCAGCACGACCAGCTCCAGCGGCGGAACCTTGTGCAGGGGTATGCCCTGTATGCCGGTGAGGACCATCGCGGCCACGGTCTCCGGCTTGATCTTGGTGAACATGCCGCCCATGCCCAGCTCATCGCCGCCGAGCTCCTCGGGGCGCATGGAAATGGGCACGCGTGCGGCAGTCGCGCCGTCGGGAGCACCGAAGTACTTGTAGGTCACCCCCATCCCGCCACTGCTCCTGCTTCCGGCTCCGACCTGCGCACCACCGGCCTGTATGCCCTGCTTGCGCTCAGCCTCGCGCCGGTGCCGACCTCGCCGGGCAGGCTCGGGCCCCAGGTCGTCGGTCCCTTCGCCCACTCCGCCACCGCGATGCATATCTCATCCACCCGACTACTAACTAGGAGACACAGCCCCCGCCGCGCAACCCGATCATCGTGTCAGTGACCTCCCCCACGGGCGTGCGGTGAAACACCCGTCCGCAAGTCCGTCCGTGGCTCTGACACCATGGCATGTGTGAGCTTTCCTTATAGCGCCCCAGTTTCGCAGAGTCTTTTCGACCGCGCGTCCCTCGTGACGCCCGGTGGCGTGAACTCTCCCGTACGTGCCTTCCGGGCCGTGGGCGGTACGCCCCGCTTCATGGTCTCCGGCACCGGTCCGTACCTCACCGATGCCGATGGCCGTGAGTATGTCGACCTCGTGTGCTCGTGGGGGCCGATGATTCTCGGCCATTCCCATCCCGATGTCATCGCCGCCGTCCAGGAGGCCGTCGCCCGCGGCACGTCCTTCGGTACGCCCGGCGAGGGCGAGGTCGCGCTGGCCGAGGAGATCGTGGCCCGGATCGAGCCCGTGGAGCAGGTGCGGCTCGTGTCGTCCGGCACCGAGGCGACCATGTCCGCGATCCGCCTCGCCCGCGGCTTCACCGGCCGGGCGAAGATCGTGAAGTTCGCCGGCTGCTACCACGGCCACGTCGACGCGCTGCTCGCCGCCGCCGGGTCCGGGCTTGCGACCTTCGGCCTGCCGGACACGCCGGGCGTCACCGGCGCCCAGGCCGGCGACACGATCGTGCTGCCGTACAACGACCTGGAGGCCGTACGGGCCGCCTTCGCCGCACAGCCCGGCGAGATCGCCTGTGTGATCACCGAGGCGTCGCCCGGCAACATGGGCGTCGTACCGCCGCTGGACGGTTTCAACGCCGGGCTCAAGGAGATCTGCGCCGCCAACGGGGCGCTGTACATCTCCGACGAGGTCATGACCGGGTTCCGTACGTCGAAGGCCGGCTGGTTCGGCATCGACGGGGTGCGGCCCGACCTGATGACCTTCGGCAAGGTCATGGGCGGCGGCTTCCCGGCCGCGGCGTTCGGCGGCCGCGCCGACGTCATGGCGCACCTGGCCCCGGCCGGCCCCGTCTACCAGGCGGGCACCCTGTCCGGTAACCCGGTCGCCACCGCCGCCGGTCTCGCCCAGCTGCGCCTGCTGGACGACGCCGCGTACGCGAAGGTCGACGCGGTCTCCGCCGAGATCCGGGGGCTGGTGAGCCAGGCCCTGGACAAGGAGGGGGTCGCCCACACCGTGCAGGCGGCGAGCAACATGTTCTCCGTCTTCTTCACCGACGGTCCGGTGCGCGACTACGACGACGCGAAGCGGCAGGAAGCCTTCCGCTACACGCCGTTCTTCCACTCGATGCTGGCGCAGGGCGTGTACCTGCCGCCGTCCGCGTTCGAGTCGTGGTTCGTCTCCACCGCCCACGACACCCGGGCCGTGGAGCGGATCGCCGCCGCGCTGCCCGCCGCAGCCCGCGCCGCCTCGGAGGCCACCGCATGAGCGAGACCAGCAGCACCGCAGCCGGCGACGCCGGAGAGAAGGACATCACCGTCGTCCACCTGATGCGCCACGGAGAGGTGCACAACCCGGAGGGCGTGCTCTACGGGCGCCGTTCCGGCTACCACCTCTCCGAGCTGGGCCGGCAGATGGCCGACCGGGTCGCCGAGCACCTCGACAAGCGCGACGTCACGCATGTCGTCGCCTCCCCGCTGGAGCGGGCCCAGGAGACGGCGACGCCGATCGCCAAGACGCACGGCCTGGACCTCGCCACCGACGAGCGGCTCATCGAGGCCGCCAACGTCTTCGAGGGCAAGACCTTCGGTGTCGGCGACGGGGCGCTGCGCAAGCCGGACAACTGGAAGCACCTGACGAACCCCTTCAAGCCGTCGTGGGGTGAGCCGTACATCGAGCAGGTCGTACGGATGATGGGCGCGCTGGACGCGGCGCGTGACGCGGCGCGCGGTCATGAGGCGGTGTGCGTCAGCCACCAGCTGCCGATCTGGATCGTCCGCAGTTTCGTGGAGCGGCGGCGGCTGTGGCACGACCCGCGCAAGCGGCAGTGCACGCTCGCCTCGCTGACCAGCTTCACGTACCAGGGCGACAAGATCGTGTCGGTCGGGTACTCGGAGCCGGCGCGGGATCTGGTGCCGGCGCATCTGCTGGCGGGGGCGAAGCCGGTGAAGGGGGCGTCGAAGGGGTTCGGCGCGTAGCCGGCCGTTGGCCGGGGGTTTCCGGGTTCGGGCCCGCCCCGGGGGTGGTGCGGGGGTGGCCCGGGTGCGACCCGGTGGGCCTTTGTCCTCAATCTCCCCCATAGCCTGAAGGGCATGGGGGGACCCCCATGACGGGCTTGATCTGCCTGGTCCGAGATGTGACCGCCCCCGGTCCGAGGCGGAGTCGCTGGGCCAGGGCAGGGCTTGATTGGGCCCCGGCGGCCCGTTGTTGATCAGATGTGCGCCAACCGGGCGGAATGTGGGCGTCCGGGGTTTTGGTGTGCCGTTTTTCGGGGGCTTCGGGGGCGGTCCTGTGTTCGGTCATGGCTGCGGGCTGGTTGCGTAAAGAATTGTGTGCTAATTCGAGGAACGCCCGTGTTGCTTCACCCATCTAAGCCTTTGCCAGTTTGTATGTACTTAGGGCAAAACGACCGCAGATGGGAACGGTATGAGCGACATCAGCCGAAGGGGTTTGCTCGGAGCCGGACTTGGGGCCGCGGCCGCCGTCGGGATGGCGGGCTGCAGTTCCTCCGACGGATCCGGTACGGGCGGGACCGGACCGGAGAAGGGTGCCAGGGGAGAGAAGGGCGCCGACGGTGCGGTCAAGGGACACGGACCCGCGAAGAAGGCCGTACGCGTCATCGGTGACGGCTCCACCGCCGACACCGGGAAGCAGCCGCGCCAGCCGGCCGCGCCCGTGCCGCTCGAACCCGGCCAGACGCCGCCGCAGTTCGTGATCTTCTCCTGGGACGGCGCCGGCGAGGTCGGCAACGGACTGTTCCCGCGTTTTCTGGAACTCGCCAGGGAACACGACGCGGCGATGACCTTCTTCCTCTCCGGGATCTATCTGCTGCCCGAATCGAAGAAATCCCTCTACCGGCCGCCGGGCAACCCCATCGGCGCCTCCGACATCGGCTATCTCACCGACGGTCACATCAAGGAGACGCTGAAGAACGTGCGTCAGGCCTGGATCGACGGCCATGAGATCGGCACGCACTTCAACGGGCATTTCTGCGCCGGGTCCGGATCGGTGGGGAACTGGTCGGCCTCCCAGTGGCAGAGCGAAATCGATCAGTCGATCTCCTTCGTCACCGAATGGCGCACCAACACCGGCTGGACCGACCTCGATCCGCTGCCCTTCGATTACCGCAAGGAACTCATCGGCGGTCGCACCCCCTGTCTGCTCGGACAGGACAATCTGCTGCCCACCGCGAAGAAGCTGGGCTGGCGCTACGACGCCAGTTCGCCCGGCGGCACCCAGGTCTGGCCCACCAAGCGCATGGACGTATGGGACCTGCCGCTCCAGGGCGTCCCGTTCCCCGGGCACAGCTTCGAGGTCCTCTCCATGGACTACAACATCCTGGCCAACCAGTCGCAGAATTCGACCAAGGGAATGCCATCGCGCTATCCGGGCTGGCGCAACCAGGCCACCCAGGCGTACATCACCGGATTCCAGCGCGCGTACGAGACGAACCGCGCGCCGTTCTACATCGGAAACCACTTCGAGGAGTGGAACGGCGGCATCTATATGGACGCCGTCGAGGACGCGCTCAAGCACATCGCGGGGAAGCCGGATGTGCGCCTCGTATCCTTCCGGCAGTTCGTCGACTGGCTCGACGTACAGGACCCGGCGGTGCTCGCCAAGCTTCGTACGCTGGAGGTCGGTCAGGCGCCCGAGGGTGGCTGGAACACGTTCTTTAAACAGGCCTGACAACGGGCTTTACGGGCACCGAGGGGGGTGACCAAGATCCCCGAAACCGCCATGCGAAACTTTTCACATGAGCTATGGCCGCGCATCCCGACGCCGCTTCACCCTGCTCGCCGCCCCCGCGGCGGCCGTCGCGCTCGCGCTGACGCTGAGCGCGTGCACCTCGGGCAGCAAGACCGGTGGCGGCGGTGACACGCACTTCGTCACCGGAACCGGCGGAATCTCCACCGTGGCCAAGGGCGAGCGCGCGGACGCCCCGAAGCTCGACGGCGAGAGCCTGGACGGCAAGCAGCTCGACCTCGCCGACTACAAGGGCAAGGTCGTCGTCCTGAACGCGTGGGGCTCGTGGTGCGGCCCCTGCCGCCTGGAGGCCAAGCACTTCGCGAAGGTCGCGAACGAGACCGCCGGCCAGGGCGTCCAGTTCCTCGGGATCAACACCAGGGATCCGCAACGAGGCCCGGCGCTCAGCTTCGAGAAGGACTGGAACGTCAGCTACCCCAGCTTCTACGACCCGGCGGGCAAGCTCATGCTGCGCTTCCCCAAGGGCACGCTCAACCTCCAGACGATCCCCTCCACGCTCGTCATCGACCGGGACGGGAAGATCGCCGCACGCTCGCTGGCCGCGCTCGACGCCACCAAGCTGCACAAGATGATCGACCCGTTGATCGCGGAGAAGTGATCAGGTGACCGTCCTCGCCGTCGCCACGCAGAACGAGACCGTCCTGAGCGGGGCCCTGCTGGTCGCCCTGCCCATCGCCCTGCTCGGCGGACTCGTCTCCTTCTTCTCGCCCTGCGTCCTGCCGCTCGTCCCCGGCTACCTCAGTTACGTCACCGGGGTCAGCGGCACGGATCTCGGCGACGCCCGGCGCGGCAGAACCGTCGCGGGCGCCTCGCTGTTCGTGATCGGCTTCACCGCCGTGTTCGTCTCCGGCGGCGCGCTCTTCGGCTACTTCGGCCAGACCCTCCAGGAGTACAGCGGGACCCTCTCCAAGGTCCTCGGCGTGCTGATGATCCTGATGGGCGTCTTCTTCATGGGCCTGATGCCGTGGATGACGCAGCGTGAGTTCCGTATCCACAAGAAGCCGGTCACCGGGCTGGTGGGCGCTCCGCTGCTCGGCGCCCTCTTCGGGATCGGCTGGACCCCCTGCCTCGGGCCGACACTCGCCTCCGTCAACGCGCTGGCGTTCACCGAGGCGACCGCCGGACGCGGCGCCGTACTCTCCGTGGCCTACTGCCTCGGCCTCGGCGTGCCCTTCGTGCTCGCCGCCGTCGCCTTCCGCAAGGCACTCGGCGCGTTCAGCTGGGTCAAGCGCCATTACGTCTGGGTCATGCGCATCGGCGGCGGCATGATGATCGTGACCGGGCTGCTCCTGCTGACCGGCGCGTGGGGCAGCATGATGCAGGAACTGCAGGGCTGGTCCAACGGCTTCACGGTGGGGATCTGAGTACCGATGAGCAACACCAAGTCCACCCCTCCCCAGGAGCGCGAGCGCCCCGATGAGCGGGAGGTGCGCGCCGAGCGGGACCGGGAGACCGCCCGGGAGCTCGGGGCCGCCGGCTCCCAGCTCTCCACCGCGCCGCGCGAGGAGAGCCTGGCGAACCTTCCCGCCATGGGCGTCATCGGCTGGGCCCGCTGGTTCTGGCGTCAGCTGACCTCCATGCGGGTCGCGCTGATCCTGCTCTTCCTGCTGTCGCTCGGCGCGATCCCCGGCTCCCTGATTCCGCAGAACAGCGTCGACGAGCTCAAGGTGCAGACCTTCAAGGGGCTCCACACCACCGTCTCGCCGATCTACGAGAAGCTCCAGTTCTTCGACGTCTACAGCTCGGTGTGGTTCTCCGCGATCTACATCCTGCTGTTCGTCTCGCTCATCGGCTGCATCGTCCCGCGCACCGGCACGTTCGTCGGCCAGCTCCGCAGCCGCCCCCCGGGCGCCCCCAAGCGCCTGACCCGGCTGCCCGCGTACACCACCTGGCGCACCGAGGCCGAGCCGGAGCAGGTGCGCGAGGCCGCGCTCGCCATGATGCGCAAGCGCCGCTACCGGGCCCATGAGGCCGGTGACGCGGTCGCCGCGGAGAAGGGCTATCTGCGCGAGGCCGGGAACCTGATGTTCCACATCGCGCTCATCGTGATGCTGGTGGCCTTCGCCTGGGGACAGCTCTTCAAGTCCGAGGGCGGCAAGCTGGTCGTCGAGGGCGACGGGTTCTCCAACACGATCACCCAGTACGACGACTTCAAGTCCGGCTCGCTCTACGACAAGGACTCGCTCGCCCCCTTCAGCTTCACCCTCGACGACTTCGTCGGTACGTACGAGCGCAGCGGCCCGCAGATCGGCACGCCCCGCACCTACGAGGCGCGCATCACGTACTCCGAGGGCGCGTACGGCACGTCCAAGAAGGCCGTCATCAAGGTCAACGAACCGCTCGTCGTCGACGGTACGAAGGTCTATCTCAACGCCCACGGCTACGCGCCCGTCGTCTCCGTCAAGGACGGCCGCGGCAAGGAGGTCTACAAGGCCGCCGTGCCGCTGCTGCCAATCGACAACAACGTCACCTCGTCCGGTGCGATCAAGGTGATGGACGGCTACCGCGACAAGAAGGGCGAGAAGGAGCAGCTGGGCTTCCAGGCCTTCTTCGTGCCGACCTTCGCGGGCAGCGGCAAGGGGACGATGTTCTCGCAGTTCCCCGCCGCCGACATGCCGGTCCTCGCGCTCAACGGGTTCCACGGCTCGCTCGGCGTCGACTCCGGACTGCCGCAGAACGTGTACCAGCTGAACACGTCGAAGATGAAGGAGTTCAAGGACTCCCAGGGCAAGCAGCTCAAGCAGCGGCTGCTCGTCGGCGACACGATGAAGCTGCCCGGCGGCGCGGGCTCCATCACCTTCGAGGGCCTCCAGGAGTGGGCGAGCTTCCAGATCTCCGAGCAGCCCGCCAGCGGCTGGGCGCTCACCGGGGCCATCGGCGCGATCGCCGGACTGGCCGGCTCGCTGTTCATCCAGCGGCGCCGCGTCTGGATCCGTGCCGTGCGCGGCGCCGACGGCGTCACCGTCGTCGAAATGGCGGGGCTCGGCCGCAGCGAGTCCGCGAAGCTTCCCGAGGAGCTGGCCGATCTCGCGGTCACGCTCAACGCCGTCGCGCCCACCGCGCCCGGCCCAGACACCGACCCCGACACCGATCCGGATTCCGGCACCCACGTCGTCGCCGCGTCCTCCGCAGAGCCTTCCGAAGGGGCTGAGAAGTGAATCTCGCCGCCGCAACCAACGAGAATCTGGCACACACCAGCAATGTGCTGATCTACTCGTCGATGGCCGTCTACACCCTGGCCTTCTTCGCGCACATCGCGGAGTGGGTGTTCGGGTCCCGGAGCAAGGTCGGCCGCACGGCCGCCGAGCTGACCGCCGAGGGCGCCGCCGGCACGGTGAAGGTCCAGGTCGCGCAGAAGGGCGGCAGCACCGCCGTCCTGGAACGGCCGAAGATCGTCACCCGGTCCGCGGCCGGCACGCGCGACGTGCCGGACGGGCCCGGTGCCGCGGGCGGCACCTTCAAGGGCGACCTCTACGGGCGGATCGCGGTCTCCATGACCGTGCTCGCCTTCCTGATCCAGGCGGGCGGCGTCATCGCCCGCGCCCTGTCCGTGCAGCGTGCCCCCTGGGGCAACATGTACGAGTTCTCCATCACCTTCTCCACGGTGGCCGTCGGCGCGTACCTGATCCTGCTCGCCCTGAAGAAGAACGTCCGCTGGATGGGCCTGATCCTGGTCACGGCCATCCTGCTGGACCTCGGCCTCGCGACCACGGTGCTCTACACCTCCAGCGACCAGCTGGTGCCCGCACTGCACTCGTACTGGCTGTGGATCCACGTCTCCACCGCCATCATCTGCGGCGCCGTGTTCTTCATCGGCGGCATCGGCACCCTCATCTACCTCTTCCGCGACAGCTACGAGAGCAAGATCGCCAACGGAGAGGAGCCGGGCACGTTCGCGCAGTCCGTGCTCTCCCGGATGCCGTCCGCCTCCAGCCTCGACAAGTTCTCGTACCGGATCAACGCCGCAGTCTTCCCGCTGTGGACGTTCACGATCATCGCGGGCGCGATCTGGGCCGGTGACGCCTGGGGCCGCTACTGGGGCTGGGACCCCAAGGAGGTCTGGTCCTTCATCACCTGGGTCGCGTACGCCTGCTACCTGCACGCCCGGGCCACCGCCGGATGGAAGGGCCGCAAGGCCGCCTACCTCGCACTGATCGCCTTCGGCTGCTGGATCTTCAACTACTACGGCGTCAACATCTTCGTCACCGGCAAGCACTCCTACGCCGGCGTCTGATCCCCCCGAACCGTCACGGCTGCCCGTCCCCGCTCCGGCGGGGGCGGGCAGCCGTTCACGTACCTGCGGTCAGGGCGCCGACGGGGGCAGGCACTGCTCCTTCGGCGGCGCGCCCTCCGGCCAGGCCAGCGCCGCGAACCGCTGATGCGGCGGGTCCGGAGCCAGCTCCACCACCGGCACGGCCTTGTTGTACGGGTTGCCGTGGTTGTCCAGACAGATCCAGCCGCTCGCCCCCCGTACCCGCAGCGAACCCCTCACCCGGGACCACTGCCCGCCCACGTCCTCCAGGTCCGGCAGCTGCTTCCCGTCCGGGGTCGCCCGTCGGATGCCCGCCACCGCCAGCGTCATCGCGTCATGGGCGATGATCAGCTGCCCGTCCGTCAGGTCGTCGTGCGCGGCGGGCCCGACCGGACCGGCCGGCTTCTTCGCCACCTCGGCCAGGAGCTCCACGAACGCCCGGTAGTCCTGCGCCGAACCGCCCGCCGGGGCCTTCTTCCCCGCCGCGACGGAGGGCCAGGCGTCCGGATGCGCCAGCGAGGCGTAGCGCACCGTCACCTTGCGCCGCAGCGCGTTCCGGTCGAGCTTCTTGTCGTCGCCCAGATACGAACCCTCGTCACCCGTGAGCACCGTGAAGCGGCGGTTCTGACAGCCGCGCGCACCCAGCGCGTTGACGAACTGGCGCAGCTGGACATGACGCCCGGCGAAGAACACCGTGTCCGCGTCCGTGTCGCAGATCAGATGCGTGATCTGCTCGAAGGTGTTGGCCGTGGTGCCCTCGTCGTACGGATCCTCGCGCGAGGTGAACAGCTCCGGCTGGTACTTCGATCCCTCCAGCAGGGTGTTGAACGCCGACTTGAGGGTGTCCGTGTAGTGGTCGCCGCTGCGGGTGTCCTGCACGAGCAGCGCCTTGTCCGCCTTCACCTCACCGAACGAGGCGAGGGCGCGGGCCTCGTCCCGGTTGGTCGGCGAGACCCGCGCCAGGCCGGGGAACGGGTCGCCGGACGGGCCGTTGGCGATGTCGTCCGCGGTGATCGTCGAGCCCACGACCGGGATGCCGGCCCCGGTCAGCTCCTTCACCGCCTCCTTCGCCTGCGTACTGCTGATCGCGACCCCGGACACCGCGCGCAGCCGGTCCGGGGCGCCCGTCATCGTCAGCAGCCGGTCCACCACCGGACGCCAGAGCAGGCTGTTGTTCCCGGTGTTGGCGAGCACCACCCGGATCAGCGGGACCTGCCCGTTCGCATGATGGTTCGCCCGGTACTGGGCGGCGAACGCCCCCTGGAGCTCGCGCAGCACCTTCCTGCGCATGGACGCGTCGGTCGAGGTCAGCGGGAGCAGCAGCGCCACGGTCGCGTACCGCCCGGGCTTCAGCGAGGCGTTCTCCCGGCCGATCGCCGAGGCGACCTGGGTCAGTTGCGCCTGCCCGAAGTCGTAGCCGGTGCCGGACACCCCGACGCATTCCGCGCTGCCCTGCGGACGGGTCACGCCCGCCGCGCAGGAACGGTCCTCCGGCGCGGTCAGGCGGTCCACGCCGAACCAGCCGGCCGTGACCAGCAGGGCGCCCACCACGACCGACGTGATGATCTTCTGCCGGGTGGTCCACCACAGGCGGTACCGCAGCGGATTACGCATCCGGACCACCGTCCCCCGGACCGTGCGGCCCGGCCGGCGCCCCCGGCGGCATGGACAGCGCCCGCCACCCCCGCAGATCGCGCGGCCAGTGCGTCGCCGCGTCCCAGAGCACCGCGTGCCCCGTCGGATGCCTGCCGGACAACTGCCGCAGCTCGTGCGCCATCTTGTCGATCACCTCTTCGTCGGGCAGGGCCAGCGGATCGGACAGCAGCCAGACGGCGTGCAGCAACCGCCGTAGCTGCAACTGGAGTTCGGCGGCCCGCTCGTCGAGCCCGGCGAGCGCCGCCCGCTCCTCGTCGGACGCCGCCTCCCGCCCCAGCGCGACGGCCCGCCGCGGATCGGGGCCGGTACGGCCCGGCGGGCGGGGGTACGGCGCCGAGGCGATGAACCGCAGCGCGTCGAGCCAGCTCAGCACGTCGGGCCGGGCGAACTGCACCCGCAGATGCGTCACGCAGTCCTCCGTCCCGCCCAGCACCAGCTCCTGGTGCAGCCGGTGCGGCTCGCTCGGGCAGCTGCCCCCGGCGGCGTACGCCGAGCGCAGCGTCTCGTGCACCGCCCGCCACACCGCGTAGTACGGAGGGTCGTCGTCCTGGAACCGCAGCCGGTGCAGCAGCAGCGCCCGCAGCAGCGGATCGGCGACGAAATACTCCGGCCCCACCGCCCAGTCCTCCGACCGCAGCGCGTCCCGCACCCGCAGAGCCACATCGCCGTCCAGCGACTCACCGCGCAGCCGGGTCGTGGCCAGCAGCCGCGCCGACACCTCGCCGTGCGCCGCGGCCAGCACGCTCAGCACGTCCGGGCGCTGCCCGGGCAGCAGCCGCTCCAGCAGCTCGTCGGCCACCCGCACCGGCGGCCGGTCCTCCCGCAGCTCCACCGTGCGCTCCAGCAACGCCCCCGGCACCAGGCCGCCCGGGTCCGGCGCCTCACCCGCCGCCTGCGCCAGCAGCGCCACCCCCAGCGGCCGCCCGCCCGTCAGCCGGTGCACCCCGCGCGCCAGCCCGGCGGGGGTACGGCCGTGCGGATCGTGCCGGTCGAGCGCGGCGCGCACGTGGCCGGCGTCCAGCGGGGTCAGGCCGACGGCCAGAATGCCGGACGTCACCTCCGTGCCCCGCGCCCAGTGCGAGGCGTGCGCCACCTCGGGCAGCCGCCGGCGCACCGCGTGGCTCAGCCCCGCGTGGTCATGGACGCGCGAGGACGCGAACACCGCGAGCCGGTCCCGCGCCCCGCTCGCGCGCTGCCGCAGCAACGGCTCGACCAGTTGCCGGCCCAGCGCGGTGTGCGCGTTGTCGAGAAGCAGGACCGGGCGGCCCCGCCGGGCGCCGCGCGCCATTCCGCTGTAGGCCCCCACCAGGTCCGCGACCAGGGCCAGCACCAGGTGGTCCTCGGCACGGCGGCGCAGATCACCGCCCCGCTCGAAGTCGACCGCGAGCTGGCGCAGCCCGATGCGCCCGTTGCCGCCCGCGTGCGGGTACGTGCCGTACCACTGCGCCGCACGCCGCTGGAACCGGCTGAACGTCTCCTCCAGCACCGTCTCCACGGTCGCCTCGGCCACCATCCCGGCCATCGGCGCCACCGAGTCGAACGCCCCGGCCGCCAGCTTCGTCAGCACCTTGGTGACCCAGCCCGTCGCCGCGTCCCCCCGGGTGTCGAGCGTCGCCAGCACCGGCCCGAGCGACTGCAGATCGCGCTGCGCCCGCGACTCGTCCTCGCGCCGCCAGGACACCGAGGCCACCGCCACGAGCCCGAGGCTCAGGCGGGGGAACTGCACCGGACGCGCCGCGTGCACCCGCGCCGTGAGCTGGGTGGCGAGCTCCGGCAGCACCCCCGTCACCGGCGTCCAGCCGGGCCCCGGATCGGCCGGCGGCAGCACGGCCTCGCAGTCCACCAGGGCGACCGGGGTGATCTCGCGGTACAGGCTGCGCAGTTGCTTGAGCACGGCCGTCTTGCCCATGCCGCGGCCGCCGGTCAGCACCGCGACGGGCGGGTCGTCACCGTGCTCGTGGATGACCCGACGCGCACCGTGGGGAGTGAGACCGGTCAGCCGCGCCGCAAGTCCGTCGTCACCGAAAATTGCCTCGCGCCCGTACAGCTCTCGCTCCACAGCACCCCCAGCGCCGCCGCCCCACCCGGTCTGTCACCCCGTCAACACCAGGATATCGGCCAGGTGTTGGACGAAGGTCAAGAATTTCGAACGATCGGCCCGGGGCCGTGCTTCGGGCAGCTGCCGTACGAGTGCGCAGGCGCCGGGTACGACAGCGGCCGCTCGTCACGGCGAACCGTGTCCGAGGCGGCCGTAGCGGCCCGGCGTGGTGCCCGTGTGCCGGGCGAAGTGCCGGTTCAGGTGGGACTGGTCGTGGAAGCCCACGGCGGTGGCGACGTCCGCGGGGCGATGGCCGTCCAGCAGCAGCCGCCGAGCCAGGTCGATGCGCTTGCCGGTGAGATAGGTGTGCGGCGGCAGGCCGAACGTCTGCGTGAAGCAGCGGATCAGGTGTGTGGGATGGGCGTGCAGAGCGGCGGAGGCCTCCCGCAGCGACAGGCCCGTGCGGATGCGTTCGTCCAGCAGCTCCCGCAACCCGACCGCCAGCCGGTTCGCCTCACGGCCCGGCGGGCGGGGGAGGAGCGCGTCGAGGTGCGAGTGGAGACGTTCGCGGACGAACGCGAGCCGGGACTCCGCCTCGAACCCCCCGTCGTCGTCACGGACCAGAGCGCCGTGGAGCTGATGGATCCGCTGCCGCAGCAGCGCGTCGCCGAGGACCGGGCTGTCCGCCGCGCGGCCGGTCAGCCGGTGCGGCAGGACGGAGGCGTCGAGATACAGGACACGCTTGCGGAAGCCCTCGTCCGTGACGGTTCTGCCGTCGTGCGGGACGCCGGGAGGCAGGAGCAGCACGTTCGACGTACCGCTGACGCCGTGGCGCCGGTGGTCGAGGGCGAAGTCGACCGCTCCCTCGTCGAGGATCATCAGGTCCCACGTGTCGTGGGTGTGCGCCGGGTACGCGTGGTCGGTGAAGTGAGCGTGGAAGACCTCGTCGATACCCGGGACCGACGGCCTCCACGCGCTCGTGGACGTGCGGGGCCGGACTCCGGTCATGACAGGAACGTACAAGACACGGACCGCCGGTGCGACGCAGTCTCGAAGCGCACCGCCGTCCACCCCGGGGACCAGCCCCGGCCCGGACAGCCGGCAGAGAGGACACCCGATGCCCGGGACCGCTGCCCCCGTCAACCTCGCGCACGCGTTGTCGCAGTTCAGTGAGATGTGGTCGCAGAAGACCGTGGCTTCGCTCAACGACTACGAGGTCAAGCTGGCCAAGCTCAAGGGCGAGTTCGTCTGGCACACCCACGACGACACCGATGAACTCTTCCTGGTCCTGGACGGACGGCTCACCATCCGGCTCCGGGACGGCGACGTGGTCCTGGAGACGGGCGAGCTGTTCGTCGTCCCCCGTGGAGTCGAGCACTGCCCCGTCGCGGAGCAGGAGACCGCGATCCTGCTGTTCGAACCGGCCGGGACGCTCAACACCGGTGACGCCGACGGCCCGATGACGAAAGCGGCCGAACGGCTCGACCGCCCGTGACGCACCGCGGCGAGGCGCGCGGCGGGCCGCCCCACCCGGCCCGGGACACGCGCCGAAGGGGCCCGCCCCCGGTCATGCCCCCGGTCGTGCCCCCGGGTCCGCCGTCACGGGCAGGCACTCGGCGAGCAGGCCGACTACGTCGCGCCAGGCCCGCCGCGCGTGCTGGGGGTGGTGGCCGACGCCGGGGACCGTGGGGTGGTCGACCGGCGGGTGGTGGAAGGCGTGCAAGGCGCCGCCGTAGACCGTGAGGCGCCAGTCGATGCCCGCGGCCTGCATCTCGGCGGTGAACGCGTTCCGTTGCGCGGGCGTCATGATCGGGTCCTCCGACCCGACCCCGGCCCACACCGGGCAGCGGATGTGCGCCGCCTCGCCCGGTCGGCCCGTGGTCGTCGCGTTGACTGTCCCGATCGCGCGCAGGTTGACGCCGCCGCGCCCGAGTTCCAGCGCGATGGCGCCCCCGGTTCCGTAGCCGACGGCGGCGATCCGGTCGGGGTCGGTCCGCGGTTCGGCGCGCAACACGTCGAGCGCCGCATGGCCGATGGCCCTCATCCGGTCGGGATCAGCGAGCAGCGGCAGGCAACGGGCCAGCATCTCCTCGGGGTCGCCCAGATAGCGCCCGCCGTGAAGGTCGAAGGCCAGCGCCACGTATCCCAGCTCGGCGAGCGCATCGGCCCTGCAGCGCTCGACGTCGCTGAGCCCCATGCCCTCCGGTCCGAGCAGCACCGCGGGCCGGCGGCCGGCGCCGACCGGGAGGGCGAGGTGCCCGACCATCGTCAAACCGTCCGCCGGGTACTCGACCGTACGCGTCCTGATCGTCGTCATAGGACCGGACTGTAGGGATCGTCGAGCCCGGTCCGGACGGTGTTCCGCCGCCGGCGGAACCGAGGATCCAGCGGTCCCGCTCAGGCGCCCGGCGCCGGATCGTCCAGGCCGCCGTTCTCCCGCCGCTTGAGCTCGTCCTCGCGGCGGCGCAGGTCCGCCTCCCAGTCCTTGAGGACGGCCTCGTCCTTCTCGTTCTCGTCCTTGAGCGACTTCAGGAAGTCGGGATTGTCGTCCGGCGCCACCCACTGCTGACGGTGGTTGCGGTGCCATTCGGACGGCGTACGGCCTCCGGCGGGCACCTCGCGCAGCTTGCCCGCCGCCAGCCACACGATCGGGCCGACGATCCAGAAGAGCAGGATGATGAAGACCCAGGCGACCTTCGGCAGGTGCTTGGCCTCGTCCTCCGGGGTGTTCAGGCAGTCGATGAACGCGTAGATCGTCAGCGCCAGGGGCAGGAGATAGATCAGGGCCCGGAACATGGTGGAGAAATCCCCCCGCGGAGAGTTGGCGGGGCAATGCCCCGCCCCGGTGACGGGCCCAGGGTAGCGGGTGGCCGATACTGGACTGCATGGCTTACGACGATCTTCGATCCCTCCTCCGGGCTCTGGAGCGCGAGGGCGAGCTCAAGCGCATCAAGGCCGAGGTCGACCCCTATCTGGAGGTCGGTGAGATCGTCGACCGGGTGAACAAGGCCGGCGGGCCGGCGCTGCTCTTCGAGAACGTCAAGGGCTCCTCGATGCCCCTGGCCATGAACGTCTTCGGCACCGACAAGCGCCTCCTCAAGGCGCTCGGGCTGAAGTCCTACGCCGACATCAGCGACAAGATCGGCGGACTGCTCAAGCCCGAGCTGCCGCACGGCTTCGTCGGCGTACGGGAGGCCTTCGGCAAGCTCGGCACGATGGTGCACGTACCGCCGAAGAAGGTGAAGTCGGAGAACGCCCCCGTGCAGGAGGTCGTCCTCACCGGCGACGACGTGGACCTGGACCAGTTGCCCGCGCTGTTCACCTGGCCCAAGGACGGCGGCTCCTTCTTCAACCTGGGGCTCACCCACACCAAGCACCCCGAGACCGGCGTCCGGAACCTGGGGCTCTACCGGCTCCAGCGCCACGACCGCCGCACCATCGGAATGCACTGGCAGATCCACAAGGACAGCCGCAACCACTACCAGGTCGCCGCCAAGCGCGGTGAGCGGCTGCCCGTCGCCATCGCCTTCGGGGCACCGCCCGCGGTGACGTACGCCTCCACCGCACCGCTGCCCGGGGACATCGACGAGTACCTGTTCGCCGGGTTCATCCAGGGCAAGCGCATCGAGATGGTCGACTGCAAGACCGTGCCGCTCCAGGTCCCGGCCAACGCCGAGGTCGTCATCGAGGGATGGCTGGAGCCGGGGGAGATGCTCCCCGAGGGGCCGTTCGGCGACCACACCGGCTTCTACACGCCGCAGGAACCGTTCCCCGCGCTGACCATCGACTGCGTGACCATGCGGAAACGGCCGCTGCTCCAGTCCATCGTCGTCGGCCGGCCGCCGACCGAGGACGGCCCGCTGGGGCGCGCCACCGAGCGGTTCTTCCTGCCGCTGCTCAAGATCATCGTGCCGGACATCGTGGACTACCACCTGCCCGAGTCCGGTGGCTTCCACAACTGCGCGATCGTCTCGATCGACAAGAAGTACCCGAAGCACGCCCAGAAGGTGATGAGCGCGATCTGGGGCGCGCACATGATGTCGCTGACGAAGCTGATCGTCGTCGTGGACTCCGACTGCGACGTCCACGATCTGCACGAGGTCTCCTGGCGGGCGCTCGGCAACACCGACTACGCCCGCGACCTCACCGTCGCCGAAGGGCCCGTCGACCACCTCGACCACGCCTCTTACCAGCAGTTCTGGGGCGGCAAGGCGGGCATCGACGCGACGAAGAAGTGGCCCGAGGAGGGCTACACCCGGGACGGGGGCTGGCCGGACATGGTCGAGTCCGACCCGGAGACGGCGGCGAAGGTCGACCGCCGGTGGAAGGAATACGGACTGTGAGCGCCGCCGAAGCGACCCTGGGATCGGGGCCCGCACAACCCAGCAGCAAGGTCCGGGCGTTCCTGCGGCTCGTGATGATCGAGCATTCCGTCTTCGCGCTGCCCTTCGCGTACATCGCCGCCCTGACCGCGATGTTCCTGGACGGCGGGTCGGTCCAGTGGGTCACGCTGCTGCTGGTCACCGTCGCGATGGTGGGGCTGCGGACGTTCGCGATGGCCGCGAACCGGATCATCGACCGGGAGATCGACGCGCGCAATCCGCGGACCGCCGGGCGTGAGCTGGTGACCGGTGCGGTGTCGGTGAAGTCGGCGTGGACGGGTGCGCTCGTCGCCGTCGTGGTGTTCCTCGGCGCGGCGGCCCTGCTGAACCCGCTCTGCCTCGCGCTGGCGCCGCTGGCCGTCGTGCCGATGGTCGTCTATCCGTACGGCAAGCGGTTCACGCACTACCCGCACGCGATCCTGGGCCTCGCGCAGGCCATGGGCCCGGTCGGCGCGTGGCTGGCGGTGACGGGAAGCTGGTCGTGGGACGCGGTGATCCTGGGCCTCGCGGTCGGCGTGTGGATCGGCGGCTTCGACCTGATCTTCGCCTGCCAGGACGTGCGGGCGGACCGTGCCCACGGGGTGCTGTCCGTCCCGGCGCGCTTCGGCGTCCCGGCGGCGCTGTGGGGGGCGCGGGTCTGCCATGTGGTGACGACGGGCCTGCTGGTCTGGTTCGGTCTGGCCGCGGGGGCCGGGCTCTTCTACTGGATCGGCATGGTGATCGTCGCGGTGGCCTTCGTGTACGAGCACCGGGTGGTGCGGCCGCACGATCTCTCCCGGCTGAACCGGGCGTTCTTCCAGGTCAACGGGTTCATCGGGATCGCCCTGTTCGCGTGCGCGCTGCTGGACCTGCTGGTGCGCGGCCTGACGGTGTAGGAGCCGTAAGGGCCCCGAACTCCTGACGCGGCCGGTGATCGGGGTGCCGGATAGGCTCGGGGGTGTGGATTCCGGGACTTCAGTGAGTCAGCAGCAGCGAAAGCCTTGGATTGTCGGGGTTTCGGGCGCTTCGGGCACCCCATTCGCCGCCTCCGTGCTGCGCGGTCTGCTGGCCGCGGGGGAGAGCGTCGATCTGGTGGTGAGCCGGGCCTCACGGCTGACGCTGCTGGACGAGACGGGGATCGCGTTCCGCGACGCGCACTGGCGCGAGGACCTGGCCGGCTGGCTGGCGCGGGGCGCGGACGGGAAGCCGCACACCTTCGACGTGGACGTGTCCGGCGTACGGCACTGGGCGGCCGGTGACCTGGCCGCGGGACCGTCCTCGGGGTCGTACCCGGCGAAGGGGATGCTGATCGTGCCCGCCTCGACGGCGTGCGTGGCCGGGGTGGCGCTCGGGCTCTCGAAGGACCTGCTGCAGCGGGCGGCGAGCGTGACGCTCAAGGAGCGGCGGAAGCTGGTCGTCGCGGTGCGCGAGACGCCGCTGAGCGGCCAGACGCTGAAGCACATGGTGGCCCTGGACGAGGCGGGCGCGGTCGTGCTGCCCGCCTCGCCGGCGTTCTACGCGGGAGCCACGCACATCCAGGATCTGGTGGATTTCGTCGCGGGCCGGGTGCTGGACGCGGCGGGGGTGCCGCACCAGCTGTACCGCCGCTGGGAGGGCGAACTCGGTGGCGGCTCGCGCGACTGATCTCACCTAATGGAATTGCAGGCCGTGAAGGCTGCATACCTTGGATTCAACACGTAGACTCGCGATACTGCTGAACAATGGAAGGTTTCAGTCATATGGACGCGGTGGACAGGCAGCTCATTCAGGCCCTCAGGGAGAACGGCAGGGCCTCGTACGCCGAGCTGGGGCGGCTCGTCGGGCTCTCCGGCCCGAGCGTCACCGACCGCATCAACCGGCTGGAGACCGCCGGTGTCATCACCGGCTACCGCGCCACCGTCGACGCGGCCTCCCTCGGCCTCGGGGTCACGGCCCTGATCGGCATCTCGCTCTCGGACGCCGCCGACCACGAGGACGTGGCCCGCCGGCTGAAGGACCTCGCCGAGATCGAGGACGCCTGGTTCATCGCGGGCGACGACTCCTACATGCTCAAGGTCCGGGTCGGCGACGTGGACGGCCTGGAGAAGACCATCCGCCGACTCAGCGGCACCAAGGGCGTTTCCCGGACGCGCACGACGATCGTGCTCTCCACCAAGTGGGAGAACCGGGTCGGAGACCTCCCCGAGGAGAGCTAGGCGTACGGTGATCTGAAGTCGGTTACGGAGAGAAATGGGAGGCGGCCTAGTGGACGCGGGACTCAAGCGCGAGCTGGAGCAGAAGGTCCGGGACGGTGAGCGGCTGACCCGTGAGGACGGGATCGCGCTCTACGAGTCCGACGACCTGGCCTGGCTCGGCGGTCTGGCCCATGAGGTGCGTACGCGCAAGAACGGCGACGTCGTCCACTTCAACGTCAACCGTCACCTCAACATGACCAACGTGTGCACCGCCTCGTGCGCGTACTGCTCCTTCCAGCGCAAGCCGGGCGAGAAGGACGCGTACACGATGCGCATCGAGGAGGCCGTCCGCCTCGCGAAGGCGATGGAGGGCGAGAGCCTCACCGAGCTGCACATCGTCAACGGTCTGCACCCCACCCTGCCGTGGCGCTACTACCCGCGTTCGCTGAGCGCGCTGAAGGAAGCGCTGCCGCAGGTCTCCCTCAAGGCGTTCACCGCCACCGAGATCCACCACTTCGAGACCATCTCCGGGCTGTCGGCCTCCGAGATCCTCGACGAGCTCATCGAGGCCGGTCTGGAGTCGCTGACCGGCGGCGGTGCGGAGATCTTCGACTGGGAGGTCCGCCAGCACATCGTCGACCACGCCACCCACTGGGAGGACTGGTCGCGCATCCACCGGCTCGCGCACGAGAAGGGTCTCAAGACCCCGGCGACGATGCTGTACGGGCACATCGAGGAGCCCCGTCACCGCGTCGACCACGTGCTGCGGCTGCGTGAGCTGCAGGACGAGACCGGCGGCTTCCAGGTCTTCATCCCGCTGCGCTACCAGCACGACTTCGTGGACATGAAGGACGGCAAGGTCCGCAACAAGCTCCAGGCGCGGACGACGATGGCGACCGGCGCGGAGGCGCTGAAGACCTTCGCGGTCTCCCGGCTGCTGTTCGACAACGTCCCGCACGTCAAGGTCTTCTGGGTGATGCACGGCGTGCAGACCGCCCAGCTGGCGCTCCAGCACGGCGCGGACGACATGGACGGCTCGGTCGTCGAGTACAAGATCACGCACGACGCGGACAACTACGGCACGCCCAACAAGCTCGGCCGTGAGGATCTGCTGGACCTGATCCGCGACGCGGGCTTCCGGCCCGTGGAGCGCAACACCCGGTACGAGATCATCCGCGAGTACCCGGGCCCCGACGCCGACCGGCGCGAGTCGCCGCAGCCGATGCGGGTCTGACCCGGCGCGCGCCCGTCGCGCGCGGTGCCGCGCATTGCGGCGCAGTGCTGTACGAGAGCTCCGGCCGCCGTCCCCGGCCGGAGCCTTCTCGCGTTCTGGACAGTCGTTGAGCCGATGGTGAGTAATGGCTAACCTGCGCCCATGGCGCTTACGTTTGAGCTGGATCCCCCGTTCGACCGGTCTCTCCGGGACGGCATCACCGCGCTGTGGACCGATGTGTCCAACGCCGGCGGCGCGGTGGGATTCCTGCCGCCCGTGACGGCCGAGGACGTACGGCCCGAGCTGGTCAAGCACCTCGTGGCCATGGAAGAGGGCCGGACCCGCCTGCTCGTCGGACACGACGAGGACGGCGCCGTCGCCGCCACGGCCTTCCTCACCTTCAACACCCACCGGCTGATGCGGCACTGGCTCTGGGCCAACAGCGTCATGGTCCACCCCCGCCACCAGGGCCGCGGCTACGGACGTGACCTGATGGCCGCCGCCGCCGACGCCGCGCGCGCCATCGACGGCATCGAGGCGATCCGGCTCACCTGTCGCGGTGGCACGGGCGCCGACCGCTTCTACGGCGCCTGCGGTTACAAGGAGGTCGGGCGGGTCCCGGGAGCGATCCGGGTGACCGAGGACGACGACCGCGACGACGTCATCATGCTGCTGACGCTCGGCTGAGGGCTGCCGCCGTTCCGCCGGGCCCGCACGCCGGCCGCCCGGCGCGCGGCATGTGCGCAGCCCCCCGAACTGATCGATTGTGGGGCATGCTTCACTGGTCGGGCAGGACTGTCGTACGTAGAGAGAAGGCCAGCTGTGTCCGCTGCCAAGCCGAGCGCAACCATCCGGTACACCGCGATGCGTCTCAGCATCTTCGTCGGCTGCCTCGTCGTCGCCGCCGTCGCGGTCAACCTCGGGATCATCCCCGCCGGTGTGGGGGGATCCAACATCGTCTGGGTCGTTCTGCTCGCGCTGGTGCTCTCCGCGCCGCTCAGCTACGTACTCCTGCGCAAGCAGCGCGACGAGATGTCCGAGCAGATCGTGTCCTCGGTCGACCGCGCCAAGGCCCGCCTCGAAGCGAACCGCACGCGCGAGGACGGCGTCACCCAGTAGTGATTGAGCGAGGGCGGAGTAAGGACTTTGTAAGCTTCCTCACACCGACCCCCTGTCTTCTTGAAACCCCAGCACTGGAGCGAGCGCTCCTGTACTGGGGTTTTCGCGTGCCCGGAGCCGAGTTGGGCCGGAACGGGGGCCCGAGGCGCGCTCGGGAGGCCCAAAGAAGACCTTTGAGGTTCTCAAAGTTCAAGTGTTAACGTGTTCGACATGAAGACTGTTGTGCGCCTCCGACCTGCCACGAGCGTTCCGCTCGTGGAGCGCCTTCACGTCGATCTCTGCCGCTGTATGTCCGCGGTCTGTTGCCGCAACGTCTGACATAGGCCCCGGCACCATGCAGCGGCGCCGCCCACGCGGGCGCCGCACCCCCGTCCCCCCGCACCGTCCCCGTGCGTCCCGATGCGTCACATCTGGAGTGTGTCCGTGTCCGCGAACCCCGCGTCCGCCACCACCGAGAAGCCCTCCGGCTCCGGTTTCCGCATACCGAAGGTCCCCTTCTGGGCCCAGATCGTCGCCGGTCTCGTGCTCGGCGTCCTGCTCGGCTGGCTCGCGCGCAGCCAGGACGTCAGCTGGCTCTACACCACGCTCGACAAGGTCGGCCACATCTTCGTCCAGCTGCTGAAGCTGGCCGTCGCGCCCCTCGTCTTCTTCGCGATCCTGGTGTCGATCACCAATCTGCGCAAGGTCAACAACGCCGCCAGGCTGGCCACCCGCACGCTGCTCTGGTTCATGATCACCTCGCTCATCGCGGTCGCCATCGGCCTCGCGATCGGCCTGATCACCAACCCGGGCTCCGGTACCGGCCTCACCCCGAAGGACGGCAAGCTCCCGGAGCACTCCGGCTCCTGGCTCGACTTCCTGACCGGCATCATCCCGGACAACGTGATCACGCCGTTCACCGAGCTGAACGTGCTCCAGATCGTCTTCATGGCAGCCGTCGCCGGCATCGCCGCCCTGCAGCTCGGTGAGAAGGCCAAGCCGATCCTCACCCTCAGCGAGTCGATCCTGGAGCTCCTCCAGAAGGCCCTGTGGTGGGTCATCCGCCTCGCCCCCCTCGGCACCGTCGGCCTCATCGGCTACGCCATCGCCGACTACGGCTGGGACCTGATCGGCAAGTACGCCACGTTCACCGCCGACGTGTACATCGGCTGCGCCCTGGTGATGTTCGGCGTCTACCCGCTGCTGCTCGCCACCGTCGCCAAGGTCAGCCCGCTCCAGTTCTTCAAGGGCGCCTGGCCCGCGATCCAGCTCGCCTTCGTCTCCCGCTCCTCGGTCGGCACGATGCCGGTCACCCAGAAGGTCACCGAGCGCCTCGGCGTCCCGAAGGAGTACGCCTCCTTCGCGGTCCCGTTCGGCGCGACGACCAAGATGGACGGCTGCGCCGCGATCTACCCGGCGCTCGCCGCGATCTTCATCGCGCAGATCTTCGACGTGCAGCTGGGTGTCGGTGACTACATCCTCATCGCGTTCGTCTCGGTGATCGGTTCGGCGGCCACCGCCGGTCTGACCGGCGCCACGGTCATGCTGACCCTCACCCTGTCGACGCTGGGCCTCCCGCTGGAGGGCGTCGGCCTGCTGATGGCCATCGACCCGATCCTGGACATGATGAGGACGGCGACGAACGTGGCGGGGCAGGCTCTGATCCCGGTGCTCGTCTCGGCCCGCGAGAAGATCCTCGACCACGACAAGTACAACTCGGCCTCGGCCTCCCCGGTCGACGACGCCGAGGTGCGGGACGCCGAGCCGGAGCGCGTGCCGGTCGCCGCGTAACCACGCACACGTCAACGGGGCGCCCCTCGGTCCACTGCGGACCGGGGGGCGCTCCTGTTGTGTGTCGTGGAGGCGGTGACTTCCGGCCGTCCGGGCCGGGGAACCCTGCTCCGTACGACGGCGAGGCGGCCCGCGCCGTACGCTTACCGAGGAGTAGGGCATCGGGGGCGGGCAGCGGGGGTGGAGGAAGTCGACGTGGGTGCTGTGAAGAGCAAACGGATGCCGCGCGCAGTGCGTGAACAGCAGATGATGGATGCCGCGGTGCGGATTTTCGGGCGGCGCGGGTTCCGTGCGGCCTCGATGGACGAGATCGCCGAGCTGGCCGGGGTGTCCAAGCCGTTGGTCTATCTCTACCTGAACTCCAAGGACGAACTCTTCTCCGCCTGCATCGCGCGTGAGGCGAAAGCGCTGGTCGAGGCGGTGCGGGCAGGGGTTGAGCCGGGGCAGTCGGCCGACCGGCAACTGTGGGCGGGGCTGCGGGCGTTCTTCACGCACACCGCGGAGAACCCGGACGGCTGGGCGGTGTTGTACCGGCAGGCGCGGACGCACGGGGAGCCGTTCGCCGGCGAGGTGAACGTGATGCGCGAGGAGATCGTTGCGTTCGTGACGGGTCTGATCGGGGCCGCGGCGTGCGAGGTGCACCATGATCCGGCGCTCGCGGACCGGGATGTGGCGGGTCTGGCGCAGGCGCTGGTGGGCGCCGCGGAGTCGCTCGCCGGGTGGGCGAACGAGACCCCGGGGGTCTCCGCGAAGGAGGCCGCGGCCACCTTGATGAACTTCTCCTGGGCGGGTCTTGAGAACCTCATGAACGGCCGTCCGTGGCAGCCCCGGGGGCAGGGCGCAACGTCGTCGTCCCGGTGAGGTGGACGCGGTCGCCGGTGCCGCGGAGCTGGAAGACGGTGCCGTCCGAGGCGTAGGTGACGGTGCCGGGCAGCAGGACGGGGGCTCTGAAGTCGGCCCGTACCGTGCGGATCAGGTGGGGTTGCGGGGCCTCGGCGAGGCAGCGGGCGACGCTCCACATGCCGTGGGCGATGGCGCGGGGGAAGCCGAAGAGCCGGGCGGTCAGCGGGTACAGGTGGATCGGGTTGCGGTCGCCCGACGCGGCTCCGTAGCGGCGTCCCAGGTCGGCGGGCAGTCGCCATTCGGCGAGGGCGGGGAGGGCCGGTTCGGGGGCGGGGGTGGCTTGAGCCGCCGTGTGGGACGTCGCGTGGCGTGACAGATAGCCGCTGCGGGATTCCCACACCAGCTCGCCCGCCAGCCGCGCCTCGGTCACGACCGTGACTTCTGTGCCGCGCCGGTGCGGGGCCAACCCATCCGCGTACACCTTGAGTTCGAGTCGGCCCGCGGGGTGGAGCGTCCGGTGCGCCGTGATCTCGATCCAGGTGTGGACGAGTCCCGTGACCGGCAGCGGGAAGCGGCGCGCGGTCATCAGCCGCATGGCGAGCGGGAACGCCAGGACGTGGGGGTACGTCACCGGGAGGGCGTCCGGGCCGGTGAAGCCGCAGATCCTGCGGTACGCGGCCAGGGGGCCGGAGGCGAGCGGTGCGGCCGGCAGGTGCGCGACGCCGGGTGGCAGGGTGGCGCCGGGGCGGCCCGCCCGTTTGAACGGGGAGGTGACGGCGCCGCGCGCCAGGGACAGCGCCAGGCTCGGCGTCGACGTCATCACGCTCCCAGCAGGCTCTGGCCGCAGACCCGGACGATCTGGCCGTTGACGGCGCTCGACGCGGGCTGGGTGAGCCAGGCAATGGTCTCGGCGACATCGACCGGGAGGCCGCCCTGCGAGAGGGAGTTCATCCGGCGGCCCGCCTCCCGGATGAAGAGGGGGACGGCCGCCGTCATCCTCGTCTCGATGAAGCCGGGGGCCACCGCGTTGACGGTGACGCCGTGGTCGGCGGCGGCGCGGGGGGCCAGCGAGCGGACCAGGCCGATGATTCCGGCCTTGCCGGCCGCGTAGTTCGTCTGGCCGTTGTTCCCGGCGATGCCGGCGATGGAGGCGGTGGCGACGATCCGGCCGCCGTGGCGGAGCGTGCCGTCCTTGAGCAGGGCGTCGGTGGTGCGCAGGACGCTGTCGAGGTTGACGTCGATGACCTGGGTCCAGCGGTCGGCGGGCATGTTGGCGAGGCGGCGGTCGCGGGTGATGCCGGCGTTGTGGACGAGGATGCCGAGGCCGTCCGGGGCGGCGGCGGCGATCCGTTCGGCGGCGTCGTCCGCGGTGATGTCCAGCGGCAGGGCGGTGGCGCCGAGGCGGTCGGCGGTGCGGGCCAGTTCGTCCTGGGCCTGCGGGACGTCCAGGCAGATGACGTGGGCGCCGTCCCGGGCGAGGACGGAGGCGACGGCTGCGCCGATGCCGCGGGCGGCGCCGGTGACCAGCGCGGTGCGGCCGGCGAGCGGGGCGGCCCAGTCGGCGACGGGGCCGGGGGCGGTGTCGTTCACCTCGATGACCTGGCCGCTGATGTACGCGGACCGGGGCGAGAGCAGGAAGCGCAGGGTGGATTCGGCGGCGGCGACGGCGGTGGGTGCCAGGCGCACCAGCTGCACGGTGGCGCCCTTGCCGATCTCCTTGCCCAGGGAGCGTACGAACCCTTCGAGGGCCTGCTGGGCGGCGGCCTGGTGGTGGTCGTCCGGTGAGGGGCGCGTCCCGATGACGACGACGCGGCCGCCCGGTGCGAGGGTGCGGACGACGGGGTGCAGCGCGGCGTGTACGGCTCCGAGTCCGGCTGCGGTGTCGACGGCGGTCGCGTCGAGGACGATTCCGGCCGGCCGGTCGGCGCGGGCCACGACTTCCGGGCCGCACGCGGCGAGGACGGTGGCGATCCGGTCCGTGACGGCGGAGTTCCCGGCGGTGAGGTGGATGACCGGGCCGGGGAGGTTCGGGGTCTCCAGGGACCAGCGGCGCAGGTGGGCGGGTTGCGGCAGGCCGAGTCTCCGGGTCACGAATCGGCCGGTTGCTGTGCCGGTGAGGTGGAGATAGCGGTCGGCCATTGTCCGGACTCCCTGCGTGGTCGTAGATTTACTTCCGAGTAAGGTTACTTGGGAGTCAGGAGTTGGTCGAGATGAGTTGGTCGAGTTGATCCCCCTCGCACTCCCGCGGCCCCGCAGGGTCGCGGTCCTCGGCGGCAGCCGCATCCCGTTCGCGCGCGCCGACGGGCCGTACGCGCAGGCCTCCAACCAGCAGATGCTCACCGCCGCGCTGGACGGTCTGGTCGAGCGCTTCGACCTGCACGGACGGCAGGTCGGCGAGTTCGTCGCGGGCGCGGTCCTCAAGCACAGCCGTGACTACAACCTGGCCCGGGAGACCGTGCTCGGCTCCCGGCTCGACCCGCGCACCCCCGCGTACGACATCCAGCAGGCGTGCGGCACCGGCCTCCAGGCGGTGATCGCCGCCGCGAACAAGATCATGCTCGGGGCGGCCGACTCCGCGATCGCGGGCGGCGCGGACACCACGAGCGACGCGCCGCTCGGCGTCAACGACGAACTGCGCCGGCTGCTGCTGTCGGCCCGGCGCGCGAAGTCGACGGGCGGGAAGGCGAAGGCCCTTGCGGGCGTACGTCCCCGGCACCTCGTCCCGGACATCCCGCGCAACGCCGAACCGCGCACCGGCCTCTCGATGGGCGAGCACGCGGCGGTCACCGCCCGGCAGTGGGACATCGGCCGCGCGGAGCAGGACCTCCTCGCCGCCACCAGCCATCAGCGGCTCGCCGCCGCGTACGACCGGGGCTTCCTGGACGACCTCGTCGTCCCGTACCTCGGGCTGGACCGCGACCAGAATCTGCGCCCCGGCTCCACGGTGGAGAAACTCGCCGCGCTGAAGCCGGTGTTCGGCGCGGACCACCCGGACGCGACGATGACCGCGGGCAACTCCACCCCGCTCACGGACGGTGCCGCGACCGTGCTGCTGGCGAGCGAGGAGTGGGCCGAGCGGCACGGCCTGGAGCCGCTGGCGTATCTGTCCCTGTACGAGAGCGCCGCGGTCGACTACGTGAACGGTGAGGACGGGCTGCTGATGGCGCCCGCGTACGCCGTGCCGCGGATGCTGGAGCGGGCCGGGCTCGGCATCGAGGACTTCGACCTGTTCGAGATCCACGAGGCCTTCGCCTCCCAGGTGCTGGCCACGCTGGCGGCCTGGGAGAAACAGGGTCTTGCGCCCGTCGACCGGGACCGGCTCAACGTGGCGGGGTCCTCCCTCGCGACCGGGCACCCGTTCGCGGCGACGGGCGCGCGGATCGTCGCGACGCTCGCGAAGCTGCTCGCCGAACGCGACGCCCCGGGCCGGGGGCTGATCTCGGTCTGCGCGGCGGGCGGCCAGGGGGTCACGGCGATCCTCGAACGTGTCTGACAGCCGTGTGCCCGACCCAGGACGACCCGGCCGCAGGCGGCCGGACCCGGTGAACCGCTCGACCCCCGATGCTGAGGAGCCGCACGTGTCCACGCGATCCGCCCCTTCCCCTGCCCCCGCCACCCCCGTCCTGGTCGAGCCGACGAAGGTCAGGGCCGCCGACGGCAGCGTCCGGCAGGTCTCCGTACCGGCGTTCGCGCGGCCCCTGCGCCGTGGCTCGCTCGCCGAGATCCCGTTCGACAACGCCCGCGAGGCACCCACGGAGGCCGTACTCAGCCGCAAGCAGCCCGACGGCAGCTGGCAGGACGTGACGGCCGCGGAGTTCGCGGCCGAGGTCATCGCCGTCGCCAAGGGCCTGATCGCGGAGGGACTGCGGGGCGGCGACCGCATCGCGATCATGGCGCGCACGACGTACGAGTGGACACTGCTCGACTTCGCGTCCTGGGCCGCCGGCCTGGTCACCGTCCCCATCTACCCGACCTCGTCCGCCTTCCAGGCCCGCTGGATACTCCAGGACTCCGGCGCGGTCGCCTGCGCCGTGGAGACGGCCGAACAGGGACGCGTGATCAGCCAGGAACGCAAACAGCTCGGCGACCTCACCCACCTCTGGCAGTTCGACACGGGTGCGCTGGGGCGGCTGAAGAAGCTCGGCACGAACATCCCGGACGCCGTCGTCTCGGCCCGCCGCGCCACCCTGGAACCGGAGGCCCCGGCCACCCTCATCTACACCTCGGGCACCACCGGCCGCCCCAAGGGCTGCGTCCTGACCCACGGCAACTTCTTCGCCGAGGTCGACAACGCCATCGAGCTGCTGCACCCGGTTTTCAAGTCCGTCAGCAAATACCCCGCGTCCACCCTGCTGTTCCTGCCGCTGTCGCACGTCTTCGGCCGGATGGTCGCGATCGGCTGTCTGCGCGCCCGGGTCCGCCTCGGCCACGCCCCGTCGATCCAGACGGAGGACCTGCTGGCCGATCTGGCGGGCTTCAAGCCGTCGTTCCTGCTGGCGATCCCGTACGTCCTGGAGAAGGTCTACAACACCGGCCGGGCCACCGCCGAGAAGATGGGTCGTGCCTCGTCCTTCGACCGGGCCGCGCGGATCGCCCAGCGCTACGGCCAGGCCGTCGAGGCCGCCGAACACGGCACGGGCCCCGGCCCCGGGCTCGGCCTGCGCGCCGCCCGGGCCCTGTACGACCCGCTGGTCTACCGCCGGATACGGGCCGCGCTCGGCGGACACGTCCGGTACGCGATCTGCGGCGGCTCCCCGCTGGGCCGCCGGCTCGCCGCCTTCTACGCGGGCGCCGGCATCGAGATCTTCGAGGGCTACGGACTGACGGAGACCACGGCCGCCGCCACCGTCACCCCGCCGCTGAAGCCGCGCCTGGGCACGGTCGGCTGGCCGTTGCCCGGCACCGCCGTCCGCATCGCCGAGGACGGTGAGGTGCTGCTCAGCGGCGGTCAGGTGTTCCAGGGCTACTGGGACACCGAGCGCGGCGAGGCCGTCCCGGTCCTGGACGGCGGCTGGTTCGCCACCGGCGACCTGGGCGCGCTCGACGAGGACGGCTACCTCACGATCACCGGCCGCAAGAAGGACATCATCATTACCTCGGGCGGCAAGAACGTCGCCCCGGCCCCGCTCGAGGACTGGCTGCGCGCCCACCCGCTGGTCAGCCAGTGCATGGTGATCGGCGACAACCGCTCGTTCATCACCGCCCTGATCACCCTGGAGCCGGACGGGCTGGATCACTGGCGGCAGATGAAGAAGAAGCAGGACATCCCGATGCGCGAACTCGTCCACGACGAGGACCTGCGCGCGGCGCTGCAACGCGCGGTGGACGAGGCCAACCGCCTCGTCTCCCGCGCCGAGTCGATCCGTAAGTTCACCGTGCTGCCGGTGGACTTCACGGAGGACGGCGGCCACCTGACCCCGTCCCTGAAGCTGAAGAGGGACGCGATCGCGCGGGACTTCGAGGCGGAGATCGAGGAGTTGTACCGGAAGTAGGGCGGGCCGGCGCCCGTGAGGGCCAGGGTCCGGCTCTCCCCGATGGGTCCGGGCCCGGCCTTCGTGCGCCGCTGTTCAGTGCTTCTTCCTGAAACCGGGTGGGTCCGGAAGGGGAACCACGAACGTAGGCTCCAACTCCACGATGCTCGACGGGTCAGGGGCGGGGCCGCCGGGCACCTGGCCGGGGTGGTCGACGATGCCGGTCGCCAAGCGGGCGAAGGAGTCGGTGAAGTCGTGCTCCCCGTGCCAGTCGGTGCGGGTGCCCCGGTAGGCGTACGTACGCGGGTCCAGGAAGAGGTACTCGCGCGTTCGGCCCTGGTCGTGGAAGTCGAACGCGATGGTGAGCCCCGGCCGGCCGGCGGCGTCTCGCATCGGTGTGCCGACCAGCTCGGTTCCGGGGATGAGCGCCAGCGCGCGGTAGAGCGCGGCGTTGATCTGCGGTGGGATGCTCGGCGCTGTCTGAAGGATGTTGAGGATCCTGGCGAACTTCGCTCCGGGAGTGACGGCCGGAGGCTGATCCGCTGAAATGCTGTGGAGCCCCTGTGAATCCGGGGCCGCGTTCGGGTCCGCTCCGGCGGCGAAGAAGCGGTCGGTGCTCACCCGCGCGAGGAGCTTGTGGGGGTCGGTGGGCAGCCGGGACAGGACCTCGCGGGTCTCCCGGGGCTGTTCCCCGACCCGCCCCGGCCTCCGGGGGGCGTTGTCGGTGGTCACAAGGATGACGTCGCGGTCGCCCGTTCCGGGCGTCTTGCCGCGAGTTGCGCCTTTGGCCCCGTCGTACCGCGCCCAGACAGGCTGGTGCCCACAGTCGTTCAAGCATTGCACATAGTCGGCGTACAGCCACTGGTGGAGGCCGGGCTCCTTGTCCCGGGCCTTCGCGGCATTGACCGCGGCGGCGTCCAGGACCTGGGCGACCGTCATGGTGGGCACCGGCGGGGTCTGCGCTCCTGGACCGCCCGAGGTGGTGATGACGGCGGTGGCGAGCGTACCCGCGGCCAGTCCCACGAACACGGTCCGCCTTATGCCGGGCCGCGCGAAGACCCGGCGGACAGCCCCCGGCGTGTCCTGTGCGGGCGTCTCCTCGGCGGCACGCTCGGCCCGCGCCTTCTCCAGGAGGGCCAGTTCCGCACCGAGTCGTTGCTTGAATCCCATCGGGGTGTTCATCGGGAGACCTCCGCGAGTGGAGCGTTGAGAGTTCCGGGCGGGCTGGTGCGGCCGGCGCGCAGCGCGGCGCGGGCACGGTGCAGACGGACGCGGGCGGTCGCCTGGGAGATCCGGAGGACCTTCGCGGCCTCCTTCGTGGTCAGGCCGTCGACGGCGACCAGATCGATCACCGCGCGCAGCGGCTCGGACAGCGCGGCGTGCCGGGTCAGCAGGTCCCTGGCCTCCCGCTCGGCGTCGATGCGCTCCTCGAAGCGCTGCATGTCCTGCGCGTCGAGCAGCCGGCGGCCGCTCAACGCGGCCACCGCCACCCGCTCCCGGGCCGCGTGGCGGGCCTGCGAGGCCAGCGTGTTGCGGGCGATCCCGTAGAGCCACACCAGATGCGTGCCGCGCCCGGCGTCGTAGCCGTCGAAGGCCTCCAGCGCGGCCACGAAGACGTCTGCGGTCAGGTCGGCGGCCAGGTGCCGGTCGGCGGTTCTGCGGGTGACGAAGCCGAGGACGGCATCGAAATGCGCCTCGTACATCTCGCTGAACGGAGTTCGGCTCCGTCCGGGTTCGTGCGTGGGTCTGTGCACGCGGGACCTCCATTATGGCTCTGCAGTGTGTCACCCATCTATTGGCACGGGGACGGCGAACCGTTACTTCTCGCAGGTCAGGGCCGTGTGACCGGGCTCGGGCGGTCCTTCTTCCCGGGCCACCCCTTGCCTGTTGACGCGTCGGGGACGACGATGACCCCGCTCGCCATATGACGAGCCGTCAGATGCGCGCCGGGTCGCGTGAGGGAAGGAGGCCGTTCGGTGCCGATACTGCCCGCCGGACCGCTGTCGTACGGGATGCAGCTTCCGATCCAGTCGCAGAGCACCATCTACGCAGAGCCGTGGGAGGCCGGGGCCACCCCGGAGGACCTCGCCGAGATCGCCCGCACCGCCGACCGTGCGGGGTTCACCTACCTGGCGAGCTGCGATCACGTCGCCGTCCCGCGGCGGCTCGCGGGGGCGATGAGCACCGTCTGGTACGACCCCGTCGCCACGCTCGCCTTCCTCGCGGGGATCACCGAGCGCGTCCTGCTCATGAGCCATGTCGCCGTCGTCGGGCTGCGGCACCCGCTGGCCACGGCCAAGCAGTACGCCACCCTCGACCACCTCAGCGGCGGCCGGCTGATCCTCGGGGTCGGGGCCGGGCATGTGCGCGAGGAGTTCGAGGCGTTAGGGGCGGACTTCGACGGGCGGGGCGCCGTGCTCGACGAGAGCATCGACGCGCTCAGGGCCGCGCTCGGGCCCGAGGAGTACCCGGAGTTCGCGGGGGAGCGGTTCGCCTTCAGCGGGCTCGGGCAGCTGCCCCGGCCCGCCCAGGACCGGGTGCCCGTATGGGTGGGCGGGTCGTCGCCCGCCGCGGTGCGGCGGGCCGCCGTGCGCGGGGACGGCTGGCTGCCGCAGGGCGACCCGCGGGAGAAGCTGCCCGCGCAGATCGGGCGGCTGCACGCGCTGCGCGAGGAGGCTGGGATCGCCGAGCCGATCGTCGTCGGCGCCATCACCGAGCCGCTGTACGTGGGGGAGCCGGGCTGGTCCGTGGGGCGGCGCACGCTCAGCGGGAAGCCGGAGGCGCTGGCGGAGTCGCTGCGGGAGTACGGGGCGATGGGGGTGCACCAGATCCAGGTGCGCTTCCGCAGCCGGAGCAGAAGTGAACTGACCGATCAGATGGGGGCGTTCGCCGCCGACGTCGCACCGCACCTCGACAACCCCGGCAACACCGACAGGTAGGAGTCAGGCCATGGGCAAGCTGGACGGGCGGGTCGTACTGATCAGCGGCGCGGCGCGCGGACAGGGCGAGCAGGAGGCGCGGCTCTTCGCCGCCGAGGGCGCGCGGGTGGTGATCGCCGATGTGCTCGACGAGCAGGGCGAGCCCCTGGCCAAGGAGCTGGGCGCCGACACCGCGCTCTTCGTGCACCTGGACGTGAGCCGGGAGGCGGACTGGCAGGCCGCGGTCGCCGCCACGAAGGAGGCTTTCGGGAAGATCGACGGGCTGGTCAACAACGCGGGAATCCTGCGCTTCAACGAACTGGTGTCCACGCCGCTGGAGGAGTTCCAGCAGGTGGTGCAGGTCAATCAGGTGGGGGCCTTCCTGGGGATCAGGACAGTCGCGCCCGAGATCGAGGCGGCGGGCGGCGGGACCATCGTCAACACCTCCTCGTACACCGGTCTCACCGGCATGGCCTTCGTCGGCGCCTACGCCGCCACCAAGCACGCCGTGCTGGGGCTGACCCGGGTGGCGGCGGTGGAGCTGGCGGCGAAGGGCATCCGGGTCAACGCCATGTGCCCCGGCGCCGTGGACACCCCCATGACCAACCCGGCGGCGCTCGACCCGGACGCGGACCCGGCTGAGACGGCGGAGGCCGTGGGCGCGCTGTACAAGAAGCTCGTGCCGCTGGGGCGCATCGGCCGGCCCGAGGAGGTGGCTGCCCTCGCACTGTTCCTGACCTCGGACGACTCCTCGTACATCACCGGTCAGCCGTTCGTGATCGACGGCGGGTGGCTGGCGGGGGTGAGCCTGTTCTGACCCGTCGCCCGGGTCCGTGCCTGACGCGGCGTCAGCTATTGACGGGTCGGGGTGCCGGTGGAACAGTCGGACGCAGCAGAATCTGACGGTGTGTCAGAAACGATTGAGGACGGTGAACCCCCTTGGAATTCGGGCTCTTTGTACAGGGGTACGTGCCCGCCGCGCGGGCCAAGGCCGACCCCGGGGCAGAGCACAAGGCGCTGATCGAGGAGACCGAGTACGTCATCCAGGCGGACAAGTCCGGCTTCAAGTACGCCTGGGCCTCCGAGCACCACTTCCTGGAGGAGTACTCGCATCTCTCGGCCAACGATGTGTACCTGGGCTATCTCGCACACGCCACGGACCGCATCCACCTCGGATCCGGCATCTTCAACCCGCTCGCCCCGGTCAACCACCCGGTGAAGGTGGCGGAGAAGGTCGCCATGCTCGACCACCTGTCGGAGGGGCGCTTCGAATTCGGCTCCGGGCGCGGGGCGGGCACCCACGAGATCCTCGGGTTCATGCCGGGCATCACCGACATGAACCACACGAAGGAACTCTGGGAGGAGACCATCGCCGAGTTCCCCAAGATGTGGCTCCAGGACGAGTACGTCGGCTTCCAGGGCAAGCACTGGTCGCTGCCGCCCCGCAAGATCCTGCCCAAGCCGTACGGGAAGTCGCACCCGGCGATGTGGTACGCGGCCGGCTCACCGTCCTCGTACGCCATGGCGGGCAAGAAGGGGCTCGGCGTGCTGGGCTTCAGCGTGCAGAAGGTCTCCGACATGGAGTGGGTCGTCGAGTCCTACAAGAACGCCGTCAAGGACGCCGAACCGGTCGGTGACTTCGTCAACGACAACGTGATGGTGACCTCCACGGCGATCTGCGCGGAGACCCACAAGAAGGCCGTCGAGATCGCGGTGGGCGGCGGGCTGAACTACCTCCAGTCGCTGCTGTTCCGCTACCACGACACGTTCCCCCGGCCGGAGGGCATCCCGGAGTGGCCGGAGCTGCTGCCCGAGTACTCCGAGGAGATCATCGAGCTGCTGATCGCCGAGGAGCTGATGATCTGCGGTGACCCGGACGAGGTGCTGGGGCAGTGCCGGCGGTGGGAGCGGGCGGGGGCGGACCAGCTGAGCTTCGGGCTGCCGATCGGGATCAGTCCCGAGGACACGTTGAACTCGATCAAGCTGATCGGTGAGCACGTGATTCCGGAGATCGACACGGATCCGGTGCACCGGACCTCGCGGTTCCGCGACGCGGCGTGAATTCCAGCCCCGCCGGCGTTTGAGGCGCGGGGTCCGGGGCGGAGCCCCGGGAGCTCGGTCTGCCCTGCGGGGCCGAGAGACGAGCGGCGTCTTCCCGGACCGCCGCTCCGCGGGCCGGGGTGCGTACCGCGGCCGTACGCACCCCGGCGCAACGAAACCACCACGGAAGGGACCCGTCATGCTCGACCACCTCATTCGCGGAGCGACCGTCGTGGACGGCGGCGGCGGGCCCTCCTGTCTCGCGGACGTCGGTATTCGGGGCGGCCGTATCGCCGTCGTCGCGGAGCCCGGGACCGTCGCCGAGGAGGCCGCGAGCTCCGAGGACGCCACCGGGCTCGTCCTCGCGCCCGGCTTCGTCGATCCGCACACGCACTACGACGCGCAGCTCTTCTGGGACCCGTACGCCACCCCGTCGATGAACCACGGCGTCACCACCGTCGCCGGCGGCAACTGCGGGTTCACCCTCGCCCCACTCCATCCGGACCGCCCAGAGGACGCCGACTACACGCGGCGCATGATGGCGAGGGTCGAGGGCATGGCGCTGAAGGCGCTGGAGGAGGGCGTCGACTGGAGCTGGTCCAGTTTCCGGGAGTACCTCGACGCGCTCGACGGGCGGATCGCGGTGAACGCCGGGTTCATGGTCGGGCACTGCGCCCTGCGCCGCCACGTCATGGGCGCCGACGCGGTCGGCGGGCAGCCCACGGCCGCCCAGCTCGACGCCATGCTCGCCCTCCTCCACGACGCGATGGACGCCGGGGCGTGGGGCCTGTCCACCACGCAGTCCTCCACGCACTCCGACGGCGACGGACAGCCGGTCGCCTCCCGGCACGCGCTCCCCGAGGAACTCCTCGCGCTGTCCCGGGCCGTCGGCGAGCACGAGGGCACGCAGATCGAGGCCATCGTGGCCGGCTGCCTCGATCAGTTCTCCGACGACGAGATCGACCTGTTCGTCGACATGAGCGCCGCCGCCGGCCGCCCGCTGAACTGGAACGTGCTGACCATCGACGCGTCCGTCCCCGAACGTGTGCCGCGCCAGTTGATCCCCAGCGAACGCGCCCGCCGCGCGGGCGGCCGGATCGTCGCGCTGACGATGCCGATCCTCACCCCGATGAACATGTCGCTCGGCACGTTCTGCGCCCTGAACCTGATCCCCGGCTGGGGCGACATCCTCGCCCTCCCCGTACCGGAACGCATCGAGCGGCTGCGCGACGCGGACACCCGCGCCGAGATGCTGCGCCGCGCCGACAGCAAGGAGGCCGGTGTCTTCCGCCGCCTCGCGAACTTCGGCCGGTACGTCATCGGTGACACGTACAGCGCGGCGAACGAGGGCCTCAGCGGGCGCGTCGTCAAGGACATCGCGGACGAGCGCGGCCAGGACGCCTTCCACTGCCTCGTCGAGATCTGCGCGGCCGACGAGTTGCGTACGGTGCTGTGGCCGATGCCCACCGACAACGACCCCGACTCCTGGGCGCTGCGGCAGCGCACCTGGGAGCACGAGGACGTCATGCTCGGCGGCTCCGACGCGGGCGCCCATCTGGACCGGATGTGCGGCGCCCCGTACACGACCCGCTTCCTCGGCGACTGTCTGCGCGGCCGCAGACTCATGCCGCTGGAGCGGGCGGTCAAGATGCTGACCGACGACCCGGCCCGGCTCTTCGGCCTGCGCGACCGGGGCCGCATCGAAGAGGGCTTCCACGCCGACCTCGTCCTCTTCGACCCCGAACGCATCGACGCGGGCCCCGCCACCCTCGTCCACGACCTGCCCGGCGACAGCCCCCGCCTGGACTCCAAGGCGCTGGGCATCGTGTCGGTCCGCGTCAACGGAGTGGAGACTCTGCGCGACGACAAGGTGACCGGCGCGGTCCCCGGCACGGTGCTCCGCTCCGGCCGCGACACCCGGACGGTGAGCACGGTATGACGACTCCGCCCCAGCGCCTGTTCATCGACGGCGAGTGGTCCGAGCCCGCCGGCGGTCACTACGAGGTGATCGACCCGGCCACCGAGGAGGTCGTCGGCCTCGCCCCCGAGGCGAGCCGCGCGCAGGTGTACGAGGCCGCCGCCGCGGCCCGTGACGCCTTCGCCACCTGGTCCCGCACCCGCCCGGAGGAACGCGCGGCGATCCTCGACCGCGCCGCGGACCTGATGCAGCGCGACTTCGCGGCGAACGCGGCCCTCGCCCAGGCGGAGAGCGGCGCCACCACCGGCACGGCCCGCGGGATGCAGGTCGCCGTGGGAGCTGCCCGGTTCCGGCGGTACGCGAAGGGGGCGCTGGAACCGGTCGAGGAGGCCGTGCCGCCGCAGATCAACGAGGCGGGTCCGATGGGCCGGGCCGGCATCTTCGGGGCGCTCGCCGTCCGCCGGCCGGTCGGCGTCGTCACCTGCATCACCTCGTACAACAACCCCTGGGCCAACCCGGCCGGCAAGATCGCGCCCGCGCTGGCGATGGGCAACACGGTCGTCGTGAAACCGGCCCCGCAGGATCCGCTCTCCGTCTACCGCATGGCGGAGGCCCTGGCGGAGGCGGGCGTTCCGGCGGGCGTCGTCAACGTCGTCAGTGGTTCGGGACCGGACGCGGGCGAGGCGGCTGTCGACTCGCCCGACGTCGACATGGTCAGCTTCACCGGCTCCACGGCGGTCGGGCAGCGCATCGCGGAGGTCTGCGGCCGGTCGATGAAGCGGCAGTTGATGGAGCTGGGCGGGAAGGGCGCCGCCGTCGTGCTCGACGACGCGGACGTCGACTCGGCGGTCGCGGGCATCGGGACGACGTTCTCGTTCTACAGCGGTCAGATCTGTACGGCTCCGACCCGCGTCCTGGTCCAACGGGCCCTGCACGACGCGCTGGTCGAGAAGCTCACCGCGTACGCCGGGTATCTGGCGGTGGGCGATCCGAGGGCGCAGGGCACGGTCGTCGGGCCGGTCATCTCGGCGTCCCACCGCGACCGCATCGAGGCGTATGTGGAACTCGGCCGCAAGGAGGGGGCGCGGGTCGTCACGGGCGGCGAACGCCCGGACCCGACCGGCCGGGGGTTCTACGTCGCGCCGACGCTGCTGGCCGACTGCACCAACGACATGCGGGTGGTGCGGGAGGAGATCTTCGGCCCGGTCGTGGTGGTCGTGCCCTTCGACGACGAGGAGGAGGGCATCGCGCTGGCCAACGACAGCGACTACGGCCTGATCGACTACGTCTGGTCGGGCGACGTGGCCCGCGCCTTCCGCGTCGCCCGCCGGCTCCGGGCCGGCGGGGTCGGGGTGAACACCATCGGCCGCAATATGGAGGCCCCGTTCGGCGGGTTCAAACGCAGCGGGGTCGGGCGCGATGTCGGCTCGTACGCCCTGCACGCGTACAGCGAACTCCAGGCGATCGTCTGGCCGGGCTGAGCGGCTCGCGGAGGGCTCACCCGCGCGCCGTGAGGCGGGCCTCCAGCAGGCCGAGCACCTTGCGGCCCGCCCGGCCGACGCCGACCGGGACCAGGGCCGCCCGGCCCGGGACGCGTACGCCGCCGGTGAAGGCGACCAGCGTGTGGCCAGGGGTGGTCGTGGACGGGGCGGCCGCGATGCCGATCAGCACGAAGCGGCTCTGCAGCCAGAGCCAGCCGGGGCGCCGCACCCCGTGGAAGCGGGCGTGCGGGCCGAACCGGCTGCGGGCCACCGCCTCGACCCGGTCGCCCTCGGCTCGGGTCAGCCGCAGGCGCCGCATATCCGGTACGAGGAGCGCGAGTTCGCCGTCGATGTCGGCGAGCAGGGGCTCCACCGCGGCGCAGGGCGCGGGGATCTCCCGGGTGGTGACCCGGGCGCCGCGCACCCCGGCCGCGAGCGCGTGCAGCCGTCGCACCGGGTCCAGGGGCGCGGCGGCGGGCCACGCGGGGAGCGGGGTGTCGGTCATGACGTCCATGCCTTCCGGAAGGAGTCCCGGGCCCGGTGCAGGCGGGATTTGACGGTGCCGACCCGGAGGTCGAGCAGGGCGGCGGCGGTCTGTTCGTCCAGTCCCTCGACGTCGCGCAGGACGAGCACGGCCCGGTGCTCGGGGGAGAGCCGGGCCAGGACGTCACCGATGTCCGCGCCGAGCTGCGGATCGCCGCGCTGAGGCAGGATGGTGAGGTCGGCGGGCACGGCCCTGGCGGTGCGCCGGGCGACCCGGACCGCCTCCCGGCAGGCGATGGACCGCACCCATCCGTACAGGGCGGCCGGCTCCTTGAGGGTGCGCAGACCGCGGAAGACGGCGACGAGGGTCTCCTGCACGGCGTCGGGTCCGTCGGCCAGGGCGATCGGGGTGCAGATGCGGCCCACGTACGGGGTGAGGTCGTCCAGGAGCTCGTTCATGGCGAGGGTGTCCCCGCGCTGGGCGGCCACCACGAGGCGTACCGCGCGGTCGTGGTCATCGGGCACGGGCGGGGCTGTCCTCCCTGGCCGCCACTCGGAGTGCGGCTGCGGCGAGCAGTAGGCAAAGGGGCGTGTACAAGGACCAGTTGAGCAGATGGAACGTGGATCCGGCTCCGGCGTCCAGGCCGGTGCGCAGCCCCGCCGCCCAACCGAGCCCGGCCGCCCCGCGCAGCGCGGTGCCGCAGGCGACGGCGAGCGTCCCGGCCTGGAGGAGCCGCCCCAGCCGGTGCGTGCGCCCCAGCCGGGCGCGGGCGGTGACCAGGGCCGCCCCGCCGAACAGGACGGCGGCCAGCGGGAGGACGACGGGCGGGGTGAACGGGGCGTCGACGCCGAGGACGGCGTACGAGAGGGAGGCGGCGTCCCCGGCGGGCCAGGTGGTGCCGGTGGACCAGAGGACGTGCAGCAGTCCGTCGGCGGTGAGCACACCGGCGACGGCGAGAGCCGCGGCGCGGCGGCTGGGCAACAGGCGGTCGGATATCACGGGGGACTCCTCTGGTGGGGCCATGGGCGGGCTGCGGTGACGTGTTGCGTCACCCCACAGAGGAGCCGGACCGCCGATTCGTTCCCACGGGGTTCGCGAGGGGAACCACAGGCAGTATCTCGCCATCAAGTATCTTGACATCGAGATTAAATCCCGGCAGGCTTCCCCAGGTCTTCAGATCTCTTGATGTCGAGGTAACCGGGGGTGGGCGGTGCGCCGCACGGCGGGCAGCGGGGGCGCGGGCAGCGGGGGCACCGAGATGTCGCACCGCGTGGACAGCCAGGGGCTGTTGGCGCAGTTGCGGAACCCGCCGGGCGGCCGGGATGCCCGGATCATGCTGCTCGCCCTGGCCGTCGACCGCACCGGCTCCGGACTGTGGGCCGCTTCGTCGGTCCTCTACCTCACCTTCGTCACGCATCTCAGCCCCGAGCAGATCGGCGTACTGCTGGGGGCGGCCGGAATCGCGGGCATCGTCGGATCACCCCTGGCCGGGCGCCTCGCCGGCCGCTTCCCGGTTCGCCGGCTGCTGATCGGCTGCCACCTGCTCCGGCTGGTGACCCTGCTCCTGGTGATGACCTGCACCGGATTCGCGGCCCTGCTGCCCGTCATCGCGGCCACCTATCTCGGCGACCGCGCGGCGAAGACCCTGGAGATGCTGTTCGCCACCCGAGCGGCGGGCGAACGACGGGCCGCCTACCAGGCCTTGTCCCGCAGCGCGGCGAACGCCGGCTACGGCGTCGGCGCGGGTCTCGCGGCCATCGGGCTGGCGGTGGGCACCACGGAGGCCTACCGCGCCATGATCCTCGCCAACGCGCTGTCCTTCGCCGTCGCCGCGCTCCTGGCCCGCCGCACCCGCGAGCCGCGCGCCACGGTGACGGTGGAGGTAGCGAAGAGCGAGGCGGCCGGCACCGCCACGGCGGGCCCCCGCGACCCCGCCCGGCCGAAGAGCCCGTGGCGGGACCGGGGCTACCTCCGCTTCGTCCTCCTCGACATCCCGATGAACCTCGACGACTCGGTCCTCGGCGTCGGCCTCCCGCTGTGGCTCGTGAGCAGCACATCCGCGCCGCACGCGCTCGTCCCGGCGGTCCTGGTCATCAACACGGTGCTCGTCGTCACGCTCCAACTGACCGTCTCCAACAGGGCGGAGGGCCCGCGCCGCGTGCTGCGGACGGTCACCCTGTACGGGGTCCTGATGGGCGCGTGCTGCGCCCTGCTCGCCGCCGCCACCCGCTGCGGGACCTGGACGGCCGCGGCGGTCCTGCTCGGGGCGGCGGTGCTGGTCACCCTGGCGGAGCTGATGCGCTCGGTGAGCTCATGGGAGCTGGCCGTCCTCCTCGCGCCACCCGACGCGCGCGCCGCGTACCTGGGAGTGGCCGGGATGTCCCCGTCCATCCAGAAGTCCGCCGGTCCGCCGCTGCTGACGGGAGTCGTGATGGCGGCAGGGCCGACGGGCTGGCTGGTGCTGGGCGCGGTGATCGCGGGGCTCGCGTACGTACAACAACGCGGCTGCGCATGGCGGTTGCACGCCCCACTCGCCCCGGATCGTGCGACGACTCCCCCGCGGCAGGTTCTCCGGTCTCCTCGGCGATCACCGGATCGGTGAGCCCCCCGATGAGCCCCGGAAGACGGGTTCTACGCTGTGCCCACGCTCCGCGCCGGACCCGGCGCGTGGGCGAGGAGGAGGGGACATGCGAAGACATGTGCTGTGGGGCACGGTGGCCGCTTCGGTGGTCATGGCCGTGCTGGGGGCGTCACCGGCGCAGGCCGAAGGGCGGGGCGACATCCGGATCGTCAAGGCGGTGGCCAACAACGGCAAGAGCGTCGTCGTCGGCATCCGTGGAGTGGTGACCTTCCCGGTCAAGCTGACGATCAAGGACAATTCGGGTGTCAAGGGGGTGGGGGAAATCCACACGGGCGGCGCCGACACGGCCGACGGCGCTCCGGCCGAGACGGTCGGGATCACCTGCAAGAAGCTGAGCGCCACCACCTCGGACTGCACGGCGACGCTGCGCTTCGATCCCGCCTGGTTTCCCGCGTACAGCGAGCGCAACGCCAACGAGGGGGCCGGGGACTGGAACGTCTACGGCATCGTCAACGCCAACGACAGGGACTACTGGATCTTCGATGCGCTCGCCCCGTTCACGTTGAAGCGAGCCGCGACGCTGAAGGTGTCCGCGATGCGGCCCGCCCTGTTCGGCACCAGCAACCAGGTCAAGGTCACCGGCGCGCTGGCCCGCGCAGACTGGGAGGCGCTGAAGTACCGCGGCTACGGCGGCCAGAGTCTGAAGCTGCAGTTCAGGAAGACGGGCGCCACCTCGTACACGACCGTGAAGACGGTGAAGACGAACAGCGCGGGCCAGGTCAGCGCGACAGTGACCGCGCCCGGTTCCGGCAGTTGGCGCTGGTTCTACCAGGGCACGTCCACGACCGCGCAGACGGCGTCTGCGGGCGACACCGTGGCCCTGGTGGCGCCCACCCTGCGCTCCAGGGCGGCGCTGCGCGTCCTGCACCCCCTTCGGGTGGGGTGACGCAGCGCGCCCCTGGCCACCCCCGGACGGGGCGGCCGGGGGCGCGGCGGCTAAGGGTTCCGCCGTGCGCGGGCGACGAGCACGAACGCGATGATGCCGACCACGATCACGGCGAGCACGATCCCCGCGATCATCCCGCCCCCGAACCCGCTGGAGCCGTGCTTCCGCCGCTTCTTGCTCTTGCTTTTGCTCTTGTGCTTGCTCTTGTACGTGTGCGCGGCCTCGCGCACGCCGGTGTGGGCGGACGCCGCCGCGTTGTCCACGTGTCCCGCGCTCTGCACCGACGCGGTGCGGGAGACGGCGGATTGCGATGCGGATGCGGGCGCGGCGGCCGATGCCGCCGCGGATGAGCCGCCGACGAGCACGCCCGTCAGGAACAGCGCGGTGAGCACCGTGCGGGTGCGCGTACGGACCATGATGTTCCGACCTCCCCCGAAGTCGCCGAGGACTCGGCTTTGCGCACCGTACGGCATACGTTGGAGCCGCCACCAGACAACGACGGAGGTGTCCTCGTATGCGGATCGCCACAACGATCTTCCTCACCGACGAAACGATCACACCGGTGCGGGTCGCGCACCAGCTTGAGCAGCGGGGATTCGCCGGGCTCTATCTTCCGGAGCACACGCACATTCCGGTGAGCAGGGAAACTCTTTACCCGGCGGGCGGCGACCTGCCGCCCGAGTACGGCCGCACCCTGGACCCGTTCGTCGCCCTCGCCCAGGCAGCCGCGGTGACCGAACGGCTGGCGCTCGGCACCGGAATCACGCTGATCGCCCAGCACGACCCGATCGGCCTGGCCAAGCAGATCGCGACCCTCGACCACCTCTCCGGCGGCCGCTTCACGCTCGGCCTCGGCTTCGGCTGGAACGTGGAGGAGGCGGCGGACCACGGCGTGGAATGGTCGACGCGCCGGGAGCTCGGCCGCGACCGGATGGCGCTGATGCGCGCGCTGTGGGCGGACGAACCAACCGCGTACCAGGGTGAGTTCACCTCGGTCCGGGCGAGCCACGCCTACCCGAAGCCCGTCCAGGAACCGCGCGGCCCGGTGATTGGGCCGCGCACCCTGATCGGCGGCGCGGCGGGCCCGAAGCTGTTCGCGCACATCGCGGAGTACGCGGACGGCTGGATGCCGATCGGCGGCCGGGGCCTGAGCGAGTCCGTTCCCCGGCTGCGTACGGCCTGGGAGGCGGCGGGCCGGGACCCGAAGGACCTCCAGGTGATCCCGTACGCGGTCCTGCCGAACCCGGGCAAGCTGGCCCACTACGCGGACCTGGGCATCGAGGAGGTCGTCCTCCAACTGCCGCCCGCCACCGAACCGGAGGTCCTGCGGACGCTCGACGCGTACGCGGAGTACCTCTAACCCGCCAGCCCGGCCGCCGCGATCAGCGCGTACATCGTCGCGACGGGCAGCGCCGGATTCGCGGCGGCCCGGGGGCCGAGCTCCGGGTCGTCGAGCAGCGCCGCGATGCGGTCGATTCACGCGCGCACGCTCAGGGCGCTTCCTGGGGGGCGCCCCGCTCCTGGAGCAGGTGCTCCCTGCCCCAGGCTCCGAGAGGGCCCAGGGCCTCGTTCAGGGAGACACCGAGGGGGGTGAGCGCGTACGTGACGCGGCGTACCGCACCCTCCGACGTCTCCTCGCGGGAGACGATGCGGTCGGCCTCCAACTCCCGCAGATGCGAGGCGAGAACCTTCTCCGTGATGCCGGGGATGCCCCGCCTCAGCTCGCCGAACCGGCCGGGCCCCGCCTCCAGCGCCCACAGGATGAGCACCTTCCACTTACCGCCGACCACGTCGATCGCCGCGTCGATGCCGCACACGTAAGCGCCCCGCCTGGTCATCCACTCACCCTAAGGTAACCACCCACAAAATAGTGCGTACTTGATCACCTATCGGGCGTGACCCAGCCTGGAGGCATGGACTCACACAGCAATTCCAAGACGCCCGTCACCCTCCTCGGCCTCGGTGACATGGGGACCGCGCTCGCCCGCACCTGGCTGGCCGCGGGGCACCCGCTGACCGTCTGGAACCGCACTCCGAGAAGGGCGGAACCACTGGTGCGCGAGGGCGCCCGTCCGGCCGCGACACCGGCCGAGGCGGTGGCCTCGGCCACCGGACCCGTCGTCCTGTGCCTGCTGGACGACGCCTCCGTGGGCGAGACCCTGAGCGGTACCGAACTGAACGGCAAGGACGTGGTCAACCTGACCACGAACACCCCCGCCCAGGCCCAGCAGCGCGCCCGCTGGGCCGAGGACCGCGGCGCCCGCTTCCTGGACGGCGGGATCATGGCCGTCCCTCCGATGATCGGCCGCCCGGAGACCGGGGGTTACGTCTTCTACAGCGGCGACCAGCAGTTGTTCGAGCGCCACCGTGAGGTGCTGGAGGTTCCCGCCGGCGTGAAGTTCGTCGGCGAGGACCCGGGGCACGCGGCGCTGCACGATGTCGCCCTGCTCAGCGCCATGACGGGGATGTTCGCAGGCATCACCCATGCTTTCGCCCTGGTGGACACGGAGAAGGACGTCGACCGGGCCCGGTTCGCCACGCTGCTCGCTCAATGGCTCGGCGCCATGGCCGGAGCCGCCCAGGGCATGGCCGCCCAGCTGGACAGCGGTGATTTCACCGAGGGGGTCGCGTCCAACCTCGCCATGATGGCGGCGGCCAACGACACGCTTCTCGCCACGGCGCAGGGCCAGTCCGTGGACCCGCGGCTCCTCACCCCCTACATGCGGCTGATGAGCGACCGGGTCGCCGAGGGCCACGGCGACGAGGGGCTGGCAGGCACGGTCGGCCTGCTCGCAAGCGCATAGCGTGGTGGGGCGGCGGCGGGGGACGCGGAGCCTGCGTGGGACCGGCTCGGATCTGCCTGAACGGGCCGCGGATCCGGGCGGGGCCCGGCGAGAACCGGCGGGATCAAGTGGCCTGTAATGGCCGAGTAACGGCAGCCTCCTAGGGTCCGGGCACCCGAACCTTCCCCCCGGAGGAGTGCCTCGATGCCCCTGCCCCGATCGCCCAGGCGTAGACGTGCCGTGTGGGCGGCGGCCTCGCTCACCGCGGCTGCCGCGATGCTGGCCGGCCCCGTACCAGCCCTTGCCGACTCCGCCGACTCCACACCGTCGAGCCCGGTCTCGGGCAAGATCGACGCCGGACTCGCGTCCGCCGTGCGCGACGGCGCGGACGCCCGCTTCTTCGTCGTACTGAAGGACCAGGCCGACCTCACGGCCGCCAAGCGGAAGAAGACCCACGCCCAGGCGGCCCAGGCCGCCTACAAGGCGCTGCGCGACACCGCGCGCCAGGGCCAGCGCTCGCTCACCGCCTTCCTCGACAAGAAGAAGGTGGGGCACCAGGACTACTGGATCTCCAACACGGTCCAGGTGACGGGTGACCAGGCGCTGGTGGACGCGCTGGCGAAGCGTTCCGACGTGGCCAGGATCGTCAAGGCGCGCACGTACAAGCTCGACGACATCGAGACCTCCGACGCGAAGGTCGCCGCATCGCGCACCCGGTCCGCCGGGACCGACTCCTCCGCCACGGGCGACGACGCCCCGGAGTGGGGAGTCAAGGACATCAAGGCGGACCAGGTCTGGTCGCAGTACGACAACCGCGGCGAGGGCATCGTCATCGCCAACGTCGACTCGGGTGTGCAGTACGACCACCCGGACCTGGTGCAGCAGTACCGCGGCAACAACGGCGACGGCTCGTTCACGCACGACTACAACTTCTACGACCCGTCCGGGTACTGCGGCACCTCCGGCAAGCCGTGCGACAACAACGGCCACGGCACCCACACCATGGGCACCATGGTCGGCAAGCACGGCATAGGCGTCGCCCCCGACGCGACGTGGATCGCGGCGAAGGGCTGCGAGTCCGACCAGTGCACGGACGACTACCTTCTCAAGGCCGGTCAGTGGATCCTCGCGCCGACCGACCACAACGGGCAGAACCCGCGCCCGGACCTCGCGCCGAACATCGTCAACAACTCCTGGGGCGGTGACGACAACACCTTCTACAAGGACATCGTCGAGGCCTGGAACTCCGCAGGCATCTTCGAGGCCTTCGCGGCCGGCAACGACGGCAACGGCGTCACCTGCTCCACCACGCACCCGCCGGGCTCGCAGGTCGCCTCCTACGGCGTGGGCGCCTACGACTCCACCGGCAAGATCGCCAAGTTCTCCGGCTTCGGACCCTCCCCGATCGACGGTCTGGCGAAGCCGAACATCTCGGCACCGGGCGTCGACGTCACGGCCACCTGGCCCGGTTCGCAGTACAACACCATCAGCGGTACGTCGATGGCGACCCCGCACGTCGCGGGCGCGGTCGCGCTGCTGTGGTCGGCTGCTCCGTCCCTGATCGGCAACATCGACGAGACCCGCAAGCTCCTCAACGAGGGCGCGCGCGACGTCGAGGACACGCACTGCGGCGGCACCGCCGGCATGAACAACGTGTGGGGCGAGGGCAAGCTCGACGTCTTCGCCTCCGTGGAGAAGGCCCCGCACACCGCGGTGACGGTGTCCGGCCGGATCACGGACAAGGCGAGCGGCGCGGCGCTGCCGGGCGTCACCGTCAAGGCCACGAACGACTCCACGAACCGCGCGGTGACCACCGGTGCCGACGGCTCCTACCGGCTGTCGCTGCTCCCGGGCACCTACAGCTTCTCGGCCGGTTCCTACGGCTACGTGACCGGCACGGTGTCCGGCGTCGAACTGGCCACGGGGCAGCCCCTGACGCAGGACCTCGCGCTCACCGCCGTGCCCGCGCACCAGGTGACCGGCAAGGTCCTCGACGTCACCGGACGGCCGCTCGCGAAGGCCACCGTCTCCGTGAAGGGCACGCCCGTCGCGGCGGTCACCACCGACAGCCAGGGCCTGTTCACCCTGCCGAAGGTCGCCGAAGGCGCCTACACGCTGTCCGTCGCCCCGGCCGCTCCGGTCGTGTGCAACGGCGTCTACAGCGGCGCGATCGAGGTCGACGGCGACGAGACGGCCGACGTGAAGCTCCCCAACCGTACGGACGCGGCCGGTACCTACTCCTGCGCACCCGTCGCCTCCTCCTGGATCACGGGCTCGAAGAGCATCGCCCTGACCGGTGACGAGGACGCCACGAAGATCAGCCTGCCGTTCCCGGTGCGCCACTACGGCGTGAGCTACACCAGCGCCTCCGTCACCACCAACGGCCTGGTCAACTTCCTCCAGCCGCGCCTGGGCGACTACACCAACACCGCGCTGCCGGCGCCCGCCCAGCCCAACGGCGTCGTCGCCGCCTTCTGGGACGACCTGACCCTGGACAAGAAGTCGAGCGTCCAGACCGCCGTCACCGGCAAGACCGGCTCCCGCCAGTTCGCCATCGTGTGGAACAACGCCGCCTTCGCCTCCGCCACCTCGGTGCGCGTCTCCTTCGAGGCCGTCTTCGACGAGGCCACCGGCGCCGTCACCCTCCAGTACAAGGGCATCGGCAGCGCCGCTTCGCAGCGCGGCGGTTCGGCCACCACCGGCATCGAGAACCAGGCCGGCACCGACGGTCTCGGCAGCTCGTTCAACGAGACCGTCCTGAGCGACGCCACCGCCCTCCGCTTCTCCCCGAAGGACATCTGATGAGAAACCCGCAACGACGGGGCCTGCGCCTGGCCTCCATGCTGGTTGCCTCCGGTCTCGCCCTGAGCATCGCCCCGGCGGTCCACGCCGAGGACGGCAACGGCATCCTGAAGCTCACCGACAGCCAGGCCACGGAGATGGCCGCCCGCCTCATGCCCGACGTCTACGGCGACGGGCGGAGCCAGGGTGATGCCCGGCGGACGGCCGAGGCCGCCAAGGCGACCGCCGACAAGGCCGCCGACGCAGACGCCTCCACGACGGACAGCGGTGCGTCGACCGACGCCACCAGCCCCTGGAAGCTGACCAAGAAGTCCGGCATCGAGGGCGCCCAGGGCATGGCCGCCACCTTCCCGGTGGGCGGCTCGAAGGGCGACTACTTCTCCGTCAACGGGCTCAGCCCGATCCAGCGCGTCGGCGCCGACGGCAAGCAGCTCTGGTCGCGCGACGCGACCTCCCTGGACGCGGACTGGCAGATCACCCCGTCCCCCCGCGGCAGCAAGGAGCCCTACCCGCCCGCCGTGGTGATGGGCTTCAACGCGATCAGCCCGTTCGCGATGGCGAGCGACGACGGTGTCACCACCGGCGACCTGACCGGCGACGGCGTGGACGACATCGTCTTCACCGCCGAGAACGGCGTACTGCCCTACCGCCCGTTCACCTCCCCGGGCTCCTCGCTGCCCAACGGCACCTTCGTCACGGTCCTGGACGGCGCCACCGGCAAGACGCTGTGGTCGAAGCTGTACGCGGCCGCGTACAACGTCAAACTGGTCGGCAAGACGCTGGTGATCGCGGACTCCGCGTTCTCCAACATGAACTCCCCGGCCGGCTCCAAGGCCACCCTGACCGGCATCCGCTTCGACTTCGCCGACGGCAAGCTCACCCCGAAGCAGACCTGGACGCACGAGGCCGAGCTCTACAACGGCGTCCAGTGGGGCTCGCTCCAGCCGCTGGGCGACGGGCTGATCGCCGCCTCCTGGAACCAGAACCGCAACTACGCCACCGACCAGACCCCCAGCGGCCACACCCTGGTGATCGACACCGAGGACGGCACCGTCAAGTGGTCGAAGACCGGCAGCCTCTACGTACGGCAGCTGCGCCTGGACGCCAAGCGTGACCGGGTCGTGGCGCTGGAGCAGTCGGACTACACCGAGGGCGTGAAGTACGAGATCGCCGCGTACGACCTCGCCGACGGCACCCGTACCACCCTCACCGAGCGGATCAACGCGCTTCCCCTCGCGCTGGAGATCGGTGACATCCAGGGCAGCACCAAGCCTGAGTACACGGTCAGCGAGTCGACGCTCTCCGAATCCGCGTACAGCCCGGTTCCCGACATGAACAGCAACAGCGTCCGCGCGCTCGACGGCGACGACGCGAGCCTGCTCTGGGCGCGCACCGTCAAGCGGGCGGGCGACAGCGGTGACGTCGCCGCCGCATGGGGCCTGAAGGCGGTCGACGGCAAGATCGTCGCCTCCTACCTGGACGACACGGACCTCCGGGCCGCCGAGAACCGCTACGGCTCCCACTACGCCAGGATCTCCGTCCTCAGCGGCACCAAGGGTGCCGTGAAGTGGGAGAAGAACGGCGTCATCGGCTCGCCGCTGTACACCGAGCCGTTCAAGGACGGCTCCTGGCGGGTGCGGACCGTCGACACCGACCAGAACGTACGTGTCTACAACCTCGGCAACGGCGCGGAGAAGGCCGTCTCGCCGCTGGAAGGCGTCCCCACCACCGCCGCCGCCACGGACATCAACGGCGACAAGAAGAACGACGTCGTCCTCGGCGGCTCGTCCAACGGCCTGTTCGCCTACGACGGCACGTCGATGGTCTCCGGCCGGCCCAAGCGGCTGTGGTCGACCACGCTGCCCGGCCGCGTGGCCCAGGTCATCAAGGCCGACACCACCGGTGACGGACGCGACGAGCTGATCGTCGCCGCGAGTTCGGCGGCCGCGATCGTCGACGCCCGCACCGGCAAGGTCCGCACCGTCATCAAGGCGGGCGCCGGCGAGTACGTCCGTAACGTCGTCGCCTCCGACCTCGACGGCGACGGCGCCGCCGAGGTCGCCGTGGCGACCGACAAGGTCCGCGCCTACGAGGACGACGGCTCCCTGAAGTGGGAGTACGCGGTCCCGGCGGAGATCGGCACCCCGGCGTTCGCCGACCTGTCGGCCGCCGACGGCAAGGTCTACGCCCAGTACCAGACCCGCGGCCGGAGTCCCGTCGCGCCGGTCGCCGCGGGCGGCGTCGCGCTGAACGGCAAGGACGGCTCGGCCGCCTGGTCGTTCACCCCGAAGGCACCCAGCACCAGCCAGGGCGACGTCCTCGGCATGCCGCTGCGCGCCGGCACGTTCGCCTCGTCCGGCATTCCCTACGCCGACGGCCATGCGGTGGTCTTCACCTACGTGGTGCGCGGCAACTCCGAGCAGCTGCCGCCCAACCAGCTGACCAACATGGTCCAGATCCGCGACGGCCGCACCGGTGAGCTGCTGCACGAGGCCAAGGCGGGCGGCTACGCCACCCTCGCCAACTGGATGACGGGCCCCGAGGGCCTGGTGGAGAACAGCCTGGCCTCGCTGCGCACCTACGGCGCGGACGGCGTGGACGGCCAGGCCCGTGCCATCGCCGAGATCCGCGGCGGCTCCTTCGCCACCGGCCCCGACGGCGCCCGCGTCCTCGTACGCAGCGGCGAGACCTTCGTCGCGCTCTACAGGCCCGAGGTTTTGAAGGCCGACGTCGAGCCCCACCAGTTGGCCGTCACCGGCTTCGACGCCTGGGGCGCCCGCGAGCACTTCGTGGCCGACCTCGACGGCGACGGCAAGGACGAGATCATCACCCTGCCGTTCGACGCGTACGGCACCGACCGCACGGCCGGTCTCGTCGGCAACGAGGTGTCCGGCTCCTACACCGCCATCCGTTCGGCCATCACCCTGACCATCGACAAGGCCTGATGTCCCGCACCACCCTCTGAGCCGGCGTCCCCGCACCACTGCGGGGACGCCGGCTCGGGCATGCGTGAAGGCCCCGACCTGCCTTGAAACGCTCCAGTAACGGCCCCGCCCTATGGTTCCGGAGATCCCTGCGCCTCGTCCGGCCTCTCCGGGGTGGAACTGGGGAACCGCCGACCGGCGGAATTTCGGAGAGGGCGAGGCGCAGGGATCTCCGGCCGCCGCTCAGCCGGCCGAAGTGTTCCGAGTCGCCTCATGTGCCTCGGCGAGGGCGCGCTGCCTGATGCCGACGAACAACCGCATCCCGGTGGCGGCCAGGACGTCATCCCGGCCGACGGTCCGCCTGGCCCCGCCCTGGCGGACGACCATGACCGCGTCACGGGCGAGGTCGGTCAGGAAAACGCTCGCGATCCCGTCCAGGTCCCGGACCATCGCCGGGACGGCCGTCACCCCTGGCTCCGCAGCAGCTTCCTGACCCCGGCCTCGAACCGGTGGGAGCCGGCCACAGCACTCGGCCTGCGAGACCTGCTGCGCTTGGGAGAGGACACGATGACACCCTCGGCGTCGCGCAGGACACCCATCCGCTCCTTGAACGTCGAGCTGTAGCCGAACCACGAACCCGCCACCTCGAGTTCGACGTTCCGGTCGATTGCCGGAATCAGGTCCTCGGGAAGCAGCTTCTTCCGGTTCTGCTCTACCGCTGCTCTCCTCGCGGCGTCGATGATCTCCGTCAGCACGGTCCGTGTCACCGACGCGGCGGCTATCGCGGCCGGCCGGGAGACGTGCATCGGGGTCACGTCCCTGAACACCGCTTTGGCGAGGGAGGGCGTGAACGGCGGGACACCCGTGACCGAGGCGGCTGTGGGGCCGCCGTGATCGGGACGTGCGGGTTGTGCGGTCATTGGAGGAGGTGCTCCCTGTTGTCGGAGTCGTCAGTGCGCGGTGCGTGAATCCAAAGGTCGTTCAAGTGTCGTCGAGCCTTCCGACGTTGTGCGCGCGTGAGGTCGGGCATCCGTAGCGGAGGATGGCCCTATGCGTGCTCATTTCGATCAACCAGAAGTCCGCCGGGTCCCGCGCGGCGAGTACCCCCTGTGGGACGAAGCTCTCGTGGTCCTCAACCAGGACTTGGCCGCGACGCTTACTGAGCAGGGACCTCTGCAACTGCTGGCCCAGCCTTCCTACGAGGCGGGCGAGCCCGAGTACGTCTACGTTGCCCTGGCCAACGGCGAATGGCACGGCGGTCATCTGTACCCGAAGACGCCGGAAGACTCTGCTCATGCCTTGGCGACCGTCGCCGACGCCGCGCAGGAAACCGTCACTGAGCTTCTGTGGCAGGCGTGGCCCCTGTGCGTCGAACACAACCTGGGCACGCATACGCGCGACGTGGACGGAGTGCTTTCCTGGTGGTGCTCCGGCCGGCGGTCGGAGGGCGGGCCGGGCCACATCTGTGCGGCCGTGGGCGCGCTCGGCACCTTGCGACTGCCGTGACGTGAAGAGGGCTGTCGGGTCGGCGGTGAGAGCCGACTCTCGCTCCTCGAAGTGAGTACGCGTGCTCATGGCCGTGCCGGCGCCCGACTTTAGGTTGACGGCATGCCTCGAATCGCACACACCGCAGCCGCACTCGCTCTGGGCGCGCTCACCCTCACCGCCTGCTCCGGCGCCACCCAGGCCGCCACCATCAAGGCGGACAACGTCGCCTCCGCACCCGGGGCCCCGGGTTCCGGCGAACCGTTGCTCGACTTCATGAAGCTCGCGCTCGAACTCACCGCAGGCTGCGCGCCGCTGGACGACAGTAAGGGCGACAAGGCCCCCGGCCCCAGCGAGTTCCCCACCATTCCGGAAGAACCGTCCAGCAGGCCCACGGGTGATCCCGGCGACCGCCCTCCCGTGCCTGCCGACCCGCCCGTCATCGAGAACACCGCGCCGCCCGTTCCCGAGGGGAACCTCCTGGATCCGGTCCCGCTCACCGGGCCCGAGATCTGCTACGCGGACAAGTTCGCCGCGCACGTCACGACCGCGCTCAAGGGCACGGGCGAGAGTGCCGCCGAGGTGCGAACCGCGCTCAACCGCGCCGGATACCCGAATGAGTTGATCGTGAACATGAAGCCCGAGCACGGCTCTCCCCGCGTGCGGATGGACCTGCGTCAATGGGACATCCGTGTCGCCCTCCAGGTGGTGCACCGCGGCACCGGGGGCACCGTCGTGGACAAGTTCGGCGCACAGCCCGGAGCGCCTCTCAAGGACGTGCGGTTCATCCCGGCGGGGTGAGGGTCGGTGAGCCGTCCCACGGCACGTCGAGGTCGCCCGCCAGGCCCGTCGAGCCGTGCATGATGCCCGCGACCTGGCCGATGACCACGGCGCCGGACCCGGCCTCATGCAGAGCCCGAGTGCTGGGGGCGGCATGACGGAGGAGGAGCGCTGCGGTCTCGTTCAACGGCTCATTCAACAGCGGCTGTTCGGCCGGTTTGCGTGCGTGGCCTCGTTGCACTCGTCGCAGTTGCCCGGCTCGGGCGCTCTGAATGCCCGGTCGCAGCCGTCGCAGTTCTGCATCGGCACGGGCCGGTACGCGGCGGGCAGCGAGCGCCCGGAGGGCAGGCCCTCGGTGAGCCGGTGCCTCAGCAGTTGCGCCGGGAACCGCACCGGGCGGGGCAGATCCTCCGTCAGGGCCCTGCGCACGGCAGCGGGCGAGGCGTCCCGCTCGAACCAGGCCGCCACACCCGGGGCGAGAAAGTCGATCTGCTCCTCGGTCAGGACGAGTTCGCTGTCCTGGTTCTGGAGCCCGACGAGGAGGTGCGCGGCGGCCTGGAGGAGCTGCGGCCGGGGGTTGACCGGATGCGGCAGCGGAGGGCGCGGCGGCTTCTTGGCCGTGGGCGCGGGGACGCGGGGGAGGGGCGCGGGCTCGGCGGGCTGCGCAGGGGGTGGGGGCGGCGGTGCGGGAGTGGGCGCCTGTGTCCGGACCGGGCGGGGCTTGCGCGGCTTGGGTGCCTGCGTCTGCGTCTGCGCCTTGGCGAGGGTGGCGGGGTCGGGGTGGTTGTACGACACCGTGCGCGTGTAGACCTTGCCCTCCGGCGAACGCACCCGGGTGCGCTTCAGGTAGCCGTGCTCCTCCAGCTCCCGCAGGGCCTCGGCAATGCGGTGCTCGCTGTCGGCGGGCAGGCGGGCCGCGAGGACCTTGATGCCGACCTTCGCCCCCGGCGGCAGCGACTGGATGTGGAGGGCGAGCCCCCGGGCGGCAAGCGAGAGTTCGGGGTGCTGGCTGAGGTGGTTGCCCACGACGGTGAAGCGTTCCGTGTGGCGGACGTTGACATGTTCGACGCCAGAGGGCGGGACGTAGGGGCCCGCGATAACCTGCGAGGTAGCCATCAGGAAGGTGCTACTTCCGTGTTGGTCAGGCCCCCGCTCGGGATTGTCGTCCCGGCGGGGGCCGTCAGAGTCTGAAGTTTGGTGCGGCGAGCATATGCCACGCAACCGGGGGCAAATCTAGCTGAGTTGGCGAACCTCACCCGTGCGGGTGACGAGGACGCCGGGCGGGTTGGGTGGGTATTTAGTTCTCTTCCAACAGCCTTTAAAAGCTTTTACGTCGCGGCTCACCGGGACGCGGAAATCCACGATGTGGTTCCCGCGTCGTGGATTCCCGCGACCCGGTGAGCCGCGATCGGGGCTGGGTCAGCCCCGGGAGGCGTACGCGACGAAGGCCGACCAGACGGCGGGGGCCACGTCGACGTGGGGGGCCTGGAGGTTCTTGGAGTCGCGGATGTGGATGGTGGCGGGGGAGGCGGCTACCTCGACGCAGTTCCCGCCTTCGCCCGTGCTGTAGCTGGACTTGCGCCAGTCGTAGGCGACCTCGATGCAAGCTCCGCCCTCGCCGCTGCTGTAGCTGCTCTTAAACCAGTGGAGTTGCTCGGTGTTCATCGCTCTCCCAGCATCTTCTCGATCAGCGTCAGGGACTCCCTCGGGGTGAGAGCCTGCGCTCGGATGATCCCATAGCGCTCGCTGAAAACTCGGACTGCTTCTGGCTCTGTGACGAGCCTCGGGTTGCCGTACAGCTCTGTGTAGGCGGCCTGCGGTCGCCCCTTGGGTGTGATCAGGGTGAACGTGCCGTCAATGGCGGGGTGTTCCTCGCGTTCGGTAGGCATCACCTGAATCTCCACCGTGCGGAGGCGGCCGACACGCAGAAGTTGCTGCATCTGGTCTGCGTGCACGGCCCTTCCTCCGATGGGGCGGCGCAACGTGGTCTCTTCCAGTACATAGCTGAAGGTCGGAGCGGGCCAGCGCTCGAAGATCCGTTGCCTGTCCAGCCGATCGGTGACGCGCTTCTCGATGGTCTCCTCGTTCAGCAGCGGGCGTCTCTGAGTGAATACGGCCCGCGCATAAGCCTCCGTCTGAAGCAGGCCAGGAACGACCTGTGCGCTGTACTCATGCAGCGCGACCGCCTCTGCCTCCACCCGCGCATAGTCCCGGAACCAGTCCGGATGCCGCGTCCGCGACCGCGCCAACGCCTCCCGCACCTCATCCGCAGCCGCCGCCAGCACCCCGCCCGCGTCCAACACCTGGTCCACACGCTCAAGGAAGTCCGGCTGAGGCGTCCGAACCCCCCGCTCCACCGCCGACACCAGGTCCTCCCCGCAATGCGTCGCGAGGCCCAGCTCCCGCTGGCTCAGGCCCGCGCGTTCGCGCAGGACCTTGATCTGTTTGCCCAGCGCCCTGAACAGGTGCGCAGTACCGTCCGACTCTGCCGGCCGCTCCGGCCGTTCCTCGTGTCGCCCGTTCGCCATCTGCCCCGTACCGCCTCTTGTCCGTCCGGTCACGGCCCGACACGCCCGTACAGCCGACGGGAAGGCCCCGTACAGCTTCACGGCGTCGTCGCGTCACTCCTGGTCAGCGTACGAGTACGCAGCGACGCTGAGTCACATGAACGCCGAAATCACCCGCGTGGGCGCCGAGTTCGTCCAACGCTTCAGCTCCACCCCCCGTGGCGCCCGGCTGGCACGTCGGCTCGCGGTGCATCAGCTGGACGAGTGGGGAGTTCCGTACGGGAGTGAGCTGTCCGACGACGTGGCGGTGATCGTGGCCGAGCTGGCGGCGAACGCGGTGGTGCACGGGTACGTACCGGGACGGGACTTCGAGCTGCGGCTGACGGCGAGCGCGGACGGGCTCCGCGTCGAGGTGTCGGACGCGCGGGCCGAGCGGCGGCCGGAACGGTGCGCGCCGGAGACGGGCGCGGAGAGGGGCCACGGCCTCCGCCTCGTCGAGGCGCTCGCGGAGAAGTGGGGCGTGGCCGAGCGCGTGGTCGGGAAGACGGTGTGGGCGGAGTGCCGGACGCGCGGCGGGACGCGGTAGGCCGTCGCGCGCCCGGTCGGCCGCGCCCGGAAGTTGGAATCGATGTAGGACAAAACCGTGTCGGATCTACCCCTATATGGGCGCTCGTGGATCGCCTACTTCGATCTCAACTGTCGGAGCCCGGGATCGGCGAAGGTCTCGCCGTCGCCGACCAAAGGCGTCCAGACCGAACGCTCCCTCGCCCACGGCGCGCCGCAGCCGAGTGAGAGCGACAGCCTGGCGACGGGTTTCCCATACCTCGCGCAGAGCGGTGTTGACCGTCTCCTGCGTGGTGCTGGTCCCCAGAGTCTGAGCCGCAGCGGCCAGCAGTTCGTCGTCGATGTCGATTACGGTGAGGCTCATCAAGTACCGCCTGTTGTGTTGGTGTGTACGTTGAGTACATCTCACCGGATATGCCCAGGCGGAGCCGAGCCGAGCGCCGGTGCTCCCGCCTGCCCCGCCTGCGTCATACTGGGCCGCCGGAACACAGGGGGGCATGCAGCGCATGGAGTACGGGGCGGGCGGTGCGGGCTTGCCGGAGAGTATCGGCGGCTACGCCGTGGAGCGGGAGCTGGGCGCCGGTGGGATGGGCGTCGTCTATCTGGCACGTTCGCGCGGCGGGCGTGCGGTGGCCGTGAAGGTGGCGCGCTCGGAGCTCGCGACCGACCCGCACTTCCGGGAGCGGTTCCGCGCCGAGGTCGAGGCCGCGCGCAGCGTGGGCGGGTTCCATACGGCGCCGGTGGTGGACGCGGACCCGGCGGCGGCGGCGCCCTGGCTGGCCACGGCGTACATCCCCGGGCCCACGCTCGCCGCGTTGATCGAGGCCGAGGGGCCGATGGACGAGGCGCGGCTGCGGCAGTTGGGCGCCGCGCTCGCGGAGGCGCTGGCGGCGATCCACGGCTGCGGCCTGGTGCACCGCGACCTGAAGCCCGGGAACATCATCATGGCCTCGGACGGGCCCCGCGTCCTGGACTTCGGCATCGCGCGGGCGCTGGAGTCGACGCGCCTGACGGCCACGGGGGTGGCGTTCGGGACGCCGGGGTTCCTGGCGCCCGAGCAGGCGCAGGGCCTCGAAGTCGGGGGGGCCGCAGATGTGTTCGCGCTCGGAGCCGTGCTGGTCGCGGCGGCGGGTGGAGCTGCGTTCGGGGCGGGGACGCCGATGGGGCTGATGTACCGGTCGGTGCACGAGGCGCCGGACCTGGCCGTGGTGCCGGAGGGGCTGCGGCCGATCGTGGCGTCCTGCCTGACCAAGGAGCCGGGGCACCGGCCGACGCCGGCGGGGCTGCTGGACCTGTTCGTCCCGGGCGTCGCGGCGCACCCCCCGACGGTGGCGGTACTGCCGCCGCCACCTTCGTACGCGCCGTCCAACGCCCCCGTCCCCTGGCACCAGGCACCGACGGCGTTGGCCCCCGCGTCGCCCGGCACCGAGAGCGACATCTGTTTCATCGCGGTGGCCACGGACGTACACCTCCTGATCGACGCCGCGGGCGTGGAGATCGGCACGGTGAACGGTGACTGGCTGTTCGCCTGGTCCCGGATCAGCAGGGTCGAGTACGCGGCCGAGGGCCCCAAGCACCTCAGGGTGGTGGTCCGCCTCCACGACGGAACCGCCTACCCGTGCCTGATTGCCGCTCGCAGGCGGGCCCGCCTCCGGGAATGGCTGGCGGACCTGCCGCTGATCCTCGAGTACTTCAGTTAGCTCGGAGGGCCAGGACCCGGGCCACGTAGCGCATGTGCGGGGGAGCACAGCCGATCAGGACGTCGGCCTGTCCGTCGCGGCATTCGGCGAGCTGCCAGTACGGGGGGATGCCGCGCGGATCCGTCCGTTCCCGGTGTCGAATCCGGCGTATGGCGATCTGCTCGACCGGCAGGGCGCTGCGGCGCAGCTCCTTCACCTCGGTGGGTGACACGCGCAGGGCGGTCCGGCAGGCGGAGATGAAGACGGGGACCGGGCGGCAGTACGGGCGGTCGCCCAGGATGTACGCCGGGAAGGTCACCTCGTCGCCGTCCGCGAAGGCGCGTTCCTGTGCTCGTTCCCGGCGTCGTCGCCCTGGGAGGCCCGGGACCAGTAGTTGGTCCGCGACGAAGGAGGTCACGGCGGTGAGCAGGGCTGCGAGCACTTCGTGTCACCCATCGGGTCGGGGCGGAGTGGACGTCCGGTGCGCATCGATAGTGGCTTTCGGACTGGGGAGTCCGAGGTTCCCCGGGCGGCCGGGCGCGGGTGCGCTCGTCACGTGCCGGAGGAGGTCGCGATCGTACCGGCCAGGACCCAGGCCGCGAAGGCCTCGACGCCGTCCACGACCGCCTCGAAGCGGGCCGAGTGGTAGACGTCGAACGAGTGCTGCCCGCCCCGAAGTTCGACATAGACCACCGCGTTGTCCGAGGCCCGGCGCAGTCGGGCGACGAAGTCCCGGGCGCCCTCGACGGTTCCCAGTGCGTCGCTGGTGCCGTGAGCGATCAGGAGCGGCGGGGCGCCGCCCGGGCGGAGGTATCCCTGAGGCTGGAGCGGGGGTGGCGGTTCGTCCGGCGGGGTGCCGAAGTAGTGGCCGTAGTAGCCGTAGAGCGCGATCGCCCCGGTGACCGAGGTGTCGGCCGACTCGAAGCCCGGCTGGAACATAGGGTCGTTCGGGGTGAGCGCACACAGGGACGCAAGGTTGGCGCCGGCGGAGCTGCCCGCGACGAACAGCTTCGCCGGGTCGGCGCCGTACTCGGAGCCGTGCTCGCGGACCCAGGCGATGACCTTCTTGGCGTCGATCTGGTGGCCGGGGAAGGTGGTCTTGGGCCGCAGCCGGTAGTTGGCGCTGATGCACGTCCAGCCCTGGGCGGCGAGCTGGTACAGCAGCGGGCGGGCCTCGCGGTTCTTCGCGCCGCCGCTGTAGTGGCCGCCGTGGAAGTAGATGAGAACCGGCGCGTCCGGCGGGGCGTCGCGGTGGCGGTAGACGTCGAGGAGATTGTGGCGTCCGGCGTCCCCGTAACTGATGTCGGGGATACGCCTCACCCCGCGCCGCCGCATGAAGCCCACGAGCAGCACGATGCGGAGCCACGGCCGGTGGCGGCGCAGCGGTACGCGCACGCGGTCCCGCCAGCCGGCCCCCAGCCCTTCGTCGAGGGCCCGCGCGACGGCCTGGTCCGCGTGCACTCCCTGCCAGGCGGACACGGCCAGGCCCGCGGTGGTGACCGCGGCCACCGCGACCGTCACCTTGGCGGTTGTCGAACCCAGGTCGTCCTGTGCGGCGGCCAGGGCCGTGGAGGCGATCAGGGCGAGGATGCCCAGGAACGGGACCTCGTTGAGGACCATGCCGAACCAGAAGCTCAGCGTGGCCAGCGGCCGGGGCCGGCGGGGCGCGACCACCGCGAAGAACGTGCACCAGGCGAGGAACGCCGTCGTCGCCACGTACCCGATCGGTATGGCCATGCTGGTTCTCCCCCGGTCCAGGCTGGTCTCCCCTGCCGTCCGCAGGGCGCTCGGCCGGTGCGTGTGCCGCGCCCCCGCAGTCTTCCCGGCGACACGCCTCGCAGCAACTGCCTTGCTGACAAAGTCCTTCAACTCTGAGCGGGCCTTCGTCCGGCGCACCGCGAGCGAGGCGCCACCCCCGAAACTCAGAACCCAGGTGCCGGTACGACGCCCGGCCACCACGGCGGGACGCCGCTCGGGCAGTAGTACGTGGTGCCTCCCCAGAGGAGGGAGATCGCACACCAGGACGCGGTCAGTACGAGCGCTCCGCCCGCCATGGCGCAGATCAGTGGGTGCTTGCCCAGGAGGCCGACCGAGGCGAGCCAGAGAAGCAGCAGGGCGAGCGTGAGCGCGGGGACGAAGAGCAGCAGCAGGAACGTGCCGTTGGCCGCGTTGTTCGTTCCGACGTCGCAGGCGCTCCATGCCCTTCCCAGGAGCGCTGCCGTCAGCAGGGCCATGGCCGGTGCGAGTGCCGTACCGGCCCATCCGAGTGCGCGTCGGTCGCTCATCCGTCCTGGAAACTCCTCGTCGGCTCAGCCCTGCGTTGAGTGGTCACCCTGGTCTGCGCGGAGACTTCCGTCAACGATCAGGCGGCGGCTGCGCGCGGGCGCCTTCCGGTGGTGGCGGGGGCTGTTAGCTTGCGGCCGTGGATCTCTTCTCGCGCTCATGGGCCGCGCTGCGTGCGGCGGTCGCGGATCTGTCCGACGAGGACTTCGCGCGTCCTTCCGGCTGCACCGGCTGGCTCGTACGGGACCTGGTGTGTCATCTGGTCATCGACGCCCAGGACGTCCTCATCACGCTGGCCACCCCCGCCGACTCCGCGCCGACGCGGGACGCGGTGAGCTACTGGGAGGTCTCCGGTACGCCTCCGACCGGTGACGACCCGCTCGACGCGCTGACGGTGCGGCTCGCGGCGGCGTACGAGGAGCCGTGGCTGCTCAAGTTCCACCTGGACGACGTGGGTTCGGCCGCGGGCCGGGCCGCCGGTCTCGCGGACCCAGGGGGCTGTGTCGGCACCCGTGACGAGGTGCTCACGGTGGACGAGTACCTCACCGCGTACGTCCTGGAGTGGACGCTGCACCACCTCGATTTGATCGCCCACCTCCCGGACGCGGCGGACCCGCCGGCCGAAGGGCTCGCCCGCTCGCGGGAGCTCCTGGAGGCGATCGCCGGCGCGGCGTTCCCCGCCTCGCTACCGGACAGGGACGCCCTGCTCGTCGGCACCGGCCGCCGCGCCCCGACCGAGGCGGAGAAGGCCGACCTGGGCGCTCTTGCCCCGCGACTCCCGCTCCACCTTGGCTGACCCGCCCGTCCCGCCTTGGATTTCGCGTGGCCGGGCCGTGAGGGTGTTCGTCCCAGGTGGTCGGGTAGGTCAATGCTGCTCCGGGCCGAGTCGTGCGCGTACCTGGTCATGGGGCGTTGTTTCGACGGTGCCGGATGCCCGGCGGGCCGAGGCGGTGGCGCGTGAGTGACGCGCCCCGCCCCGGCTCCGACCGTTACGGCAGCGGGCCGTCCAGGATGCGGCCCACCAGGTCGGCCACCGCTCCCTCGGAGCAGGGCGCGACCACGATGTCCGCGGCCTTCAGGACCTGGGGGTGGCCGTCACCGACCGCGGCGCCGAGGCCCGCGAGCGAGATCATGCCCGTGTCGTTCGGGTTGTCCCCGATGGCCGCGATCCGGGCGATGTCCATGCCGTAGCGGGCGGCCAGTTCCCGTAGCGCGGCCTCCTTGCCGGCGCCGGGCGGCAGGACCTCCAGGTAGGTGTCCTCCGACTGGACGAGCAGGGCGTCCGGGCAGTGACGTGACACCAACTCGGCGAGAAAGGAAGGGTTCCGGCCGTCGGAGATCAGCATGACCTTGGTCGGCGGGCCGTCCGGCGGGCCGGGCAGCAGCACGATGCGGTCGCGGCGGGCGTACTCCGTCAGCGCGGGCGCGTCGCGCAGGATGTGGGCGTCGCCCCCGATGAAGGCGACCGCGCCCACGCCGTCGGGGAGGACGGGCACCACCAGGTCCCGGAGACCGGGCCAGACGGGGCCCAGGTCCAGGTCCAGGAGGTGGGCGCCGGTGGCGGGGTCGGTGATGCGGGCCCCGTTGTACAGGATCATCGGGGTGTCCAGGCCGAGCTCCCGGTGGTACGGGGTGGCGGACTCCTCGTTGCGGCCCGTGGCGATGAAGACCGTGCCGCCGCGGTCCCGGTAGCGGCGCAGCGCCTCGACGCTGCGCGGGACCAGGCCGAGGTTCCGGTCGACCAGGGTGCCGTCGAGGTCGGTGACGATCCAGGCGTGGCTCAGCCCGGGGGCGGCAGCGGCGGCAGCGGGAGCGGAGGAAGTGGCGTCGGCGGCCGGGGAGGGGGTCGCGGTCATCGGTCCGCCCCTGCGGCCCGGGCGGTGTACCAGCGCGTGAACTCCCGTAGCGCCGTGGGCTCCAGGTCACGGGTGTACGCCATGTAGCACGGCTGGTCCCAGCCGGGGTCCCCGCCGAACGGTACGTACGTGCCGCCCGCCTGGTCCACGAGCATGTGGGCGGCGCAGATGTCCCACGCGTTGACGGTCGTGCCCAGGGCCGCGTCGCACCAGCCCGCCGCCACATGGGCGAGGGTGAGTGCGGCGCTGCCCGTGCGGCGGACGGTGCCGTAGCGGGAGACGAGTCCGGCGAACCGTGCCGGGGACTCGGGGTCGCCGGACGCGAGCTCCCGGCTGTTGGGGAAGCCGGTGATGAGGAGGGCGCGGGACTCGTCGGCCGTCCCGGCCGACACCAGCGGGCGGTCGCCCAGGTACGCGCCCGAGAGGTCGGCGGAGAAGACGTGGCCGGCTATCGGGTCGACCACTGCGGCGGCCACCGGGCGGCCGTCGATGACGGCGCCGATCGCGGTGCAGAAGAACGCCAGGCCGTGGGCGAAGTTCGCCGTGCCGTCGATCGGGTCGACGTACCAGGAGACCGTGCCGCTGCCGTCCTTGCGGCCGCCCTCCTCGCCGATGACCGTGCTGTCGGGGACCTTGCCGAGCAGGGCGTGCCGGATGCGTTCCTCGGCCCGCCGGTCGTGCTCGGTCACGGGGTCGTGCTCGTCGCGCTTGAACTCCACGTCCATCCGGCCGCGGAACGCTTCCCGCAGGTCGGGTGCCACCGCGAGCGCGGCTTCGACCGCCACCGTGCGCAGGTGGGCGGAGAGTTCGTTGATGTCGTCCGTCGCGGTCATGCGTGATCCCCTCGGTCGGCCGTGTGGTCGCTGCCGGTCATGCGTGTTCCCCTCGGTCGGCCGTTTCGGGCCCGGTCAGTGCGGAGCGCAGCAGCTCCAGGAGTCCTTCGCCGTCGTGGACGACCGTGTCCGGCTGCGGGTACGCGGCGGGGTCGAGGCGGGCCTCGGGGCGCAGCAGCACGGTGCGGCCCACCCCCGCCCGGATCCCGCACACCACGTCGCGGTCGTAGTTGTCGCCCACGTACCAGCAGTCCGCCGGGTCCGTGCCCAGCGCCCGGGCGGCCAGCAGGAGCAGGTGCGGGCCCGGTTTGCGGTGGCCGGTCTCGTCGGAGTAGACCTGCACGCCGAGGTACGGCGCGATGCCGCCGGCCGCCGCCATCTCGCGGTTGAGCGCGCCGACCAGGGTGTTGCTGACGATGCCGGTGCGGATGCCGTGTTCCTGGCACAGGCGCAGCACCTGCACCATCGCGGGGTCGTGGGCCTTGTCGCTCTCGGCCAGGACCAGCCCGCGGCACAGCGCCGTCGCCTCGGCGGTCACCGCCGCGCGGGCCGCTTCGGGCCAGTCCGCCGCGATGAACTCCGCCCACATCTCGCGGTGGGTGACCTCGCGCGGCGCGGCTTCGCGGGCGGTGCCGTTCTTCCAGTTGCCGTACGCGGCCCGGCCGGCGCGGATGTCGTGCAGGACGCGTTCGCGGTCGAGGCCGGTCAGCCCGCCGGCGAGCGCGAGCACCCGGTCGGCGAACGCGGGCATCCGCTCGGGGCGCTTGACCGACCGGATCAGGACGCCACCGTGGTCCAGGAGCAGGGCGCGCGGCGGGCCGGTCCGCGCCGGGGTGCTACGCGGCATCGTCCGTACCCGCCCCCGGCTGCGCGAACGCGGCGGTCAACAGGTCGCGGAGCCCGTACGGGTCGGCGACCACGGCATCGGGCTGCACCCGGACCACGTACGGGCGCTCGTACGTCCCCCGGGCCTCCATCAGCACGCTCGCGCCGACGCCCGCCCGGCGGCCGCACAGCACGTCACGGTCGAAGTTGTCACCGACGTACCAGGTGCGGGAGGCCGGGACGCCGAGGGCCCGGGCCGCGAGGTGGATCATCTCGGGGTTGGGCTTACGGACGCCCGCCTCGTCGCTGTAGACCTGGAGGGCCAGCCGCTTGTCCAGGCCGGTGTTCCGCAGGTAGTCCCGGTGTACGGAGCCGCTCAGCGCGTTGGAGACGATGGCGACCGGCAGCCCGAAACCGTCCGCGGCGTCCAGCAGTTCGTCCATGCCGGGCCGGGTCTCGCGGTCCTGGCGCAGCTCGCCCTGCCGGTGGCACAGCACCAGGGCGTGTGCGGTGACGAAGGCGAGTGCGGCCGGGGGCCAGTCGGCGGCGACGAACTGTGTCCAGTAGCGGTGGGCGGTCATCTCGGCGGGCGCGGCCGGCCGGGACATGGCGTTCTTCCAGTGCGAGTCGGCGGCGGCCGCCGCCTTGAGGTCGCTCACGATGTCTTCGTGGCTCAGCTCGTGGCAGCCCGCGGCCGTCAGGTCGCGGTGCAGTTCGGCAGCCAGCTCCTTTGGCCAGGAGGGGCGGTTGGTGGTGGCGACGACGACTCCGCCGAAGTCGAGCAGCAGAGCTGCGGGGCGGATCAGCTGGTTCACGGTGCGGTGTACTCCTTGGCAGGCGCGGGGATGGCCGAAGGCTCCGGGAGCCTGGCCCCGTTGCCGTCGAACAGGTGCAGGTCCGCCAGGTCGGCCGAGCAGCGGACGGTCTCGCCGGGAGCCGCGGTCACCGCCTGGAAGGACATCACGTACAGCTCGGTGTCCGCCGCGTCCAGCGACACCGTGGTGCTGGATCCCGTCGGCAGCACGGTGGTGACGGTGGCGTCGAACTCCAGGACGCCGTCCGGCGTCGGGCCGGTGGAGACGGTCTTGGAGGAGATGCGGAGCGACTCCGGGCGTACGCCGACCGTACGCAACTTGCCGTTCAGCTGGGGGCGTTCGGCCACGATGCGGTCGTGGGTTGCGCCGCGGAACGGGCCGTCGTCGTCGGTTCCGACGTCGAAGAGGTTCATCGGGGGGCTGCCGACGAACTGGGCCACGAAGGTGTTGGCCGGGCGGTGGTAGACCTCCAGCGGCGGGGCGAGCTGCTGCACCTCGCCCTTGTTCATCACGACGACGTGGGTGGCCATGGTCATGGCCTCCAGCTGGTCGTGGGTGACGAACACGATGGTGTGGCCCGTCTCGTCGTGCAGCCGCTTCAGCTCGGCGCGCATCTCCAGGCGGAGCTGGGCGTCCAGGTTGGACAGCGGCTCGTCCAGGAGCAGCACTTCCGGGTTGACGACGAGCATGCGGGCCAGGGAGACGCGCTGTTGCTGGCCGCCGGAGAGCTGGGCGGGGTAGCGGTCGGCGGCCCAGTCGATCTGCATCATCTTCAGGGCCTTCAGGGTGCGTTCGGCCCGCTCGGGCGCGCGGACCTTGCGTACCCGCAGCCCGAACTCGACGTTCTTGGCGACCGTCAGGTGCGGCCACAGGGCGTAGTTCTGGAAGACCAGCCCCATCTCCCGCTCCTCGGGCGGAACGAAGATGCCCTGCTCCACGCTGTCGCGGACGCGTCCGCCGACCGAGATGGTGCCGGAGTCGAGGTGCTCCAGGCCGGCGATCATGCGGAGGGTGGTGGTCTTGCCGCAGCCGGAGGGGCCGAGCAGACAGGTGAAGGACCCGTCGGGTATTTCCAGGTCGAGGTTGTCGATGGCGGGAGGATTGGAGCCGTAGCTCTTCCGCACCGCGGTGAGCGCAATGGTGGGCATGGCGTCAGCCTCCGAGTCCCGAGGACAGGTTGGTCTTGGTCAGGCGTTGGGTCAGGTACGTGGCGAGGAAGGAGATCAGCGAGATGACGAGCACCACCGCGTTCGCCATCTGGTCGTAGGCGTAGTCCACGAGGTTGATGGAGAGCGTGGTGAGCAGCTGGGTGCCGGTGGTGGTCAGCATGATCACGATGCTGAGTTCCTTGAGCCCGGAGATGAAGGGCAGCACCACTCCGGTCACCAGGGCGCCGCGCTGGATGGGGATGACCACCTTGCGCATCCGGGTGAACCAGCCGGCTCCCGCCACCTGCGCGGCCTCTTCCGGCTCCGGGCCGAGCTGCATCATGGCGCTGATGCCCGAGCGTGAGGAGTACGGCAGATGGGTCACCGCGAGCACGATGACGAGCAGGGTGATCGAGCCGTACATCGCCGGAATGGGCCCCCGCTGCACGGCGAAGAGCGTCAGGAACGCGGCGGCGAAGGCGATGCCGGGCACCATGTACGGGAGGAAGCTGATCTGGCGCAGTGCGACGCCGAGTTTGCTGCCGTTGGAGCGGACCACGACGTAGCCGATCAGCAGTCCGACGGCCCCGCAGATCAGTGAGGCGAGGCCCACGATGCGCAGGCTGTTCCAGGCGGCGTCCCACAGCTGGGTGCCGCGCAGCACGCCGTGCGGGAAGCCGGGGGCGCCGGCGATGTGCTCGCCGATCCAGAACTTGAGCGTGAAGTTGTCGAGACTGAAGACGCCGGGGGTCTTGCTGACGGTGGACAGCGCCAGGGTGGCGACGGGGATGATCACGCCGACGGCGAAGATGCTGAGCGCGATGCCGAACGCGGCGGGGCGCCAGCGGCCGAGGGGGCTGACGCGGTCCATCGCGCCCTTGCCGCCGACGGTGACGAACTTGCGCTGCTCCCGCACCAGCCGGGTGTCGATGACGATCACGATGACGCCGATCGCCACGATGACACCGGCGAGCACGGCGGTGACGCCCTGCTGGTGGGAGTGGACGGCGCGGAACAGCGAGGTCGACAGCAGTTCGTAGTTGACCGGCAGCCCGAGGATGTACGGCGTACCGAACGTTCCGAGGATGCGGCCGAAGACCAGCAGCACCGACGAGGACATGGCCGGCAGCATCAGGGGCAGGGTGATCCGCCCCACCACGGTGCGGCGCCTCGCTCCCAGGATGCGTGCGGAGTCCTCCAGCTGGCTGTCGATGCGCCGCAGCGCGTTGCCGAACAGCAGGAGGACGAAGGGGTAGTAGTGCAGACCGAGGCAGATGATGATCGGTACGGCGCCGTAGGCGAGCCAGTCGGGGGTGTGGACGCCCCAGGCCTCCAGCAGGCCGATCTGTCCGCCCGAGCTGTCGTTCTTGAACAGTGCGAGCCAGGCCAGCGCGAACGTCCAGGACGGCAGCATGTAGGGGACGACCAGCGCGGTCGACAGCCACTTGCGGCCGGGTATGTCGGTACGGGTGAGCAGCCAGGCCGCCGTGCCGCCGAGGACCACAGCGAGCAGGGTGACGCCGAGGGCGACGACGACGGTGTGGCGCAGCGGCTCCCAGAAGAGGAAGTCGGAGACCGGGGAGCGGAAGACGCGCCAGAAGTAGTAGCCGGTGAGCGCGCCGACGGACTGGCCGGATTTTCCGTCGTCGCCGACCTGGACGCGTGCGGCGTCGGAGAGCACCGCCACGAGCGGGGCCACGACGAGGTAGGCGAGCATGAGGACGAGTACGCCCCCGACCATGTAGGTCGGTTCGTGGCGCAGCACGTTCAGGCGGTAGCGGAGTCGGTTGAGCCGTCCGGAGCCGCGCTTGCCGGTGGGGCCGCCTCCCCCGGCGGGGGCAGGTGCGGAGCGGGGCGGGTCGGGTGCGGGGGCGGTGTCGGGGTCGGCCACGGCCATGGGCGTTCTCCAGGAGAGGGGTGCGTGGTCCGGCCGGCCCGTCGGGGGAGGCCGGGCCGGCCGGAAAAGGGGTTACGGGGCAGAGGCCGGAGAGGTCAGCCGTGGCTGATGCGCCACAGGTCCTGCATGGCCTCGGTGTCGGCGAAGTCCTTGGCGAGGTACTTGGGGTCGAAGGCGAACAGTTCCTTGTTCCAGTCCTTCAGCCCGTCCGGGGTGAAGGAGCCCTGCTTGACCGCGGTGCTGCCGGGGATGCCGCCGGCGCCCATCTCGTGGGTGATGCCCTCCTCGGTGAGGATGAAGTGGGTGAAGAGCTTCGCGGCGTTGGGGTGCTTGGTCTTCGTGGCGATCGCCGAGTACTTCGGGTAGAGGTATCCGCTCCACGGCTTGAGCGTGTCGCAGACCCGCATCGAGTAGTTCTTCTCCTCGACGTCACGGAACTTGGCGTTGGACACGAGCCCGATGCGCGGCTGCGTCTGCTTGGGGGAGGCCACCGCGGCCGCCACGTCGTCGTCGGCGGAGGTGAGCACGGGGGAGTTCTTGGCCAGTCTGGTGACCCACTCCTGGGCCGCCGACTTCTGCGAGCTCTTCAGCTCCTCGCCGGTGGCGGCCTTGTGGGCGTCACGCAGGGCCTGGTCGGCGCCGTTGGACATCTGGTTGAACCACTCGATGATGTTCGGCTTGCCCAGCGGGTCCTGGAGGGAGACCTTGCCCTTCCACTCCGGTCCGACCAGGTCCCAGACGTTGTCGACCGGGCAGCCCTTGGGGAAGAGCTTCGGGTTGTACACCCAGACGTTGGCCTTCTGCAGGACGAGCAGCGGGCTGCGGTTCGCCGCCGGCACTCCGTCCGCCAGGTCGGCGGGTATCCAGGTGTGGACGATCTTCTGCGGCAGCAGCTCGCCGACGAGGCTGGGGCCGTCCTCGTACAGCGTCATGTCGATGGTGACGTTGTCGGCCTGGTTCTCCCTGGTCATCTTCTCGAGGGTGTCGCCGACCTTGTTCTTCACGCCGGTCGCCTTGATGCCGTACTTCGCGGTGAACGCCTCGGCGACCTTGGTGATGTCGCCCGAGCTGTCGTATACGGTGATCGATCCTTCCTTCTTCGCGGCCGCCACCAGGGCGTCCAGGTCGAAGGCGGCGGCATCGTCGATGGCGGCGGACGGGGTGGCGCTGCCTGGGGAGGCGCCGTCGCCCTGCTGGCTCGACGGCGCGCATGCCGCGGCGCCGGCGAGCACGGCGACCAGGGCGGCGAGGGCGATTCTTGGGACCGGTCGCTGCGTGCCACCGATACCGCGAGTGCTGCTGGACAACCTGACCTCCTGCGTGGGCCCGGCGGAGCCGGACTGCTCCTGAGTGGGTCGGCCTCAGACCGCCCGTCACATCGAGGGCGGCCCTCTCCGCAACGCGGCCGGGGCGACTTGGGGAGCAGCTTCCGCCCGCTTTCTTCACTATGTCAAGACATGCTGATGTAACTCTGTGGAAAAGCACGGAGGTTGGCGCATCTGAGAAGCGCTTATGTCCGCAGCCTTTTATGTCAGCACATACTTATGTACTGTCCTGGCCAACCCGCACCGCCCAACCCACTACGGGAGGCACGATGCACCTGTCCAGACGATTGACGACGGTCTGTCTGGCCGCCGCGACCGCCGCACTGATGGCGACTCCGGCGAACCCCGCGGCAGCCTCGGACACCCCGTCCGTGTATGCCGTCAGCGAGACCCCCGCCCTGTACGACGACGAGGCCGGCGGCGACGCCAACGCGGACGACCCGGCGATCTGGTTCAACGCCGCGGACCCCGACGCGAGCCTCGTCATCGCCACGGCCAAGCAGGGCGGCCTGCGCGTGCACGATCTCGACGGCAACCAGATCCAGTCGATCCAGGCACCCCCCGCGCCGGGACCGGACAACGAACCCGGCCGGTTCAACAACGTCGACCTGCTGTCGGGCCTGAAGGTCAACGGCAGCCGCACGGACATCGCCGTCGTCTCCGACCGGGGACGCGACCGGCTCCGGGTCTACAAGATCGACCGCCACCACCCCGACGCGCCGCTCACCGACCTCACCGACCCGGCGGCCCCGCGGGTCTTCAGCGCCACCGAGGCCGACGTGGACGACCAGCAGAGCGCGTACGGGCTCGCCACCTGGCGCAACGCCTCGAACGGCCGCTACTACGCCCTCGCCAGCCAGCGCCACACCACCAGCCTGGCGCTGATGGAGCTGACCGCCACCGCCAACGGAACGGTCACCTACCACCGCATCCGGACGCTGGCCCTGCCCGCCTCGTTCGGCATAGGCAACGGCACCCAGTGGACCCCCTGTGACGAGCCCGGCCGCACCCCCCAGGTCGAGGGCATGGTCGTGGACCCCGAGCGGGGCGTGCTCTACGCGGCCCAGGAGGACGTCGGTATCTGGCGGATGCGCGCCGACCTCACCGGATCGCCGCACATGGTCGACAAGGTCAAGGAGTTCGGCATCCCCGGCACGTACGACCCGGTGGCCGACGAGTGCACCGCCGGCGCGGACCCGGGAGTCGGCGGCGAGCGCATCACCGCCGACGTCGAGGGACTGACGATCTACCGCGAGGACGACGGCGAGGGCTACCTGCTCGCCTCCAGCCAGGGCGACAACACCTTCGTCGCCTACGAGCGCGAGGACAACAACGACTACGTCGGCAACTTCCGGGTCGCCCCGGCGACCGGCGCCGGCGCGATCGACGGCTCCGAGGAGTGCGACGGCGCGGCCGTGCTCAACGCCCCGCTGGGTGACGAGTACCCCGACGGTCTGCTCGTGGTCCACGACGGCTTCAACGCCCCGGACGAGACCGGAGAGGACGGAGAGATCCGCACCAACACGAACTTCAAGTTCGTCGACTGGGACGACGTGGCCGACGAGCTGGACGACTGACGGCCCACGGGGCGGCGCGCACACCGGGTCACCGGGTGCGCGCCGCCCCCTCCACGTGAGGTAGCACCTTCCTTGACCACCACCATCGCGCTCATCATCACCGCCCTGGCCTTCGTCCTCGTCTGCGGCGCCAACGACGGCGCCTCGCTGCTCGCCATGGCCGTACGCCACAGCAGCGGTTCGGCCGTTCCCGTGCTGCTGACGCTGACCGCCGCGGTGGCGCTCGGGCCCGCCCTGTTCGGGGTGCGGGTGGCCCGCACCTTCACCGAAGGGCTGATCCCCGGCGACGCCGGGCATCCCGCGCTCATCTTCCTGTGCGGAGCCGCCGCCGCCCTCGTGCTCGTCCTGCTCCTCACCTGGCGCGGCATCCCCACCTCGATCACGCTGGCCGTCCTCGGCGGGCTGGCCGGCGCCGGCTCCGGACTGGGTGAACGGCCGCAGTGGGCCCGGCTCGGCCTGGTGCTGGGGATCGCCGCCGCGGCCCCGCTGATCGGCGCGGCCGCCGGGTTCGCCCTGGGGCGCGGTGCCCGCCGGATGCCGACGACGCCCGGGATGCCGCGCCTGGTGCACGGAGCGCATCTGGCCGCCTTCGGCTGCCAGTGCCTGGCGTACGCGGCCAACGACGGCCAGAAGATGTTCGCCGTCGCGGCCGTGGCGTCGGCCGGCCACGTCAGCGGCAGCCTGGACACGCCGCCCGGCCTCGTACCGGCGCTGGCGGTGGCGGTGGTCTTCGCGGCGGGGACGGTCCTCAGCCTGCGCAGGGTGTCCGGCGGGGCGTCCGTCCGGCTGCTGGCCGCCCGCCCCTGGCAGGTCGCCTCCGCCGAGATGGCCTCCTCCGCCACGGTGCTCTCCAGCGCCGCCCTGGGCGCGCCCGTGAGCATGACGCAGACGGTGATCGGCGGACTGGTGGGTGCGGGGGCCAGCGAGGGGGGCCGCCGGGTGCGCTGGCAGTTCGCCGTCCCCCTGGTCACCGCCTGGGGAGTGACCCTGCCCGCCGCCTACGCGGCCGGCCTGCTGGCCGGCCTACTCGCCCGAGGAGTGACCGCATGACCTTCCGCAGAATCGTCCACGACCTCACCGGCCGCTCGCACCACCAGCTGACCGACCTGCTGGCCGCCCAGCTCGACGCCGCCATCGAGGGGGTGGGGCTGGCGTCCGCGATGTCCGAGGGCACGCTCACGCCCGCCGAGGCCCGCGAGGCCATGGTCGACGTCGAGCACCGGGGCGACACCGGCCGGGCCGGACTGGTCGCCGAACTCGCCGTCGCCCTGACCACGCCCATCGACCGGGAGGACCTCTACCGCTTCTCCCGCAGCGTCGACGACGTCCTGGACAACCTCCGCGACCTGGTGCGTGAGACCGATCTGTACGGCGCCGAGGGCGAGCCCGCGGACCTGCCCGCGCTGGCCGGAGTCGCCGAGGGCCTGGCGATGCTGCGCGGCGCGGTCCAGGGGCTCTCGGACCGGCCGGGAGAAGTAGACGCGGCCACCGAGGCGGCCCGCAAGGCCGCCGGACAGGTGCGCAGGCACTACCAGTTGGCGATGGCCGAACTGCTGCGCCAGGAGGTCGGCACCGAGACCCTCACCCGGCGCGAACTGCTGCGCCGGCTGGACGTCGTGGGGCTGCGCCTGGGGGAGTCCGTGGCCGCCCTGTCGGACGCCATGCTCAAGCGCAGTCACTGACCGGAGGGCGGGCGGTCCCCGGGGCCGCCCGCCGGCCGTTCAGTGCGCGGTCAGCGTCATCTCGAAGGAGTACCGGGACGCCCGGTAGAGGTGGGACCCGAACTCCACCGGACGCCCCGAATCGCCCTGGACCGTACGCTCCATGGTCAGCAGGGTGCCGTTGCGGCCCTCGTCCAGCAGGCGCGCCTCCGCCGCCGTGGCCTTGCGGGCCCCGATGTTCTGACGGGCGGTGCGCAGGGAGATGCCGGCCCGCTTGAGCAGTTCGTAGAGCCCGAACTCGGTCAGCTCGTCCTCGGTCAGGGTCAGCAGGTCGGCCGGGAGGTGGTTCTGCATGACGGCGATCGGTTCGTCGTCGGCGTACCGCAGCCTGCGCAGGAACACGGTCGGCGTGCCGGGTTCGAGTTCGAGCGCGGCCGCGACGGTGCCCACGGCGGGCACGGTCTCCATGGACAGCACCTCGGTGCGCGGCCGGCGGTCGTCCCGCTTGAGGTCCTCGAAGAGGCTGGTCAGCTCGACCTGCCTGCGCACCCGGTTGTTGACCACCTGGGTGCCCACACCGCGCTTGCGTGCGAGGAGCCCCTTGTCGACGAGGTGCTGCATGGCCTGACGCATCGTCGGGCGGGAGAGGCCGAACTTGTCCGCCAGGGCGATCTCGTTCTCCAGCCGGGTGCCGGGCGCCAGCGTGCCGGATTCGATGAGTTGTTGGAGCTGCTGCGCGACCTGGAAGTACAGCGGTACGGGACTGCTGCGGTCGATGCTTATGAGCCTGGTGATCGATTCCATCGGGACTCCTCGATGCGTAGAACCAGGCGTTCAGTATGCCGCACAGTTCGACTCAAGCTCTGTACGTATATATGTCAGAACAAATGCTTGACTCGCTGTGAGTGCCGGGGATACAAATCAGGGACAGGCATCCACTCCTCCTCGAACCGGAGGCATTTGCGCATGCGCATCGGACTCATCGGTACCGGCCGGATCGGCACGTTCCACGCCGAGACCCTGATCGGACTCCCCGCCGTCACGCGGGTCGTCCTCCACGACGCTCAGAGACGCCAGGCACACGAACTGGCCGTCAAACTCGGTGCCGAGCACGCCCCCGACCTCGACGGACTGCTGGGCTCCGGCCTGGACGGGGTCGTGATCGCCGCTCCCACCGCCTTCCACGCGGACCTCGTACGGGCCGCGGCCCGCGCCGGAGTGCCCGTCTTCTGCGAGAAGCCGATCGCCGGCACCCTCGAGGAGACCCGCACCCTGCTGGCCGAGCTCGACGGCACCGGCGTCCCGCTCCAGGTCGGCTTCCAGCGCCGCTTCGACGCCGGTTACACCGAGCTGCGCGACGCGGTCACCGCCGGTGAACTGGGCTGGCTCCACACCATCCGGGCCTGCACCGCCGACCCGGCGCCGCCGCCGGCCGGATACCTGCCCGCGTCGGGCGGCATCTTCCGCGACTGCGCCGTGCACGACTTCGACATCGTGCGCTGGGTCACCGGCCGCGAGGTCGTCGAGGTCAGCGCCACCGGCGCCAACCGGGGCGACCCCTGCTTCACCGCCGCAGGCGACGTCGATACCGCCGTCACCGTCCTCACCCTCGACGACGGCACCCTCGTGACGTGCACCGCGACCCGTTACAACGGCGCCGGTTACGACGTGCGGATGGAGGTGGCCGGCTCCACCGGCACCCTGGCCACCGGCCTCGACCCGCACGCCCCCCTGCGCTTCACCGTCGGCGGACCACAGCCCGGAGCCGTATCGCACGACGGGTTCCTCGGCCGCTTCCGGGAGGCGTACGTCGCCGAGCTGACCGCCTTCACCGAGGTGGCCGCGGGCAGCCGGCCGAGCCCCTGCACTGGGGACGACGCGCTGGCCGCCCTGCTGGTCGCCGAGGCCGCCGACCTGTCGTGCCGTACCGGCCGACCCGTACGAGTAGAGGAGGCGGGCCGATGATCCGCGTCGCCGGAGCGCCCATTTCCTGGGGTGTGTGCGAAGTCCCCGGCTGGGGACACCAGATGGACCCGGAGCGGGTGCTGGAGGAGATGGCAGCCGCCGGTCTCGCCGCCACCGAGTTCGGGCCCGAGGGCTTCCTGCCGCAGGACCCGGGCGCCCGCGCGGAACTGCTCGCCGGGCATGGGCTCGCCGCCGTCGGCGGATTCGTCCCCGTCGTCCTGCACGACCCCGAGCGCGACCCGCTGCCCGAGGTCCGCCGCGCCCTGGCCGGGTTCGGGTCCGCCCGGACCCTGGTCCTGGCCGCCGCGACCGGGTCCGACGGCTACGACGCCCGCCCCGAACTGTCCGCACGGCAATGGGACGCGCTGCTGACCAACCTCGACCGCATCGCCGCCCATGCGGCGACGGAGGGCATCACCGCCACCCTGCACCCGCACATCGGCACGATGGTGGAGGGCCCGGACGAGGTCGAGCGCGTCCTCACCGGCAGCACCGTCCCCCTCTGCCTGGACACCGGCCACCTGCTGGCCGGCGGAAGCGACCCCGTGGACCTGGCCCGCCGGGCCGCCGACCGCATCGCCCACGTCCACCTCAAGGACGTCGACGCGGCGCTCGCCGCCCGCGTACGGGCCGGGGAACTCACGTACACGGAAGCCGTCCGCACCGGCCTCTACCAGCCGCTCGGCCAGGGCGACGTGGACATCGCCGCGATCACCGCGGCTCTGGACGCGGCCGGCTACACCGGGTGGTACGTCCTCGAACAGGACACCGTCCTCGACGCCGAACCCGCCGCCGGTGAGGGCCCGTTGGCCGACGTCGTGACGTCCCTGGCCCATCTGCGCAAGGTGACGTCGTGACCGCCGCGACTCCCGCGCCCGAGGTGCTCGTCATGGGGCGGCTCGGTGTGGACCTGTACCCGCTCCAGCAGGGGGTGGGCCTCGCCGACGTCGAGACCTTCGGAAAGCACCTGGGCGGCAGCGCCGCCAACGTCGCGGTCGCCGCCGCCCGGCACGGTCGCCGCACCGCCCTGATCAGCCGCACCGGACAGGACCCCTTCGGCGACTACCTCCGGGCCGAGCTGGGCCGTTACGGAGTCGACGCCGCCCGGGTCCGCCCCGTCGCCGGACCCCCGACCCCGGTCACCTTCTGCGAGGTCTTCCCGCCCGACGACTTCCCCATCTGGTTCTACCGCCCGCCCGGCACCCCGGACCTGCGGATCCACCCCGAGGAAATCGACCCGGACGAGGTGCGCGCGGCCGGACTGCTCTGGATCACCGGCACGGGGCTCTCCGCCGAACCCAGCGCGGCCGCCCATCTCGCCGCCCTCACCGCCCGCGACCGCTCGGGCATCACCGTCCTCGACCTCGACTACCGGCCCCGGCTCTGGCCCTCGCCGCAGGCCGCGGGACCCGCGCTGCGGGCCGCCCTCGCCGGAGCCACCGTGGCCGTCGGCAACCTCGACGAGTGCGAGGCGGCCGTCGGCGAACGCGACCCGGACGCCGCGGCCGACGCCCTGCTGGCCACCGGCATCGAACTCGCCGTGGTCAAACAAGGACCCGCGGGGGTGCTGGCACGCACCGCCAAGGAACGGGTCGTGGTCGCCCCCCACCCCGTCCAGGTCGTCAACGGCCTCGGAGCGGGCGACGCCTTCGGCGGCGCCCTGTGCCACGGCCTGCTCGCGGGCTGGCCCCTCGAGCAGACCCTCCGCTTCGCCAACGCCGCAGGCGCCTACGTCGCGGGGCGGCTCTTCTGCGCCCCCGACATGCCGACTACCCCCCAGGTGGAGAACATGATGGAACACGCCCACTCCCAGGAAGCGGCACCGCATGCGTGACGGAGTGCTGCAGACCCTGATGGAGACCCGGGCCCAGCGGCCCGAGGCGATCGCCGAGGCGGCGCAGCGACGCCGCAGGCGCCCGATGGTCCAGCCGTCCGGCCGGCTGATGCTGGTCGCCGCCGACCATCCGGCCCGCGGCGCCCTCGCCGTACGCGGCCGGGCCGATGCCATGGCGAACCGTGTCGGACTGCTCGACCGCCTGCTCACCGCCCTCGAACGCCCGGGGGTGGACGGTGTGCTCGGCACCCCCGACGTGCTGGAGGACCTGCTGCTGCTCGGCGCCCTGGACGACAAGGTCGTCATCGGCTCCATGAACCGCGGCGGCGTGCCCGGGACCGCGTTCGAGATCGACGACCGCTTCACCGCCTACGACGCGGCCTCGATTCAGGAGATGGGCTTCAACGCCGGGAAGATGCTGCTCCGCATCGACCCGTCCGACCCCGCCACCGCCTCCACCCTGGCGGGGTGCGCGGGCGCCGTCTCCGCGCTCGCCGACCGCAGACTGCCGGCCCTGGTCGAACCCTTCTGGGTCGAGCGCCTGCCGGACGGGCGAGCGGTCAACGACCTGCGGCCCGCGTCCATGGTCCGGGCGCTGGCCATCGCCCAGGGGCTCGGCCGCACCTCCGCGTACACCTGGCTGAAGGTGCCGGTGGTGGAGAACATGGAGATGGTGATGGAGGCGTCGACGCTTCCCGCGCTGCTGCTCGGGGGAGACCCTCCGGGCAGCCCCGACGACACGTACGCCTCCTGGGAGAAGGCGCTCCGGCTCCCCACCGTGCGCGGCCTGGTCGCCGGCCGCTCGCTGCTCTACCCGCCCGACGACGACGTGGCCGCCGCGGTCGACACCGCCGTCGGCCTGCTGTGAGAGGAGACGCCATGGACGGCCACCAGCCCGCGGGCAGCACCGGACACGGCCCCTGGTCCGTGGACACCGGCATGCGGCACACGGGACTCAGAGTCCTGGAGCTGGATCCCGGCGGCTCGCAGTCCTTCGGTACGCAGGAACGCGAGGTGATCGTGGTCCCCCTGTCCGGGTCCTGCTCCGTGCGCTGCGGCGCCGAGGAGTTCACCCTGGCCGGCCGTCCCGGTGTCTTCGAGGGCGTGAGCGACTTCGCGTACGTCCCCCGGCGCAGCGAGGCCGTCCTCAGCAGCCCCGGCGGCGGCCGCTTCGCGCTGGCGAGCGGCACCGCCCGGCGGGACCTGCCGTTCCGCCGGGGCCCGGCCGACGCGGTGCCCGTCGAGACGCGCGGCGCGGGCTCCTGCCGGCGCCAGGTCAACAACCTGGCCAGCGCCGACGGCTTCACCTGCGACCGGCTGATCGTCGTCGAGGTCATCACCCCGGACGGCAACTGGTCCAGCTATCCGCCGCACAAGCACGACGAGCACACCGCGACCGAGTCGGAGCTGGAGGAGATCTACTACTTCGAGATCGGCCGCGGCGGCTTCGGCCAGCACCGGCTCGGCGGCAGCCCGCCAGGCCCCGCCGGCGAGAGCGCCGAGGTTCGCACCGGTGACGTCGTGCTGGTACCGGACGGCTGGCACGGCCCCTCGGCCGCGCTGCCCGGCTACCCGATGTACTACCTCAACGTGATGGCCGGCCCGCACGACGAGCGGGCCTGGCGGATCACCGACGACCCGGCACACGCCTGGATCCGCGACACGTGGAACTCCACTGAGGCCACACCGTCCACGGAAGGAGCAGCATGATCCGGCTCACCGTCGCCCAGGCACTGGTGCGTTTCCTGATCGCCCAGCACACCGAACGGGACGGCGAGAGCCGACGCCTGTTCGCGGGCTGCTTCGGCATCTTCGGGCACGGCAACGTGGCGGGCCTGGGGCAGGCGCTCTGGGAGAACCGCGACCTGACGTACTACCAGGCACGCAACGAGCAGGCGATGGTGCACACCGCCGCCGCCTACGCCCGGATGACCGACCGCCTCTCGACGTTCGCCTGCACCGCGTCGGTCGGCCCCGGGGCCACCAACATGATCACCGCCGCCGCCGGAGCCACCATCAACCGGCTCCCGGTGCTCCTGCTCCCCGGGGACACCTTCGCCACGCGCGTCGCCGAACCGGTGCTCCAGCAGCTGGAGATGCCGTGGGCGGGCGATGTGACCGTCAACGACGCCTTCCGGCCCGTCTCCCGCTACTTCGACCGGATCGGCCGCCCCGAGCAGCTGATCGGCGCCGCCCTCGCGGCCGTACGCACGCTCACCGATCCGGTGGACACCGGCGCGGTGACGCTCGCGCTGCCGCAGGACGTGCAGGCCGAGGCGTACGACTGGCCCGAGGAGTTCCTGGCCCACCGCGTGTGGCGCATCGACCGGCCGGCCCCGCAGGCCCAGGTGCTGGCCGATGCCGTCCGGATGATCCGGGCAGCCCGCCGCCCCCTCGTCGTGGCCGGCGGCGGGGTCGTCTACGCGGGCGCCACCGAGGCGCTGGACGCGTTCGCCCGGGCCACCGCCATCCCGGTCGCCGAGACCCAGGCGGGCAAGGGCTCGCTCCGGCACGGCCACCCGTCCTCGGCCGGCGCGATCGGGCACACCGGCACGACGGCGGCCGACGCGCTGGCCCGGGAGGCGGACCTGGTGATCGGCATCGGCACCCGGTACAGCGACTTCACCACCGCCTCGCACACCCAGTTCGCCGACCCCGGTGTCCGCTTCCTCAACATCAACGTCGCCCGGCTGGACGCGGTGAAGCACGCCGGACTGGCGATGGTCGCCGACGCCCGCACCGCACTGGAAGCCCTGACGGCCGAGCTGTCCGACTGGCAGGTCCCCCCGGAGCACCGCGAACGGACCACCGCACTGGTCCGCGAGTGGGACGCCGTCGTGGACGCCGCCCACCACGTGGGCCACACCCCGAAGCCCGCGCAGTCCGAGGTGGTCGGAGCGGTCAACGAGGCGGCCGGCGAGGACGGCGTCGTGGTCTGCGCGGCCGGCTCGCTCCCCGGCGACCTGCACAAACTCTGGCGTCCGGCGGACCCGAAGCAGTACCACGTCGAGTACGGGTACTCCTGCATGGGTTACGAGATCGCCGGCGGGCTCGGCGTGAAACTCGCCGCCCCCGAGCGCGAGGTCTTCGTCATGGTGGGCGACGGCTCCTACCTGATGATGGCCCAGGAACTGCTGACGGCCGTCTCCGAGGGGATCAAGCTCATCGTGGTCCTGGTCCAGAACCACGGCTTCGCGTCGATCGGCGCGCTCTCGGAAACGGTGGGCGCTCCCCGCTTCGGCACCTGGTACCGCTACCGCGACGCGGAGAGCGGGGCGCTGGAGGGAGACCAACTGCCGGTCGACCTGGCGGCCAACGCGGCGAGCCTGGGCGCGGACGTCCTGCGCGTCAGCGGCATCGCCGAATTCCGCAAGGCCCTTGCCGAGGCCAGGGCGTCCGACCGCTGCACGGTGATCCACATCGAAACGGACCCTCTGGCCCCGGCCCCGTCCTCCGGAGCCTGGTGGGACGTCCCGGTGGCGGAGGTCTCCGAGGCCCCGGAGACGAGGACCGCGCGCGAGGCCTACGTGAAGTCAAAGTCCGACCAGCGCCCGTACCTCTGAGCACCGCCACCGACGGGCCGGACCCCACCGGCCCGTCGGGGCAGAGCCTGCCGAGGGGACACCAGCACTACAGCGCCCGCAGCGCCCTCACCCGTGGCGGGTCCGGGGTCTTGTTCAGGAGGGCCGGCAGCTCCGTCAGCGCGTTGATGCGGAAGTCGGCGGTCTCCACCACGTCCGGGTGATCCGCCCACCAGTACCCGCACGCGCCCCGCCGGATGTGGGCCGCCCGCAGGCCCGAGGACTTGGCCGGGAACAGGTCGTTCGCCGGGTGGTCACCCACGTACAGCGTCTGCTGGGGGTGCGCGCCGGACGCCTCCAGGACGCGGGCGAAGAACTCCGGGTCCGGTTTGGCGACGCCCCACTCGTCCGAGGTGACCACCAGGTCCGCCGGCAGGTCGAGCGCCCGCAGCAGTTCCCCGGCCCGCACCGTCCCGTTGCCCGCGACCACGACCCGTACGCCCAGCGACCGCAGTTCCGCCAGGGCCGGCCGCACGTCCGGATAGAGGTCCGACTCGTCCAGGTGCTCGCCGCGCCCGGCGGCGGCGCGGGCCAGGGACGCCTCGGTGACGTCCATGTCGGGGCGCAGCATGGTCAGCGCGTCGGCGCTGTCCCGGCCCTGGACGACCGCGGCCCCGGCCAGCGCACTCAGTGTGTGCGGCGGGACGCCGAGCCAATTGGCCCAGGACGCCCAGTAGCGGTCGTCGCGGATGAGTGTCTCGCCGATGTCGAAGACGATCGTTTCCATCACCGGGCCGAGCCTACGGGGCCAGGACTCCCGCGCGGCCGAGGCACAAGGGGCGCGAGGGAGGTGCGGGAGATCCGGCCGGTCACCGGCCCGGTCCCCGCTCGTATGCTCGGCTCATGACCGATCCTCAGCGCGGACGTCCCACCACCAACTCCATGCGACGTGCCCTCAAGCGTGCCAGAGACGGTGTCGCCCTCGATGTGGCCGAGGCGGCCGTCCTTCTCCAGGCGCGCGGCGACGATCTGACGGATCTCGCCGCCTCCGCCGCCCGGGTGCGGGACGCGGGTCTTGAGGCGGCGGGGCGGCCCGGTGTCATCACGTACTCCCGCAAGGTCTTCATTCCGCTGACCCGGCTCTGCCGGGACAAGTGCCACTACTGCACCTTCGTCACCGTCCCCGGCAAGCTGCGGCGCGAGGGCCACGGCATGTTCCTGTCCCCGGACGAGGTCCTCGCCATCGCCCGCGAGGGCGCGGCGATGGGATGCAAGGAGGCGCTGTTCACGCTGGGCGACCGTCCGGAGGACCGCTGGCCCGAGGCCCGGGAGTGGCTGGAGGCCGAGGGGTACGACGATACCCTCGCGTACGTACGCGCCATGGCGATCCGCGTCCTCGAGGAGACCGGTCTCCTCCCGCACCTCAACCCGGGCGTGCTGACCTGGACCGACCTTCAGCGCCTCAAGCCCGTCGCCCCGTCCATGGGCATGATGCTGGAGACGACCGCGACCCGCCTGTGGTCCGAGCCCGGCGGCCCGCACCACGGCTCCCCGGACAAGGAACCGGCCGTGCGGCTGCGGGTACTCGAAGACGCGGGCCGGTCCAACGTCCCGTTCACCACCGGCATCCTCATCGGCATCGGCGAGTCGTACGAGGAGCGCGCCGACTCCCTCTTCGAGCTGCGCAGGACCGCCCGCGCCTACCACGGCATCCAGGAAGTCATCATCCAGAACTTCCGGGCCAAGCCCGACACGGTGATGCGCGCGATGCCGGACGCGGAGCTGGAGGAGCTCGCCGCCGCGATCGCCGTCGCCCGCCACATCCTCGGCCCGTCCGCCCGCATCCAGGCCCCGCCGAACCTCGTCGACGCGGAGTACGCGCTGATCGTCGGCGCCGGGATCGACGACTGGGGCGGCGTCTCCCCGCTCACCCCGGACCATGTGAACCCCGAGCGCCCCTGGCCGCACATCGACGAACTCGCCGCCCGCACCGCCGACGTGGGGTTCCAGCTCCGCGAACGGCTCACCATCTACCCCGAGTTCATCCAGCGCGGCGAGCCCTGGCTCGACCCCCGCCTCCTCCCGCACGTCCGCGCCCTGGCCGACCCGGAGACCGGGCTCGCGAAGGAGGGGGCGCTCCCGGTCGGCCTGCCCTGGCAGGAACCCGACGAGGGTTTCAACGCCTCCGGCCGCACCGATCTGCACCGCACCATCGACACGGAGGGCCGCACCGGCGACCGCCGCGACGACTTCGACGAGGTGTACGGGGACTGGGAGGCGCTCCGCGAGGCCGCGGTGCCCGGTATGGTCCCGTCCCACGTCGACACCGATGTGAAGGGCGCCCTCAGCCAGGCGGCCGCCGACCCGACGCGGCTCACCGACGCCCAGGCGCTCACCCTGCTGCACGCGGACGGCCCGGCACTGGACGAGCTGTGCCGGATCGCGGACGCCCTGCGCCGTGACGTCGTCGGTGACGACGTCACGTACATCGTCACGCGCAACATCAACTTCACCAATGTCTGCTACACCGGCTGCCGCTTCTGCGCCTTCGCCCAGCGCCGCACCGACGCCGACGCGTACACCCTTTCGCTCGACCAGGTCGCCGACCGTGCCGCACAGGCATGGGACGTCGGCGCGGTCGAGGTCTGCATGCAGGGCGGCATCCACCCGGACCTGCCCGGCACCGCGTACTTCGACATCGCGCGGGCGGTGAAGGAACGCGTACCCGGCATGCACGTCCACGCGTTCTCACCGATGGAGGTCGTCAACGGGGCCACCCGCACCGGCCTGTCGATCCGCGACTGGCTGCTCGCCGCGAAGGAGGCCGGGCTGGACTCGATCCCCGGCACGGCGGCGGAGATCCTGGACGACGAGGTCCGCTGGATCCTCACCAAGGGCAAGCTGCCGACGGCCACCTGGCTGGAGGTCATCAGGACGGCCCACGAGGTGGGCCTGCGCTCCTCCTCCACGATGATGTACGGCCATGTCGACCAGCCCCGCCACTGGCTGGGCCACCTGCGCACGCTCGCCCGACTCCAGCAGGAGACGGGCGGGTTCACGGAGTTCGTCACCCTCCCCTTCATCCACACCAACGCGCCCGTCTACCTCGCCGGCATCGCCCGCCCCGGCCCCACCGACCGCGACAACCGGGCCGTCACGGCGATGGCCCGCCTCCTGCTCCACCCGCACATCACCAACATCCAGACCAGCTGGGTGAAGCTGGGCACGGAGGGTGCGGCGGAGATGCTCCGCTCGGGGGCCAACGACCTGGGCGGCACGCTGATGGAGGAGACCATCTCCCGTATGGCCGGGTCGAGTTACGGCTCGTACAAGTCGGTGCAGGACCTGGTCGCGGTGGCCGAGGCGGCCGGCCGGCCGGCGAAGCCGCGTACGACGCTGTACGGAGAGGTGCCGGCCGAGCGCGTCACGGCCGCGGCGGCCTCGGACGGGCACCTGCCGGAACTGCTGCCGGTGCTGGAGGGCTGAGACAGCCCCCCGGGTTTCCCGCTGTGCGCGGGAAACCCGGGGGAGCTGTCGCGCGACGGGATCAGCCGGCCGGCTCGCCGAACCAGCGGGCGAGGTGCTCGTCCAGCTCCTTCTGGTCGTCGCCGATCCAGGCGACGTGGCCGTCGGGCCGCAGCAGGACGCAGGGAGCGTCCAGTACGGCGGTGGGATCGGCGAGGTGATCGACCCGGTCCGACCAGCCGTCGGCGTTCAGTCGCCGGGTGCGGTCCAGCAGCAGCCCGCGGCCCTGGTGCAGCAGGTCGTAGAGGCGCCCCTGCTTCACGTCGATGTCGGGCAGTCGGCGGCCGAGGAGGCCGGGCCCTTCGCCGAGGTCGTAGCGGATGCCGGTCGCGGCGATCTTCTCGATGAGGTGGCGGTTCACCTCGTCGAAGTCCATCAGCTCGGTGAGCAGCCGGCGCAGCGCCTGCGGGCCCGGTTCGGGGGAGTGCAGTTCCATCTGGGCGCGGGTGTTGTCCAGCACGTCGGCGGCGACCGGGTGGCGTTCGGCCTGGTAGGTGTCCAGCAGCGTGTCCGGGGCCCATCCGCGGACCTGCGCGGCCAGTTTCCAGCCGAGGTTGAACGCGTCCTGCACACCCAGGTTGAGGCCCTGTCCACCCGTGGGCGGATGGATGTGGGCCGCGTCGCCGGCCAGCAGCACCCGCCCGGTCCGGTACCGCTCGGCCAGCCTGGTGGCGTCCCCGAAACGGGACAGCCAGCGCGGGGAGTGCACACCGAAGTCGGTGCCGGCGACGGCACGCAGCCGTTCCTTGAAGTCCTCCAGCGTCGGCGGCACCGCGCGATCGGCGACTCCCGCGGCGGGAACGACGACGCTGTACGCCCCCTGGCCGAAGGGCCTCAGCCAGAACCGCTTGTTCGTCTCGCCGATCTCCCGCACCTTCGCGGCGACCTCCTCCGGCGGCGCGCCCACTTCCATCTCGCCCATCAGCGTCTCGTTCCGCGAGGGCTCACCGGGGAAGGCGACGCCGAGCAGTTTGCGTACGGTGCTGCGCCCGCCGTCACAGCCGACGAGATAGCGCGCCCGTACCCGCTCACCGGCCACGCCCTCACCGGCCAGCTCGACGGTCACGCCCTCGTCGTCCTGCTCGAAACCGGCCACCGCACAGCCTCGCCGGACCTCCGCACCGAGCTGGACCGCGTGCTCCTCGAGCAGACGGACGATGACCGGCTGCGGGATGCCCAGCAGATAGGCGTGGGCGGAATCGAGACCCTGGGGCGCGGGCTTGGGGATGCCGGCGAAGAATCCCGCGGCCGGACGCCTTCTTCCGTGTGCGAGGAGCCGGTCCAGGAGTCCTCGCATGGCCATCAGCTCAAGGCTGCGGATGTGCAGCCCGACGATGCGGACGAACGACGCGGGCTCGGTGTCCTTCTCCAGGACGAGGACCCGCACGTCGTGCAACCGCAGCTCGGCGGCCAGCATCGCGCCGGTCGGCCCGCACCCGGCGATGATCACGTCGTACAGGGCGCTGGAAGGGCTGGAATGCGAAGTATTCACAGGTGTTGCCTTTCGGGAGTGCCTGGTTGGCGTGGCGCTCCCGGCGACACCTACGTCAATCGCCCGGCCATGACGGAAAGGGGGAGCACCCACATCGGTACTGCGTTCATGGGTCTCACCTCCTCGGGCGCTGTCACGGTCGACGGCCAACTATAGGCCCGGGTGTTCAGGCGTCCAGTTCTTTTCGGAGGGGTGAGGGCCTTCCGCGCCGGAAGGCCCTCACCCCGTCCACGAACGGCTAGCCGCCGACGCCGACGCCCACGTCCGCCGCCGTGGTCGTCGTGCTTTCGGCGCCCGGCGCACCGTCCGTGCCCGCCGGATTTTCCGCCGCTTCCACCGCCATGTGCGGCAGCCGCTTGTCCAGCCAGGCCGGCAGCCACCAGTTGGAGCGGCCCAGCAGATGCATCGCCGCGGGCACCAGGGCCGTACGCAGGATGAACGCGTCGAGCGCGACCGCCGCCGCCAGTCCCACGCCCGCCATCGCCGCGTTCGAGTTGCCGCTGAGCACGAAGGCGACGAAGACGGCGACCATGATCAGGGCGGCGCTGTTGATGACCCGGCTGGTCTCGGCGAGGCCGACCCGGACCGCGCGGGCGTTGTCGCGGGTGTGCACCCATTCCTCGTGCATCCGGCTGACCAGGAACACCTGGTAGTCCATGGAGAGCCCGAAGAGCAGCGACAGCATGATCAGCGGCAGGAAGGCGGTGATCGGGCCTTCCTTGCCGAGGCCCAGCAGGTCGAGACCCCAGCCCCACTGGAAGATCGCGACCAGTACGCCGAAGGACGCGGCGGCGGCGATCAGGTTCATCAGCGCGGCCGTCAGCGGTACGACGATCGAGCGGAAGGCCAGCAGGAGCAGCAGGAAGCCGAGGACGATGATGGTGCCGATGAACAGGGGCAGCCGGTCGCCGGTGATGGTGGCGAAGTCCTTGGAGACCGCCGTGACCCCGCCGACGTGGGCCTTGACACCGGCGTCTGGGATGACGTCGTCGCGCAGCCGGTCGATGAGCCGGGCCGTTTCCTCCGACTGCGGTGACGTGGTCGGCACGACCTGGATGAGGCTCACGCCGTGCGCGGGCGGCAGTGCGGCGGCCCGGGCCACGCCGTCGGTGGACTCGATGCCCTTGACGAGCGCGGCGGTGTCCTCGCCGTCCACCACGACCTGGAGCGGCCCGCTGAAGCCGGGGCCGAAGCCCTCGGCGAGCAGGTCGTAGGCCTGGCGGGTGGTGGTCGTGGTGTCGTTGTTGCCCTGGTCGGCCGTGCCGAGCCGCAGTGAGAGCACCGGCAGCGCGAGCACGGCCATGACCACGACGGCGAACGCTGCGGTGCGCCGCGGGCGCTTCTGCACCTGCGCCGACCAGCGGGCGGCGAGGCCGCTCGCCCGCTTCGACGTGGCCTCGGGCCCGTCGGCGGTGAGCCTGCGCCGCTGCCGGCGGCTGAGCACCCGGGTGCCGAACAGGCCCAGCAGGGCAGGGAGCAGCGTGACCGCGGCGAGGACACTGAGCACGACCGTGAGGGTGGTGCCGATGACGACGCCGTCCAGGAACCGCAGATTGGTCACGAGCATGCCGGCGAGCGCGATGCACACCGTGCCGCCCGCGAAGAGCACCGCGCGGCCGGAGGTGTTGAGGGCGGTGACCGCGGCATCCTCCGGATTCATCCCGCGCAGGATGCCGCGCCGGTGCCGGGTGACGATGAACAGCGCGTAGTCGATGCCGACACCGAGGCCGATCAGGGAGGCCAGCAGCGGGGCGAGGTCGGGGACGTTGGTGGTGTGGCTGAGCAGCTGGATGCCGAAGGTTCCGATGCCGACACCGAAGACGGCCACGCAGAGCGGCAGCAGCATCGCGAGCAGCGACCCGAAGGCGAAGTAGAGGATGACGGCGGCGGCCGCGAGGCCGACGATCTCCGCCAGACCGGTCGGCGCCACTTCCACGCTCGCGATCGCCTGGCCGCCCAACTCCACCTGGAGTCCCTGTTGTTCCGCGTCCTGGGCGGCGTCGACGACGTCCTGCACGAGAGCCTGCGGCACGCTGTCGGCCTGCTGCGTGAAGGCGACCTCGGCGTAGGCGATCCGCCCGTCCTCGCTGATCTGCGTGGCGCCCCGCTCACCGGCGTACGGCCCGGTGACCCCGCCGACGCCCTCCATCCCGGCGATCTTCTTCAGCGCGGGCTCGATCCGGGTCCGTACGGCCGCGTCGGTGACCTTGCCGTCGTCGACCTTCCACACCACCGTGTCGGTGTCCCCCGAGGTCTGCGGGAAGGCCTTCTCCATCAGGCCGTAAGCCCGCGTGGAGTCGGTGTCCGGCAGGGAGAACCGATTCGCGGTAGTCGGCGCCGGCGGAGGTCGCCGCCGAGCCCGCCCCCGCCAGTGCCGCCAGCCACAGCAGCAGCACCACCAGCCGGTGCCGGTAGCACCAGCGTGCCAGAGTCGTCATGTTTCCCCACCCCTTGGTTGATTTGCATTACCAATCACCATCAGGGTTATTGGTAATGCAAACATTGTCAAGTAGGGTGTCCTTCATGGCTCCCGACGACTCCACGGACGACCTGATCGACGGCATGGTCCGCAGCGCCTTCCAGGTCATGGGCGTACTCACCCGCATCGGCGCTGAGCACGACCTGTCCCTCACCCAGCTGCGCGTGCTCGGCATCCTGCGCGACCGGCAGCCCCGCATGAGCGACCTCTCGGCATTCCTGGGCCTGGACAAGTCGACCATGTCCGGCCTCATCGCCCGCGCGGAGCGGCGCGGGCTGCTGACGCGGGGCACCAGCCCCGAGGACAAGCGCGCCGTCGTCGTCCTGATCACCGACGCCGGACGCGAGCTCACCCAGCGCATGGACGACGACATCAGGGAAGCCCTCGCACCGGCCACCGGCCGTCTCGGCCCGGAGCAGCGCGAGCAGCTCGCCCGGCTGCTCGAGCCCCTCATCTCCCCGCCCCTGCAGGCGACACCACGCCCCGACCGCCCGGTGCGCCGTACGCACTGAGCCCGACCGCCGGCCGGGTCGGACAGGCGCACCGCGGACCGGTCTTGCCGAACCGGCAAAGGGACTCGTCTCTTCGGCGGCGCCTTGCGCATGATCGGTTCCGAGGCGACAGGGCGGCAACGGCAGCCGGGGCCGGTCCTGACGCCAGGCAGCACGCGCGACAGCCGCACCTGGAGGAGAGCCATGGGACAGCACAGCTCGGAGATCACGCACCGGTCGGTCGCATCACCGGGAGGCCGGATTCACCTCGCCGAGCAGGGAACCGGGCCGCTCGTCCTGCTGATCCACGGCTTCCCGGAGTCCTGGTACTCCTGGCGCCACCAGCTGCCGGTCCTGGCGGCGGCGGGCTACCGGGCGGTCGCCATCGACGTACGCGGCTACGGCCGCTCCTCCAAGCCGGCCGCGACGGACGCGTACCGGATGCTCGGTCTCGTGGAGGACAACGTCGCGGTGGTACGCGCCCTGGGCGAGGAGTCGGCCGTGGTCGTCGGCCACGACTGGGGTGCCACCATCGCGGCGCACTCCGCCCTGGTCAGGCCGGAGGTCTTCCGCGCGGTGGGGCTGCTGAGCGTTCCCTACGCCCCGCCCGGCGGCCCCCGTCCGAGCAGTGTCTTCGCCCGGATGGGCGGGGACGAGGAGTTCTACGTCTCGTACTTCCAGGAGCCCGGCCGTGCCGAGGCCGAGATCGAACCCGATGTACGCGGCTGGCTCGCGGGCTTCTACGCGGCACTGTCCGCCGACACCATGCCCGCGGCCGACGCCCCGGACCCACACTTCGTCAGCAAGGGCGGGACACTGCGCGACCGGTTCCCCGACGGCCGGCTGCCGGGCTGGCTCGGTGAGCGGGAACTCGACGTCTACGCCGCCGAGTTCGAACGCACCGGCCTGACCGGCGCGCTGAACCGGTACCGGAATATGGACCGTGACTGGGAGGATCTCACCGCCTACGCCGGCGCCCCCCTCACCCAGCCCTCGGTGTTCATCGGCGGAGGCCTGGACGCCTCCACCACCTGGCTGGCGGACGCGATCGACGCCTACCCGGCCACGCTTCCGGGCCTGGTCTCCTCCCACATCCTCGACGGCTGCGGCCACTGGATCCAGCAGGAACGCCCCGCCGAGGTCAACCGGATCCTCACCGACTGGCTGGCCACGCTGCCCAGTTGAGGGCGCACCCGCGGCGCGCACTCCCGTCAACGGAGCACACGGCCGCGTCGTGCATACCTCGGCCCGCAGCGAACTGACCCAGACGCTGGCCTGACGTCCCGAGCCGGGCGCCGGCCGACCAGCACGTGCGAGCCGTCGGCGCCGGCGTCGGCCGCACGGGCAATCCCCGGAGATTGCCGCGCAAAACTGAACCGAACCAGCCACTTCGTACATACCGTTCCGCCCCCGTCGGCCCCGTCCCCGTTCGATTACAGTGCTGCGCAGTTACCGCGCAGTCGCACACGGGAACGGACCGACCGGGAGACGGGGAGGGGCACGGTGGGCTCAGGGACCACGGTTGTCTGGGGCCGTGCCGAGCAGCAGGACTTCCGCAGCCGGGTACGCGGCGCACTGCTCGGCGGCGCCATCGGTGACGCGCTCGGCGCGGGCGTCAGCGGGCTCACGCTGGAGGAGATCCGCGAGGCCCACGGGGCCGACGCCGTCACCGACTTCGTCCCCGCACACGGCGGACGCGGCTGTGTCACCGCGCTCACCCAGCTCACCCTGTTCACCGTCGACGGGCTGATCCGCGCCCAGGTCCGCCGCGACACCGGCGCCTGGCACCCGCCCACCGACGTGCACCAGGCCCACCTGCGCTGGGCCGCCACCCAGCACGACTGGGGCCCCGACGAGCGCCGCAAGGACAACGGCTGGCTCGCCGGGCAGGAGTGGCTCTACAGCCGCCGCGCGCCCACCCGGGAATGCCTGGGCGGCTTCGGGGACACCACCATGGGCACCCTCGACCGGCCCAAGAACCCCGCCGCCCACGACTCGGCCGCGCTCACCCGCTCCGCCCCGTTCGGGCTGCTCGTCGGCTGGGAGCCGCAGCTCGTGCTCCAGCTGGCCGTCGAGTGCGCCGCCCAGACCCACGGCCACCCCACCGCCCTGCTCTCCGCCGGCGCCCTCGCCGTGATGGTGCACGGGCTGGCGCGCGGCGAGACGCTGGACGGCTCCGTGCAGCACGCGCTGGCGCTGCTCGCGGAGCGGCCGGGCCACGAACCCGTCACCGAGGCGCTCCAACAGGCCCTCGGCACCGTGCGCCAGGGCATCCCCGGCCCCGCCCTCATCGAGTCGCTGGGCGCCACGGACTCCGCCGAGGAGGTCCTCGCCGTGGCCGTGTACTGCGCCCTGGTCGGCGAGGACATCCGGCACGGCCTGCGGCTGGCCGTGAACCACGGCGGGCCTTCCGCGGCCACCGGGGCCGTGTGCGGGGCGCTGCTCGGCGCGCTGCACGGCGAGACCGCGCTGCCCCCGGCCTGGCTGGCCGAGCTGGAGGGGCGGGCCACGCTCCTGGAGCTCGCCGACGACTTCGCCATGGAGATGACGCAGGGGCCCGCCCTGCACAGCCCGGCCGCGGCCGCACCGGGCTGGCTGGCCCGCTACCCGCGCGGCTGAGGCAGGACCGGAACAGGACCAGGTGCGGGGCGGGGTTCCCCGCAGCCGCCCGGAAAGGTAGAGGGGCCGGTCCCCCGTACGGAAGCCGCCGCAACCGTACGTGAACCCGCCCCTCACCCCCGTACAGCCGCAGGCGTCAGTCCTTCACGCCCTCCGCGACTGCCACGCCCTCGGGACCGCCCTGGGCCGGGACGGTCGCACCGGCCGTCGGGCCGTCGCCGTCCGAGTTGATCTGCTCGATGATCGCGTCGCGCTCCGGGGTGTCCTCCGGCTTGATGAAGCCGATGACGATGTAGAGCACCAGCGAGATCGCCAGCGGCAGGGCCACCTGGTACTGCAGGGCGACGTCCGTCTTCACCGAACCGTCGAAGTTGTAGTTGGTGAAGTAGAACGCCAGCAGACCCGCCGCCCAGCTGGTGAGCGCCGCCGTCGGTCCCGACTTACTGAACCTGCGCAGCAGGCCCAGCATGAACGGGATCGCGATCGGGCCCATCAGACCGGCGACCCACTTGATGACCACCGAGATGATGTCCTTGAACGTCGGCGAGTTGATCTGGGTCGCCAGCGCCATGGACAGGCCGAGGAAGCCGAGTGTGGACAGGCGCGCGGCCATGAGACCGGCCCGGTCGCTCCAGTTGCGGGCCGCCTTGGAGAAGACCGGGGCGATGTCGCGGGTGAAGACCGCCGCGATGGCGTTGGCGTCCGAGGAGCACATGGCCATCGTGTGGGAGAAGAAGCCGACGACGACCAGGCCCAGCAGACCGTGCGGCAGCAGCTGCTCGGTCATCAGCGCGTAGCTGTCCGAGGCGTCCGGCTTCTGCGCGTCGACGAGCAGCGGGGCGCACCACATCGGGAAGAACAGGACCGTCGGCCACACCAGCCACAAAATGGCGGAGAGCCGCGCCGAGCGGGTCGCGGAGCGGGCGGAGTCCGTGGCCATGTAGCGCTGGGCCTGGTTCCACATGCCGCCGTTGTACTCGAAGGTCTTGATGAACAGGTACGCCAGCAGGAAGGTCACGGTGTACGGACCCGCCGTCGGGTCCGTGTGGCCCTCGGGCAGCTTGTCCCAGACCGTCCACAGGGTGCTGAAGCCGTCGAGCTTGCTCATCGCGGTGACGAGCATCGCGATGCCGGCGAACAGCTGGATGACGAACTGCCCCAGCTCCGTGAGCGCGTCGGCCCACAGGCCGCCGACCGTGCAGTAGACGGCCGTGATGAGACCGGTGATGAAGATGCCCTGGGTCAGGGTGATGCCCGTGAACACGGAGAGCAGGGTGGCGATGGCCGCCCACTTGGCGCCGACGTCCACGATCTTCAGCAGCAGCCCGGACCAGGCGAGCGCCTGCTGGGTCTGGATGTTGTAGCGGTTCTTCAGGTATTCGAGCGGCGAGGCGACGTGCAGCCGTGAGCGCAGCCGGTTGAGCCGGGGAGCGAAGAGCTTGGCGCCGATCCCGATGCCGATGGCGATGGGGAGCGACCACGTCACGAAGGACGTGACGCCGTACTGGTACGCGATGCCGGCGTAACCGGTGAACATGACGGCGCTGTAGCCGGACATGTGGTGCGAGATGCCGGAGAGCCACCACGGCATCTTCCCGCCGGCCGTGAAGAAGTCGCTGACGTTGTCGACACGCTTGTGGGACCAGAGTCCGATCGCGATCATCACGCCGAAGTAGCCGATGAGCACGACCCAGTCGAGACTGTTCATGTGCCCCCTCCTGGGGTCCGCCTTGTGAACGGGGTACGCACTTCGTCAGTACGGCCGGTCAGCGGGGCCCCCGTGCGGGAGCGGGGGCTTCGGGGATTGAACCGCCTGTTCGGTACCTCGGTCAAGGACCCCAGAGGTCATAGATGTGAACGCAGGTCAGCAAGAGGAACGATTTTACCTGTTCTTGACTCACGAAAGCGTTGTCGCGAACGTGACGGCGGCCACACGATGATCGGGCACTTCGTCAGGCTGTGCAGAAGAACAGAGAACGTCCAGGAGCGCCGAAGAGCACAGACAGACCGCACGGGATGCGGGTCCCGTGCGGCCGGGAAAGGAGGAGACCCTGCTGACACCACCGAACTCCCCGCGGAGCGCGTCCGGGCCCCCGCGCCTCAGCGCATCAGCTCGCCCGCGTTGACCAGCAGGGACTGCCCGGTGATCGCGCGTGCCCGGTCGGAGGCCAGGAAGACCGCGGCCTCCGCCACATCGCCGTCCGTCGCCAGCTCCGGGAGCGCCATGCGCCCCGACAGCCTCCCCAGCACCTCGGCCTCGGGCACCTGCTCGGTATGGGCCGCGAACTGTACGTAGGCCTGCACCGGCGGCCCCCACATCCAGCCCGGCAGCACGGTGTTCACCCGGATCCTGTGCGGTCCGAACTCCCACGCCATGGAGTACATCGCCGAGGTGAGCGCGCCCTTGGAGGCCGCGTACGCCGCCTGCCGCACCTGGGACGGCGCCGCCACCGCGGACTGCGTGCCGATGACGACGACCGAGCCGCCCCGCTCCTTGAGGGCGGGCAGGCAGGCGCGTGTCATCCGCAGGGTGCCGAGCAGATTGACGTCGACGACCGCCTTCCAGGTGTCCAGATCCGCGTCCTCGACCCCGCCGAAGTAGCTGTCCCGGGCGGCGACATGGATCACCGCGTCGATCCGCCCGAACCGCTCGACGGCCAGCGCCGCGAGCGCCTCGCACTGTGCCTCGTCGGTGATGTCCGTGGCCAGGTGCGCGGTGTGCAGTCCCGCCGGATCGATCTCCGCGGCCGACTTCACGAGATTCGCCGCAGTACGTGCCCCGAGCACGGCGTCGCCCCCGTCACGCACCACCGCGGCCGCGATCTGATGCCCGAGCCCGGCGCCCACCCCGGACACGACGACGGTCTTCCCCGCGAGCAACATCGGCGCCTCCCGGCTCTGGAACTTCTTCTGACGGGGCGTCAGAGTAGGTCCCTCCGGCGGAGTACGGAAGGGGAACGGCATGGGCGAGGGAGCGAAGGACGAGGGAGCGAAGGACGAGGAGGCGCGGGAGGGTGGGACGCGGAGTGACGCGTACGCCGAACTGGCGGCGCTGGGTCCGTACGGAGTCCATCCCGGCCACGCGCTGATCACCATGGTGGAGCCGCACCCGGGCCACGAGTTCGCGTACAACCGCTGGTACGAAGACGATCATTTCTACGCCGGCGCGATGGCGATGCCCTGGATGTTCGCCGGCCGGCGCTGGGTGGCCACCCGGGAGCTCCAGGAACTGCGCTACCCGGCCACGTCCGCCGTCGCGCAGCCGGTCGGAGCCGGGTGCTACCTGTCCACGTACTGGGTGACGGACGGGCGCTACGACGACCACATGAAGTGGACCGTCGGCATCAACAAGCGGCTGAACCGCGACGGCCGGGTCTACCAGGACCGGACCCATGTCTTCACGGCGTTCCAGGACCACGAGGCGACGGTCTACCGGGACGGGGCCGCGGGGCCGCGGGACTTCCACGCGCTCGACCATCCGTACCGCGGACTGGTCCTTCAGGTGATCGACGCGGAAGGGCCGGGGCAGCGGGCCGAGCTGCTGGAGTGGCTGCGCTCCCGGCATCTGCCGAAGCGGCTGAGCGGGTCGCCCGCGGCGATGGTGACGGTGTTCCGTCCCACGCCGCTGCCGGGCGACCGGATGACCTACGTGAAGCAGGTCGAGGGCGTCGACACCCGGCTGACCCTGCTCTGGTTCCTCCAGGAGGACCCGCGAGCGTGCTGGGCGGAGTACTTCGCCGGGCTCGACGCATCGGTGGCGGACTCGGGTCTGGGGCGGGTGGAACTGGTGGCGCCGTTCATCCCGACCGTGCCGGGCACGGACCGGTACGTCGATCAGCTGCGCCGGACCACCCGGTCGTGAACGACCGGACTCGCGCGGGGAGCCCTCTCGGCCACGACGGCGAACCGGACGAGAGGGCTGCCGACAGCACCTGGATCGGCGCGGCGGTACGGCGCAAGGTGGTCATCGGTCAGACGTCGACGGACCCCTTGGCGACATCGCGGACGAAGGCGGTCCAGGCGCCGGGGACGAAGGTGAGCGAAGGGCCTTCGGGGGCCTTCGAATCACGTACGGCGATCGCCTGCACGAGAGGGGACTTGACTTCGACGCAGGCGCCGTTGCCCCCGGAATACGACGACTTCGTCCAGTTTTCCGTAGCACCCTGACGAATGGCCATGTTCACTCCGGTTCAGAAGGTTGTGCGAGCGCCAGGGGTTTTCCCGTTGGCGTGATCGACGCTACTCGCCAAGCTCCCCGTGTGGAGGGGCCGTTCACTCGACCGGATGGCTTCTACCCTGCAGGTCTTCCGTTACGAGGTGGCGACGGTGTACCGTGCCGTCGCCTCACCCGTAACATCACTTCATTTTTCCCATACCGGACTTTGCGGGCTGGCTGGTTTAGGTGCCCGTCCAACGGGAGGCCGGCCCCCGTGTCCTGGAGTTCACTCCGTCTTCAGACGGGTGTACTCCTTCGCGATCCCTTCGATGAAATGCCGGGTCTGCTCCACATTCAGCGCCTGCGCCCTCAGGTGCTCGTACATGACGCTGTACCGCTGGACGTCGTGCGCCTTCTCCAGATAGAGGTCGCTGGTGACGCCCTCGATATAGACCACGCTGGAATCCGCGGCGTCCGGGAATTCCAGGATGGCGTACTGCCCGTTGATGCCCGGATGCGCCCCCATGTCGAACGGCAGCACCTGGACGGTCACGTGCGGCAGGTGCGACAGCTCCACCAGCCGCTCCAGCTGCTCGATCATCACCTGCTTGCCGCCGACCAGCCGGCGCAGCGCCGACTCGTCGATGACCGCCCACAGCCGCAGGGGGTGCTCAGGGTCCGTGATCCGGTCCTGGCGGCGTGAACGGACGCTGACGCGCTTGTCGATGTCCGAGGGCGGGGCCTCCGGCAACGCGCCGTTGATCAGCGCCTCGGCGTACTGCCGGGTCTGCAGCAGGCCGGGCACCACCTGGGGTTCGTACACCCGCAGCGACTCCGCGTCGGTCTCCAGGCCGATGTAGACGCTGTACGGGATGTCGCCGAAGGCGTGCCACCAGCCCTGCTGGCGGGAGTCCTTGGCCATCTGCATCAGTGAGTCGACGATGCGGACGTCCTCGACCTCGTAGACCCCGCAGAGGTCGCGGACGTCGCGCTGGCTGATGGAGCGGCGGCCGTTCTCCAGGCGGCTGATCTTGGACTGCGAGACCAGCAACCGCTCCGCGACCTCCTCGGCCGTCATGCCCTTGACCTCGCGCAGTCGGCGCAATTCCTGACCCAACCGGCGTCGCCTGACGGTGGGATTGACGTTGGACGGCACGGAAACGGCACCTCCGGCTATGTAGCTGTGCGTATCTACTGCTCAGCAGATTGCCACCCGTGGCCCCGGCCGCGCTGGAAAACGCCCACACGCAGCGGCGCGGGGCAGCCGGTGGTAACGGCTGCCCCGCGCTTGGTGCGGCTCCCGGACCGGGTCTATGGGGACGACGGTGCGGCGGTATGCGGTTGTTGCGGTGGTGCTGGGTGGTGCGCGTAGTGCTGGGTGAAGCGGGTGGTGCGGGTGCTGCGTCGGCGCCCGTGCGGACCTTCTAGTGGACCGCGGTGTGCGCCATGCTGTCGCGGCGTGACTGCGACTGCACTTGCTGTTGCAACGGAACGCCGGCCGCCTGGTTGCGGCGCGGTTGTGCGACCGCCCCGTTCTGGACGTCCATCACGGCGTGCGCCACGAGACCGCCCATCGGGTCGTGCCTGATCAGGTCCCGGAGCCGGGAGCGCGATGAGCGCCCCTCGTTCCCGGGGTACAGGTGCTTGCCGAGTCCGACCGCGTGGGCCAGTGCGGCGAGCGCCGCGGTCCGCGGGTCCGGCGGTACGCCGGTGCGGATCGCACTGTCCAGCCGGGCCCTGATGTCCCGGCTGATCGCCGTGTCCGTCGCCTGGTAGCGAGTCGTCGGCAGCACTCCGCACATCTGGCCCGCCACGGCATGCACCATGCCGCACCGCTCCAGATGAGCGAGGTAAATCTGGCGGAGCCCCAGCCGGGGTCCGCCGATCCAGTGGACGGCCCGGACCGGGCTGCCGCGTCTGCGCAGCAGTTCCAGTGCGGAGTCCAGGGTCGGATCTCCTGTCGGCCGTGGCATCACCACGGCGATACGATCCCCATCAGGGGCTATCCGTCCTGCCAGGGCCAGCTCTACTAGCTGGGCTCCGGCGAGGCCGAGGTCGAGCGACTGCGGCTGCGCTGTGGTACCCGTGGTCGGGTCCAGAGCGAGCAGCAGAAGCTCCTCCGGAATTGTTCTGCGGCTCCTGCCCATCCATGCCTCCCCGCGTGGATGAGTGACAGGGTGACCCCTCTCACATCTGTCTGTCGAGAGCGCCTGGGTGCTTTGTACGGGAACCAGTAGGTATGTCGTTCTCGTCTAGCAGTCCGGCCGAGGGTTCACACGGGACACTGGTAGATGGTTCGGACAGCGCGGGGATGTCCCCGCGCCGCATGGAGGAGGCATCGGTGGCGGGCGAGTCCCCCGACAAGTCGGAGCAGCAGAAGTCGTCGGGAACGACTCGGAGCGACGCCGATCCGCGTCTTGCCGTGTTCCGTGAACCCGCCTCTCCGGCGGAGCCCGGAGACGGCTCGGACACGGCGACGGCCGTTTTCCGCACCCCGCGGTCGGAGGCGGAGGACGCGGTGGACGCCGAGGGCGCCGAGGGCGACGATTCCGCTTCGGACGGCTCCCGGGAACCGGAGGGTGAACCGGAAGCGGTGACTCCTCAGGAGCCCGAGGCCGCCATGGCCGCGGAAGCGGCCCCGGGAGGGACCGTAGAGGCCCCAGAAGGCGCTGAGAGCCCTGTAAGGCCCACGGAGACCTCGGAGGCCGAGCCGGACCGCGCGGAGGCGCACACGGACCCCGAGGGGCCTGTGGAGTCCGCGGGGGCCGACGAGGAGTCGGCGGAGCCTGCCGGTGAGCCCGCGAAGTCCGCCGAGCCCGAGCAGGAGCCCGCCGAGGCCGAGCAGGGCGATGCGCGGCTGCGTGCCGCCGTCGCCGCGTGGGTGGCCAAGGGCGGGGACGCGAGTGACGCGCCCGATTCCGACGCCGCCGGTGCGGAACCCGCGGATTTCGCGGATTCTGCGGATTCCGCGGAGTCTCCTGAGCCGGACGAGGCCGACGAGACGCCCGAGGCGGACGAGACGCCGGCCGCGTCCACCGGATCCGACACTGCGGACACCGCCGAGTCCGACACCGCCACGTCCGCCGACGACGCGTCATCCGACCGAGACGACGCCCCCGACACCGCCTCCGACACCGCCTCCGAGGTGCGCGTTCCGCGCAGCCGCGAGGAGTCCGGTGATGAGGCGCAGCCCGCCGGGGACCTGCGCGGAATCGATCAGGCGACGGCCGTCTTCAAGGCGCCCAAGCTGCCCCGCGTCGATCAGCCGACGACCGCGCTCAAGATCACGCGACCGCCCGCCAAGCCGGAGACCGGGTCCCGGCCGGAGGCCCCCGCCGAGCGGACCAGCAAGTTCGTACCGCTGCGCGCGGACGACGTACGCCCGGCCCCCGCGCCCCGTGCGCCGGAGAGCCCCGCGCCGGCGCCCGCTCCCGGTCACGCCGGTCAGCAGGCGCCCGCCGTGTCGCTCGGTGAGGCCGAGCGGACCCGGCAGCAGCCGATGCCGCCCCGGCCGCCGCTCGACCTGCTCGCGGAGCTGACGAACACCCCGCCGCCGCCGGAGACCCCGGTCCGCACGGCGGTGCGCCGGGTCAAGATCTGGACCCCGCTGGTCCTCCTGCTGCTGATCGTCTTTGCAGTCGTGCAGATGGTGCGCCCGCTGCCGGCCCCCGTGCTGGCGATGACGGCGCAGCCGTCGTACACCTTCAAGGGCGGCGACCTGGACCTCAGCTGGCCGGAACAGGGCCAGTCGGCGGTCACCGTGGACGGGGTCGGCTCGCTCGGTTCGGCCGGGGCGCAGAAGCCGGCGCCCATCGCCAGCGTCGCCAAGATCATGACGGCGTACGTGATCCTCAAGGGGCACCCGATCAGCGGCAAGGAGACGGGCGAGAAGATCACCGTCGACCAGCAGGCGGAGGACGAGTCCAAGCTGGGCGACGAGTCCACCGCGCCGATCAGCAAGGGGCAGCAGTTCACCGAGAAGCAGCTGCTGCAGCTCCTGATGATCCCGTCCGGGAACAACGCCGCGCGCCTCTTCGCCCGCTGGGATTCGTCCGAGTCCGAGTTCATCGCGAAGATGAACGCCGCGGCCAAGGACCTCGGGATGGACAACACCACGTACACGGACCCCAGCGGTCTGAAGAAGACGACGGTCTCCACCGCCACCGACCAGCTGAAACTGGCCAAGGCCGTGATGCGGAACGAGATCTTGCGCGAGATCGTCGACACCCCGGAGATCAAGATCGACGGCATCGACGGGATGATCTACAACAACAACGCGATCCTGCTGAAGCCGGGCGTGAGCGGCATCAAGACCGGCTCCTCCACGCCGGCCGGCGGCAACCTGGTCTGGTCCGCCAACACGGTCGTGGACGGCAAGAAGCTCTGGATCTACGGCGCGGTCATGGGGCAGCAGGCGGGCACGGGCCAGCCGTACGACAGCCTGCTGATGTCGCTGAACAACAGCCTCAAGCTGATCGAGGACGCGCAGAAGGCCGTGACGTCCGCCACCGTCGTCAAGAAGGGCGACGTCGTCGGGTACGTCGACGACGGGTTCGGCGGCCGGACGCCGTTGGTCGCCACCGGTGACCTCAAGGCGAAGGGCTGGGCGGGTCTCAAGGTGGAGCTGTCCGTGCAGGGCAACGGCAAGGAGATCACCCGCAGCATGACGGCGGGCACGAAGGTCGGCGTGGTGACCGTGGGGACGGGCCCCGGCAAGGTCAGCGCCCCGGTCGCTCTCCAGCAGGACCTGAAGGACCCGACCTTCGGCCAGAAGCTGACCCGGATCAACTGAGGCTCCCTGTCGGCCGGGGGCCGGTGCCGCCCTGCGAGGCGCCCGGCCCCCGGCCCCCGAACCCCCGGCTCCGTCGTACGAGAGGCACCTCACGGGCCTTCGCGGGCTCTTTCCGGGCGCCGACGAGAACGTGCGTGTTAGCGTCCCGTGGGCAACGCGTGGACCCTGGAACGCGTCTTTCCGCCCATGAGACCCGAGCAGGCAAGCCGGCGGTTCCAACGCGTCCGGGAAGGGACGGGGAGAGTCGCAGTGACCACGGCCGAGCCGACACGGGCGAGCAGCACGTCTTCCGCAGGCTCCACAAGGAGCGCCGGCGGACCGGGCGGGCCCACTGGCCTCACCGGCCGGCTCGACGGCTTCAAGGAACGCTGCCTGAGGCACCCGGTCCTGCTGACGACCGCCGTCGCGGCGGCCGTCCACATGCTGTGGTTCCTCTTCTTCGCCAACAGCGGCGGTGACATCGCCGCCCAGGATGCCTGGGCCGAGTTCGTCGGCCGGCACCCGGGGACGGCGTACAACCTGGCCTGGTACGGGGGCATGCACCCCGTCTCGTACAGCGTCGTCTCGCCGTATCTGATGTCCCTGCTCGGTGTCCGTACGACGATGATGATCGCCGGGACGGTCTCGGCGGGGCTGACCTCGCTGATCCTTTACCGGGTGAAGGCGGTGCGCAATCCACTGGCCTGCTCGATGGCCGGTGTCTTCGCGTATCTGTGCAACGCGCTCTCGGGCCGGGTGACGTTCGGGCTCGGCATGATGTTCGCCGTCGGTGCGACGGCCGCCGTGTTCTGCTGGCCCTACCGCTGGCGGTACAAGCGCTGGGCGAAGGCGGCCGTCGCCGCCCCCCTGGCCGCGCTCGCGACGGCGGGCAGCCCCGTGGCCGGGCTCTTCCTCGGAGTGATCGCGGCCGCGCTGTTCCTGAACAAGCGGCGCCCCGGCGCGTACGCCCTGGGGCTGGCGCCGGTCGTGGTGGTGGCGCTGTCCGCGTGGCTGTTCCCGTTCTCCGGTACGCAGCCGATGTCGGTCGCGACGCTGTCGGGGCCGTTCATCTTCTCCGGCCTCGTCTTCTTCCTGGTGCCGCGCGACTGGAAGACGGTGCGCACCGCGGCCGCCGTGTACGGCATCGGGACGCTGCTGACGTTCGTGATCGACTCGCAGATCGGCTCGAACGTCTCGCGGATGGCGATGCTGTTCGGCGGGGTGGTGCTGCTGGCCGCCCTCCCGTACACCGTGCCCCGCTCCCGTAAGTGGTACGCGCTGGTCCTCGCGTTCGCCGGGCTGAACTTCTGGATCGGCTTCAAGGGCGTCGACGACATCGTCCGGACCGCGCCCACCGCGTCCTGGGCGCGCGAGATGGCGCCGCTGGTCGACCAGCTCCAGAGGGTGGGTGCGGACAAGGGGCGGGTCGAGGTGGTGCCCCCGAGCAGCCACCGGGAGGCGGCCGCGATGCTGCCGTACGTCAATCTGGCCCGCGGCTGGAACCGGCAGGCCGACATGGAGCGCAACCCCCTCTTCTACGACGACACCCTGAACCCCGTGAACTACCGCGAGTGGCTCGACCGCTGGGCCGTGCACTACGTGGTGCTGCCGACGGGCGACCCGGACTCCAGCGGCGCCGCCCAGGAGACCGAGCTGGTCGACAAGGGGCTGCCGTACCTCAAGGCGCTCTGGTCCGACGCGAACTGGCGGCTCTTCGCGGTCGACAGCCCCGTGCCGATGGCCGACCCGCCGGCGACGGTGGACAAGGCCGGCGCGGAGGAGCTGACCATCGACGTGAAGGAGGCGGGCCGGGTCCTGATCCGCATCCCGTACTCGCCCTGGCTCGCGGTCGTCGACGAGAAGGGCAGGAGCCTGGAGCGGCCGCAGGAGACCGAGGCGTCCAAGAAGCGTGCGGACAAGGACACCCCGAAGTCCTTCACCAACACGAACGGCTGCCTGATCAAGGTGGAGGAGGACGAGCACGGCGACGAGTGGACGGAACTGCTCGCCCCGCGCGCCGGTGTGTACCGGCTCGGCGCCCCGTACCAGCTGCCGCCCGGGACGCCGTGCCCGGACGAACTGCGCTGACGGCCGCGCGGCGGTACGGCACCGGCAGGCACCTCGGCCGACGGCGCGGATGACGTCGGCGGTACGGCAACCGGCAGGCACCTCGGCCGACGGCGCGGATGACGTCGGCGGTACGGCAACCGGCCGGGCCAATTCCGCACGGGCCCTCCCTGAGGGGGCGCGGCACTGGCAGGGTGTGCTGCCATGAGGTGCCAACAGTGCGGCGGCGAGCGACGTGGTGCGCTGCCCGGTATGAGTTGCCCCGACTGCGACTTTGTGACGCGTGCGGGCGGCGGGGACGGTGCGTGGATCGCCCGGGAGACGCTCGCGGGCCGGATATCCACGCTTCCGACGAGCCGTAAGGCCTGGCTCGCGGCGGGGGTGGTGGTGCTGACCGGCTCCCTGGTGACGGCGGTGTCGGTCCTCGCGTCGTCGGGCGGCGAGACCCGTACCGGGGCGGTCGGCCGCGCCGGGACCGGGGCCGGCGACCGGGTGGGCGGCGCCCCCACCCGCATCAGCCCCTCGGCGGCGGACTCGGGTGCCTCCAATTCCGCCGCATCCTCCTCGCCTTCGGACGACCCGCCCGGCTACCGCTACACGGCGTGGGCGGGCCCCGGCTGCTCGACGGGGGAGTACCGCGAGTACGGGCGCTTCGAGAACGGTGACGCGGGCTGGTTTACGGTCCCCTCGGGCGGCTTCCACGGCAGCTCGTGCGACGGAAGGTTCAGCGCCGTCCCGATGTCCGGCAGCCCGGACGCGGACGGAGGGAACTCCGCCACCTGGTCCTGGCACCTGGGCTCCGGCTTCCGGGAGTGCGCGCTGACCGTCTTCGTCCCGCGCTCGGACCGGGACCGGGACGTCGCCGGGGACCCCACCGTGTACCGGGTGCTCTCCGACCCGGCGGACGCGGACTCGGCGTACACGGGCTTCGCCGTACGCCAGACCGCGCACCGGGGCACCGCGGTCGACGTGAACAGCTATCCGGTCAAGGGCGACACCTTCGCGGTGCGGCTGATCGACCGGGGCCGGGACTGGGGCAGCACACAGCTGGTGGGCGCGCACCACGCGGCGGCGCAGCTGAAGGTCTCCTGCCGCTGAGGCGCCCGGCCGCCGACCGGCGCGCAGACCTCCCGGATACTTCCCGGAACGGCACGGCACGGAACGGAACGGCACGGCACGGAACGGAACGGCACGAGCAGCCACGAGCAGCCACGAGCAGCCACGAGAGAAGGAGGTCCCACCCATGCCGGCACCCTCCGGGTTCAGTTACGTCTCCCACGCCGACGGCACCGTCGTCATCACCCACCGCGGCCGCGAGGCCACCACACTTCGCTGCGACCGGGCGGCCAAGTTCGTGGCCGAGGCGGAGTCCGGTGACGCCCAGGCCGTGATGGCCCGCTGGACGGGCGCGTACAAGTTCGGCAACGAGCGGATGGCCAGCAACCACCCGCGTAACAAAGGCCGTTGACGTGACCCGGGCCCGGGAGAGGTGGAGAGTCCGCCAGGCCCGGGGCCCGGCTGCGGGAGTGGGCAGGAGCGCCCGCGCCCGCAGCCCGGCAGACGGTCCGCGCATCACTCCACGTCTATGCCGTACTCCTGGATCAGTTCCTCCAGGCCGCCGCGATAACCCTTGCCCCCGGTGACGAACTCCCAGTCGCCGTTCGCGCGGCGGCGGAACGAGCCCAACACGAGGGCAGTCTCACCGGCGCGGCCGTCGGAGACGTCCAACCGGTCGAGCGGGGCCCACTCGGAGTCCAGCAGCCGGATGCCGGCGTCGGTGAAACCCGACAGGTCGGCCGTGGGATTCACGACGGGATCGACGGCGGCGACGACGACGAGCCGGTCGGCGCGCGCCGGCAGGGCGTCGAACGAGACCTGGATGGCGGCCCGGTCCGGCGCGACGGGCGGGAGCGCGCGGACCGAACCATCGGGCGTGCGGGGATTGTTGAAGAAGACGAAGTGGTCGTCGTCCAGCACCCGGTTGCCGTGGCAGACGAGCGCGCACACGTCCAGGGCCGCGCTGCCCGACCAGCACATGCCCAGCACATTGTGGTCGTCCGCATGGGCCTCGCGGTCCGGCGCCGTCCGCTGCGCGGGCACAGGACGCTGCTCCCCGGTGCCCAGCCGTCCGCGCAGCCCGTGGCGGTGCAGCAGATCGACGAGTTCCGAACCAGCCACCAGTTCCAGGGGCTTGCCGTTGGCGAAGGTGTGCGAGCCGGGGCCGAACCCGGACGTCGTGACCAGGACGCCCTTGTTGGCGCCGGCGTCCTGGACGGTGCCGTACAGATCGCGGACAGCGGTCGGAGGGACGGTGTTGCGGTAGCGCTTGACCTGTACGACGATCTTGCCGCCGCGGATCGGGGCCGGGTCCAGCGCGTCGACGTCCACACCGCCGTCGTTCGAGCGCTGAGTGGTCACGGCCTGCATGCCCATGGCCCGGAACAGTTCGGCGACCAGCGCCTCGAAGGCCAGGGGATCCATCGCGTACAGATCCGGCTCCTCGTCGCCCCCATGGGTGACGACACCGTTGCCGACCTCGTCCGGAACCCGTCCCGGCCGCACGGCCGCGTACTGATCGGGACGCGCCGAGAGCTGCCCGCGGAGCCCGTCCACCAGGCAGTTGACGGCGTTCACCTGCTCCAGGCGCAGTGCGTCGAACGTCGTACGCGACGCCATGACCGTACCGAGGAACATCGGCGCGCGCCGGCCGGTCGCCGGATCGTGATCGTCCACGAACCCGTTCAGCGCGACCGACTCCAGCGCACCGAACTCGTCCGCCGCGAACAGGTCCCGCAGGACCAGCAGAAGGCACTGGGCGAGCACGTCCCGGTACAGGGCACGGCGCTGCGTGACGGGCCGGGGCGACTCCTTCTCCTGTTCGGCGTTGACCAGGTAGCGCACCGACTTCGCCTCCGGGACGACGTCGTACTTGGGCAGCTCCCAGTTCAGCACCAGCTGGCGGGCGTCGGAGTCGTAGGCCGCCGACACCTGACGGGGCAGGTCATCCGGCCAACTGGTCGAGGCGTAGAGGGCGGCGGAGAAGTACTCCACCGCGGCCTCCGCATCGCCGCTTCGCAGGCCCGCCGTCATCTCGGCCACCCCGGCGTTGTGCCGCCGGATCTCGCCCAACCGGTCCGCGGCCCACTGCTCGTACTCACGTCGGTACGTGTCCAGTTGCTGCCGGCGCTGTGCCTCCGCGGCCTGCGCGGCGTGCCAGTCCCGCTCGAAACCGGCCCGCGCCTCCGCCTGCGCCTGAGCCCGCCGGGCGGCGGTCCAGCCACCCGCCTGCGGCTGGTACCGGGGCTCGTTCGGGTCCGGTATCCGCACGGGCTGCGCGAGCGGCCCCGGGGCGAAGGCCTCGACCTGCTCCACCCGCGTCAGGGCCGCCGCACGGAACACCGGAGCACGGCACCCTGCCGCCAACAGCCCCTCCAGCGCCCCGACCCGCGCGTCGAGCTCCGCCGTACGCCGCCGGGCCTCGGCCTCGCGCTGCTCCCGGTAGGCCGCCTTCTGCTCCCGATGACTGCGCGCGAGCTCCCGCTGGTAGGTGCGTTGCTGTCTCTCCTGATCCCGTTGGTACCGGGCTTGCGCCTCATGCTGACGTTGCTGCTGGCGCTGCGCTTCCGCCCAGACACCGACCAACCCATTCGAGCGACGGCTCATGCTCTACAGGCCCTCCCCACCAGCGCCCCGGTGTCCGTACACCAGGAACCGGCCCCATAACCATCAGTGATGGGGCGACTTTACGGGGCAACCGGGCGCCCGCCCATGCCCTTGCCGCAGATGGCGTTCCTCGCGGTCCGCCATCGCGGTCCGCCCGGTGCGCGATGGTCACGCGGGGCGGTGGCCCTGCGGGGCGGTGGTCACGCGGGGCGGTGGCCCTGCGGGGCGGTGAGATGACGGAGGGCCCCGAGGACCTGGGCCGCTCCGTCCTCGGTCCGCAGCCGCCGTGCCGCATCCGTGGCGGCTCGTGCGTACGTCTGCTGCCGCACCGCCCGGCCGAGTGAGTCGGCGAGCCGTTCGGCGGTCAGGGACCGGAAGGGTATCGGGTCGGTGGCGGCGCCGAGGGCTGCCAGCCGCCCCGCCCAGAACGGCTGGTCGGCGGTGACCGGCACCGTGACCGCGGGAATTCCGGCGCGCAGCGCGGCCGCGGACGTGCCGGCCCCGGCATGGTGGACCACCGCCGCCAGCCGCGGGAACAGCAGCGCGTGCGGTACGTCCCCGATGGTGAGCACATCGTCGCCGTCGGCCGCGAGCCCCGCACTGCCGGACTGGAGGATGCCGCGCAGCCCGGCGAGGCGCAGGGCGCGCACGGCGAGCTCGCTCAGCCGTTGCCCTTCGCCGGCGGCCATGCTGCCGAAGCCGATGAAGACGGGGCGGGGCCCGGCGCCGAGGAAGTCCTCAAGGTCCGGGGGCAGCCGTTCGGCATCATCATGGGGCCACCAGTTGCCCACGACCTCCAGGCCGGGGCGCCAGTCCGAGGGCCGCGGCACCAGGGCCGTACTGAAGCCGTGCAGAACCGGCCAGTTCGCCTGTTCCTGCCGCCGCCGCATTCCGGAGGCGGAAAGCGCGGGCAGCCCGAGGCTCAGGCGCAGCTCTGCCACCGCCTGCTCGTAGACGCGGTCGGCCATGCGCAGCGCGAAACGCCCGGCGAGGCGGTTGGCGCGGCGGCCCAGGGAGCGGGAGCCCGTGACGACGGGCGGGAAGTCACCGGTCGGCGCGGTGGGCTGGAGGTACACCCCGACGCTCGGCGTGCCTGTGGCCTCGGCCAGGTGCCAGCCGAGCGGGGCCGTGGTGGCCGACAGCATGAGCAGATCCGTGTCGTCGGTCATCGCGTCGGCGAATCCCTGGCCGAGCTCGGTGATGAACGCGGCGGCTGCCCGCATGAGTTCGCGCTTGCCCGTGACACCGCCACTCCCGCGTGGATCGGCGGGGAGGCTGCGGAACTCCAGCCCGGCGTCGCGCACAAGGGGCGCGAACGCGTTCGTGGTGGCGACGGCGACGTCGTGTCCCGCTCTGCGGAGGCCGGCGCCCAGGCCGGTGTACGGCGCGACGTCACCCCGCGATCCGGCCGCTGCGATCAGGATCCTCATCGGTCTGCCTCTGTGTCGGTACGACCGCCCGTGTGGCGGGCCGCGTCGGCGTTGGCGTGGATCGCCCTGTGCGTGTAGGCGGTCAGTCCGGGGCGTTGCTGGGACGGCGGTACGACCAGGGCGAAGGCGCGTGCATCGGTGAGGAAGTCGTCCGCGATGCGCCGGTGCATGTCGGGCGGGCAGGAGGTGAACCAGCGCGAAATGTGCAGGCGGTGCTCCTCGGCGAGATCCCTGGCCCGCTCGCCGTCGCTCGGCTCCCCTTCGTCGAAGGCCGCGAGCAGCTCGGCGCGCCAGGCGGTGGCCTCGCCCATGAGCTGCCGCCAGTCCTCCTTGGTGTGGGCGGCCGCGCGCGCCATCGCCTCGTGCCGTCCCTCCGAGTCCGCCCACTTCAGTTCCGCCTCGGTGGCGTAGCTCAGGTCGAAGTCGATCTCCCCGAAGACCTCGAAGCGCTCCTCGGGGGTCAGTTCCACCCCGGTCTGCTGGACCTCGATCGCTCGTTCCGCCACCTCGGTCAGGCGCTGCAGCCTGGCGATCTCGTCCCTCAACTGCCGCTGCCGGGCCCGCAGACGGTCCAGAGCGTTCGCCTGGGGGTCCTCGAAGATCGCGGCGATCTCGGCGAGGGAGAAGCCGAGCTCCCGGTAGAAGAGGATCTGCTGGAGCCGGACCAGGTCGCCGTCGCTGTAGCGCCGGTAACCCGCGCTGCTGCGGCCGCTGGGCGACAGCAGCCCCGCCTTGTCGTAATGGTGCAACGTACGCACCGTCACCCCGGCGAAGGCCGAGACCTGTCCCACGGAGTAGCTCATGCACCTGCCTTTCGTCGGCCTCAGCCTCAGGCCTGACGTAGGGGGAGGGTCAACTCGGACGGTCCGCCGCTCGACTCCGGGGCGGCCCGGGGCGCGTGGTCGTGCGCCGCCGTTGATGCCAGAAGAGCGGTCAGGCGGGCCGAGGCGTGATGCTCACGGCGCGGTAGTCGTACCCGTCCTGCTTGAAGCCGGGGGCCTCCCACGTGAGGTCCACCCGCTGTCCGGGCGACAGTGTGCGGAAGCCTGTCAGCTGAATCTCGGCGTAGTGGCCGAAGCAGCCGCCATACACGCTCGTCCACCACCGTTGGTGTCAACCGCTGATGTCCTCCAACGGCTGTCAAGTGCTCCTGGTGTCCGCTCCTCGCCGGGCGAACACGCGCCGAATGCCGCGCATGGCAAGGATCCATACCGTCCGGAAGGCCATGAACACCGTAGTGAGGGCGAGTGCACGGGAAGTCACATCAATGATCGTCGTCCAGGGATCGGGCAGATCAAGAAGGACTGAGAGCTCTCCGAGCGCTGTAGCCAGCCCGAACATGAACGGCAGCCATTCCCAGTGAGTCCTTGAACCCTGTCTGACAGCTGTCTGCCGCCCGCGTCGCCTCCGACGAGTCACCAAGCTGAGGACGACGCTCAGGGCGATCAACGAAGCGGGCACCCATAGGTCGGACCACCGCACCGTGAGCTGCACGGCTCCTCCCCCTTACTGCTACGAGCCTGCCGAATGAGCGGTGAGCCTATCGCGCGTTCGGCGGCGGCCTCAGAATCCAGGGTCCAGGACGGGGAAGGCGTAGGAGGCGATTCCCCAGCTGGTGATTTGTGTGACGCATAGGGCGGGGAGCACGGCGCGGGGCCGCGACCGGTCCCCTGTTCCGGTCGCGGCCCCGCGGGCATCGAGGTTGGTCACGGGCAGCAGTCACCGGCCCCGGTCGGCGCGGGCGGGCCTGCTTCGGTGACGGTTGGGTCCGTGCAGCAGGTGCCGTTCTTCTGCTTGGTCATGGAGTCGGCGTCGGCCTTGACGACGTACACCTCCCACGGTTCCTGGCCGGGACCGTGGACCCAGACCTTGTCCTGGAGGGCGTAGCAGCAGGTGGTGCCGTTCTCGACGTCGGTCGCCAGCCCTTGGTCCTGAAGGCGGGTGGTGGCGGCGCGGACGGCTTCGGTGGTCTCGACTTCGACGCCGAGGTGGTCCATGCGGGTGTCGGCGTCCGGTGCGCCCTGGACGAGGACGAGTTTGAGTGGCGGTTCGGCGATGGCGAAGTTGGCGTACCCGTCGCGCAGTTTCGCCGGTTCGGTGGCGAAGAGCTTGCTGTAGAAGGCGATTGAGGCTTGGAGGTCGGGGACGCGCAGGGCGAGCTGTACTCGTGACATGACGTTCCTCCTGACTCGGTACGGACGCGCCCTGGCCGGCGTTGACCGGGGCGCGGTGGTTCAGGACCCGCAGCACCCGCCGGACGTGGTGTCCTCGGCGACCGCTACCGGCAAGGAGATACCGGTGCCGATCTGTACGAGGACGGGGGCAGCCGGAGCGCAGCAGCCGCCTTCGTCGCTCTGCCCGGCGGTGAGTTCGTCGAAGAGTCCGGCGCCGCCGCACACGCCGGTCTCGGGGAGGGTGAGTTCGACGCGGTCGGCGGCCTCGGTGTCGCCCGCGAGGGCCGCGGTGACGGAGCGGACCTGTTCGTAGCCGGTCATGGCCAGGAAGGTGGGGGCGCGGCCGTAGGACTTCATGCCGACCAGATAGACCCCCTGCTCGGGGTGGGACAGTTCGCGGTGGCCGTGCGGGTAGACCGTGCCGCAGGAGTGCTGGTTCGGGTCGATGAGCGGGGCGAGGTCCACCGGTGCCTGGAGGCGTTCGTCGAGGGTGAGGCGGAGCTCGGAGAGGAAGGACAGGTCGGGGCGCAGGCCCGTCAGGACGATGACTTCGTCCACCGGGTCGAGGCGCCGGCCGTCCTCACCGGCCAGGACCAGCCGGCCGTCGGCGGCGGGCTCGACGGCCTCGGTGCGGAAGCCGGTGACGGCGTCGGCGTATCCGTCGTCGACGGCGGCCTTCGCGGCCAGGCCCAGGGCGCCGCGTGCGGGGAGCTGGTCGGCGGAGCCGCCGCCGAAGGTGGAGCCGCTGATGCCGCGGCGCAGGATCCACACGGAGTGGGTGCCGGGTTCGTCCTTCGCGAGGCCGGCGAGAGCGGCAAGGGCGGTGAACGCGGAGGCCCCGGAGCCGATGACGGCGGTGCGCCTGCCTGCGTACCGGGCGCGGACCGCCGGGTCCGTGAGGTCGGGGACGCGGTAGGAGATCCGGGCGGAGGCGGCGTGTTCGCCCAGGGCGGGGAGGCCGTCGGCGCCGATCGGGGCGGGTGTGGACCAGGTGCCGGACGCGTCGATCACGGCCCGGCCCAGGATCCGCTCCTCGGAGCCGTCAGCGCGCGTGACGCGAAGGGTGAAGGGCTGCTGCTCGCGGTCCGCGTCGACGATCCGGTCGCGGCCGAGGCGGGAGACGCCGGTGACGGTGGCGCCGTAGCGGACCCGGTCGCCCAGGAGGTCGGCGAAGGGCTGGAGGTACTGCTCGGCCCAGTCCCCGCCGGTGGGATACGTGTCCGCGGCGGGCTTGACCCAGCCGGTCGGCGCCAGGAGCTTCTCGGCGACCGGGTCGACGAGCTCGCTCCAGGTCGAGAACAGCCGCACGTGCGACCAGCCCCGCACCGCGGTGGCGGCGGTCGGACCGGCCTCCAGGACCAGCGGTTCGATGCCGCGCTCGACAAGGTGGGCGGCCGCCGCCAGCCCGGCGGGACCGGCGCCGACGACGACAACAGGAAGCTCTGCAGTGGTGGTGGTCATGGCGGTGATGTCCTCCGGGATGGTCGACCGTTCCCGGTCGCTGTTTCGATTGCTGTCTATGTCCGAAGATTGCCACCGGCATTGATGAGTGTCAACATAGACGCATGTCGAATTCAAAGGTTGTGGAGCTGCCGGTCCTGGGCCCGGATGCCGTGGTGCCGTGCTGCCCGCCGATCACCGCGGGAGAGCTGTCACAGGAGGACGCGGAGAAGATGGCCGCCATGTTCAAGGCGCTGTCCGACCCGGTGCGGCTGCGCCTGTTCTCCAAGGTCGCCTCGCATGCGGGGGGCGAGGCGTGCGTGTGCGACATCTCCGACGTCGGTGTCTCCCAGCCGACGGTGTCCCACCACCTGAAGAAGCTGCGCGAGGCCGGCCTGCTGACTTCGGAACGGCGCGGGACCTGGGTGTACTACAAGGTCGCCCCGCCCGTCGTGGCGGCCATGTCCGCCATGCTCGACCTGCGCACCTGACCTCCGGTTCGCGCCCGCCGGCCAGCTGGTGCAGTCGGGCGGGCAGCGGGCCAGGTATGCCCGGAGTGCGGAGGCGCGCTGGTTCATCGTGGCGCCGTCGGCCCCGTAGTCGACCTGTTTGCCTTCCTCGCGGGAGATCACCAGGCCGCCGCGGCGCAGCAGGCGCAGGTGCTCCGAGGCGGTCGACGGCTTCAGTGCGCAGCGGTCGGCGATCTCGCCCACCGACAGCTCGATCCCGCCTCAGGTGTCCTTTTCCGTGGTGGCGGGGGTGGCGAGGACTGAGGGGGTGAACTTCTCGCGCCAGGCGAGTGCGACGTACACCAGGCCGATCAGGACGGGGACCTCGATGAGCGGGCCGACGACACCGGAGAGTGCCTGGCCGGAGGTCACTCCGAAGGTGGCGATGGCGACGGCGATGGCCAGCTCGAAGTTGTTGCCCGCGGCGGTGAACGCGAGCGTGGTGGTGCGGTCGTACGCGAGGCCGAGGCCCTTGCCCAGCAGGAAGGTCCCGAAGAACATGATCGCGAAGTAGACCAGGAGCGGGAGCGCGATCCGTACGACGTCGAGCGGCTGGGAGGTGATGGTCTTCCCCTGGAGTGCGAAGAGGATGACGATCGTGAACAGCAGTCCGTACAGCGCCCACGGGCCGATCTTCGGCAGGAACTTCTGCTCGTACGTGTCGCGGCCCATCCTCTGCTCGCCGATGCGGCGGGTGAGGAAGCCGGCCAGCAGCGGGATGCCGAGGAAGATGATGACGTTCAGCGCGATGTGCCAGACGGACACGTCCAGGCCCTGGCCGTCGCCGAGGTTCATCCAGCGCGGCAGCAGGTCGAGGTAGAACCAGCCCAGCAGGCCGAACGCGAAGACCTGGAACACCGAGTTCAGGGCGACGAGGACGGCCGCGGCTTCGCGGTCGCCGCAGGCGAGGTCGTTCCAGATGATGACCATGGCGATGCAGCGGGCCAGGCCGACGATGATCAGGCCCGTGCGGTACTCGGGCAGGTCCGGCAGGAGGATCCACGCCAGGGCGAACATGACCGCGGGGCCGACGAGCCAGTTGATGACCAGCGAGGACACCATTAGTTTCCGGTCGCCGGTGACCGTGTCGAGCTTGTCGTAGCGGACCTTGGCCAGCACCGGATACATCATGACCAACAGGCCGAGCGCGATCGGCAGCGAGACCCCGCCGACCTCGATCTTCGCGAGCGCGTCATTCATCCCCGGGATCAGGCGGCCCAGGCCGAGCCCGACGGCCATGGCGAGCAGGATCCACACCGCGAGATAGCGGTCGAGGGTGGAGAGCTTCTTGACGATCGAGTCGTCCCCGCCGCCGACCCGAGCGGGAGAGGTGGTGGGCTCGGTGGAGGTCACGGGCAGGCCCTCTTGTTCCCGGCAGCGGTACGGGCGGAGTCGGCCAGTGCGGCGAACTGCTCGGAGAGGCCGGCCAGGACCTCGGGCTTGAGCTTGTAGTAGGTGAAGCGGCCGCAGGGCTCGGTCTCCACCACTCCGGCCTCGCGCAGGACCTTCATGTGGTTGGAGAGGTTGGTCTGCTTCGCGCCGGTCTCCTCGACCAGGTGCGTCGTACAGAGCGTCTCGCGCGCCAGCAGGGTCACGATCTGGAGGCGGAGCGGATCGCCCAGCACCCGGATCAGATCAGGATCGACTGAAGTCAGCATGCGCTGATACTTTCACGTCATCACCCGCTGACATCAGCGGGGGCTGAAGTCATTGGCGGGTGAGTTCCGCCGTGCGACGAGAGAGAACGATCATCATGGCCGACTCTTCCGGCAAGCCGTCCGTCCTGTTCGTCTGTGTCCACAATGCGGGCCGCTCCCAGATGGCGGCTGCCTGGCTGACCCATCTGGCAGGGGACCGCGTCGAGGTCCGCTCCGCCGGCTCGAGTCCGGGTGCCTCCGTCAACCCCGCCGCTGTCGAGGCGATGGCCGAGGTCGGCATCGACATCTCCGCCGAGACCCCGAAGATCCTCACTGCCGACGCGGTCCGCGAGTCCGACGTGTGCATCAGGATGGGCTGCGGCGACACCTGCCCCGTCTTCCCCGGCAAGCGCTACCTCGACTGGAAGCTCGACGACCCGGCCGGCCAGGGCGTGGAAGCCGTCCGCCCCATCCGCGACGAGATCAAGACCCTGATCGAGGGCCTGATCAAGGAGATCGTGCCGGAGGCCACGGCGTGAGCGAGATACGTGACGTCGTCATCATCGAGCCCGGCCCCGCCGGCCACACCGCCGCCCTCTAGACCGCCCGCGCCCAGCTACGGCCCGGTGCCTGAAGGCGAGTCGAAGTCCGCGAGCAGTTCCGTGGCGGAGCCGGGCAGACCGGTCACCTTACGGTCGATCAGCTCGCGGCCGGCGCCAAACACACCTGGCCGTGATTGATTGCGGCCGGCCCGGGTTGCGGCTCGATATGCCCCCGTCATGGCTGCCCCGTCACCGACCCCGCATGACCACCCTGCTACCGACGAGCCGGTCGTGCAGGCTCTGCTTCTTCTCGCTGAGGGTGGTCGCCGTCGCGTTGGCGACCACGAACACCGGGACCGCGACCATCACGAGGTTGCTCAGGTGGCGTACCAGTGCGGCGCCGTAGGAGAGCCGTCCGCCGTCGGCGTCTCGAACGACCTCCATGCCGAGGAGCCGCTTGCCCACCGCGCCGCCCCACCGCGACACGCTCAGTGGCGAGTACAGCAGCAGGAAGGCGAGCGACCACGCCGCGGCCGAGGGCAACCAGACGTCATCCACCGAGGCCGCCACGAGGATCCGGTCGAGGGCGATCAGCGGGCCCCCATTCGCCGTCCATCCCGCAGCCATAGCCGCGGCGCATCGCGATGTCGGGGTGCTCCTCCAGCCCGAGGCCGTCGCCGGCGTTGAGCACGATGGTGCCGCTCGGACCGGACTCCACCAGGGGGAGCGCGCGACGAGCGGAGCGAGGAGTCATGCCGGGGCAGAGGAACTTGTAACAGCCCGCTGCTCCGCAGGTCCGGTATTGGTGCTTCGAGGTGCGTTGGGGCGGCTGGTCATTGACGGCCGCTCGCGGGGCGACGCGGCGGTGTCGGGGATGTGCCCGGTATGGGCGTGGTCATGCGGAAGGGCCAGTTCGAGAGGGTCAAGCCTCCGAACTGGCCCTTGGTGCTGTGCCCCCGGCAGGATTCGAACCTGCGACACCCGCTTTAGGAGAGCGGTGCTCTATCCCCTGAGCTACGAAGGCGGGGTCTGCAGGTGATCCTGCTGAAAGCCCCGGGGAACGGGATCCTCAGCCGGTACCGCAAACCTCCTGGTCAGCGGCTCTACCGGTAGCGCTTGGGCGGAATCCTCGCGGACACTTCCCGGGCGTGCGACCTGGTAGCGGGCTGACCGCTGACAGCCTAGCGGATCGTGCTCCGCGGGCGCGCCCCTGTATGGGTCGGCCCTCGGTGCCGGTACGGATGGCCGGATGGCCTGCGGAAACGAGGGCTGGGCGGCGGAGTGCCCTGCGGCGCGATGCGGCGCGACAGGGGCGTCCCCCCGCGGCCGTTCTCCTGAACCGGGCGGATCAAGGCGCGGGCGTCAGCGACGCGGCCTCCCAGGCGAATCCGTCCGGGTCGGTGAAGGCGGCGGTGCCGCCCACGAGCGCGAGGCGGTGCGAGCCGGTGCCGTCGATGGGGACGCCGACGTCCTTGGCGAGGGCACGGCGTCCGTACAGGGCCAGCTTGACGGGGCTGCCCTGGGTGTCGAACTCGACGTACTTGCTGCCGAAGCTCTTGCCCACGGTGAGGCCGTGCTCGACGTAGAAGCGCTTGCTCGCGGTCACGCTCGCGGTGCCCAGGAGGAGTACCAACTGGTCGATCTGCCCGGTGGCCGGGGCGGTGTCCTTCTTCGTGGAGGTGGCGATCTTCCAGATCGTTCCGTCCGGGGCCTGGACGACGCCGCCGTAGCCCCAGAAGGACTTCGCGGCGGGCTTCAGCGCGGTCGCGCCGGCGGCGAGGGCGGCGTCGACGAAGCCGCGGACATCGGCGGGCTGGGAGACCGTGAGCGACAGCGAGAATCCACGGAATCCCGTGGTGGGCGCGTCCGAGGCCCGCAGGCGTACGCGATCGTCCAGGCCGAACGCGGTGTAGAAGCGGTGGGCGGCGGTGGTGTCGGCCACTTCGAGGGTGAGGGCTTCGATGGAGGTCATGTGCTTCACGCTAGGTGCGGCGGGCCGCGGGTGCTTCTCGATTCCTGACCGTTCCCGACCGTCCGCCTCCGGTATGCCGGAGGCGGCGTCAGAGGCGAGTGATGCGTACCTGGTAGTTCCCCTGGGAGTCCTTGTCGAGTACCGCGATGCGGATCCCGTTGGCCCGGTCGGTGAAGGACTGGCCGGGCTGGAACGGGGCGTCGGAGAGTTCGGCGTGCACGTTGGGCAGCCGGGTGCAGCCGCTGCTGTCCTTCGTGCTGTCCGTGACGGACACGGGCCCCTGGCCGGTGTCGACATCCGTGCTCACCTTGTAGATCAGCACGCCCGGCCGGCACACCTCCTGGTCGTTGCCCGCCTGGGTCCGCACCTCCACCGCATAGCCGGATTCGGCCGTCAGCGGTACGAACGCCAGCTTGGTCCCACCGCGGGTGGCCAGCGGTTCCAGGACGTGGTCGCTGGTGCCGGGCCGGGAGGCGCAGCTGATCTGGCTGTTGTCCAGCCAGCCGAGCTTCCACTTGTGCCAGCCCAGCAGGTCGTTGTTGGCGCCCCAGTCCTCCGACATGATGTCCCAGTGCCCGACCGAGCCCCCGCCCTCCATCGTGTAGAGGTCGGGCAGGCCGAAGACATGGCCGTTCTCGTGCGGGAGGACGCGGTAGCCGGTCTGGGGGTACGAGCCCGAGCCGTCGTCCTGGCGGCTGTAGACGAAGGACGTGTTGGAGAGCGGGACGCCGTCCGCGTAGGGGGCGTCGTCGTTGCCCGAGAAGGTCACGGACAGCACGGTGTCCAGGGCCGAGGGCCCGGCGTTCGGAGTGACCAGGATGTTCACCAGGTCGTAGGCGGTGAAGTCCACCTTCGGGTCGGCGGCGGCGGCGATGTCCTGGACGAGGTGGCGGTAGCCCGGTTCGTACGGTGATCCGCGCTCGATCCCGTACTCCGAGAACGGCAGCGGCATCCGCAGCCAGGTCTTCACCGGGGCTGCGGGGACATAGGTGAGCCGGCCGTAGGAACTGGTGCGGAACCAGTCCGTGGTCTGCGGGAAGAACTCCGCGAGCCGGTCCATGGCCGGTTCCTTCCCCGGCGCGTCGGGGAAGTCGATCATCAGGTTCAACGCGTGGATCTGGCCGGTGGAGCGCGCGTAGCCCGGCTGGGTGGGCAGGCCTTCCGACATCTGGACGCCCATGGTCGCCGATATCCGGCAGGGGGCGACGCCGGCCGACCGGGTGGTGGTCATCGGTCCGGCGGAGGCCCGGCTGGGTACGGGGAGGGTGCTGCTGGCCGAGGCCAGGGCCGCGATGACCAGGGCTGTTGCCGCGCCGAGTGCGACCGGGTGGCGGTGCTTGCGTATCCGGTGGCGGGGCTGCTGCATAGAGGCGCCTTCGGGTCCGCGGCAGTCGGCCGACCCTGACTGCGCTCTGCCGATCAGCCTCGGCCGCGCCGTGCGGAGCCGCGCGTTGGGTGCGCCGATCGGCTGGTTTTTTCTCTGTTCAGACGTTGTGGCACAGGTCACAAGTGGCGGGGAAATAACCGGGGATCCTTTCCCCGTTTGCACCGGTGTCCCCGCTGAAACGGGGAGGCGGTCCCCGGTTACGCGGAGGGGTCGCCGAAGTTACGAACACTGGAAGAGAAGGAGCGCCGCCGTGGACACCGTCACCCGCACCGAAGCCGGAACCGCGCAGCCGCGTACGTCCCGACCGAGGGCCGACGCACTGCGTAACCGGGAGCGGATCGTGACGGCCGCGCGCGAGATGTTCGTCGAGTTCGGCCCAGAGGTGCCGCTCGACGAGGTCGCCCGCCGCGCAGGCGTCGGCAACGCCACCCTCTACCGGAACTTCCCCGACCGGGCCGCACTGACCCGTGAGGTCGTCCTCGCGGTCACCTCCCGCACGACCGACCGCGCCGAAGAGGCTGCGAACGAGGAGCAGGACTCCTTCCTCGCGCTCAGCCGCTTCGTGCACGCGGCGGCCGACGAACGGATCGGGGCCCTGTGCCCCATGCTGTCCGGCGGCTTCGACAAGAACCATCCCGAACTGCTCGCCGAGCTCCAGCGCCTCGAAGAGGCCGTCGAAGGGCTCGTCGAGCGCGCCATGTCCGCGGGGCGCCTGCGTACCGACATCGCCGTCGGTGACGTGCTGGTCGCCCTCTCCCAGCTCACCCGGCCACTGCCAGGCATCGCCTGTCCGAACATCGACCGGTACACCCACCGCCACATCCAGCTGTTCCTGGACGGACTGGAGGCCCCGGCCCGGTCCAGGCTGCCTGGAACGCCGGCGACCTTGGAGGACCTGCGGCGCCGGATCTGACCACGGCGCCGGGTTCCTGAACCGGACGCCCGGCAGCGTGTCCGTCACGCCCCGACCATCCCTTTTTGCCTGATCAGAAACGATTCACCGCCCGACCCTCGCTTCCGCCCCGACCGGCTTTCACCGGGTTCACCGGCCCTCACCGAACGCACGGTTCACGACTTCGCGCGCTCTCGCGCGTCCTTAGGTGGCTACCCCCATGTCAAAAACAGCTGATATCCGACTCCCGGACCCCAGCCGCTGGAAAGCGCTGGCGTTCATCGCCCTCGCGCAGTTGATGGTCGTGCTCGACGCCACCATCGTGAACATCGCGCTGCCGCACGCCCAGACGGACCTCGGCATCACCGACGCCAACAAGCAGTGGGTCATCACGGCCTACGCCCTCGCCTTCGGCGGACTGCTGCTCTTCGGAGGCCGGATCGCCGACCTCTGGGGACGTAAGCGCACCTTCGTCGTCGGCCTGATCGGCTTCGCGCTGGCCTCCGCACTCGGCGGCGCGGCGCAGAACCAGGGCATGCTGTTCGGCTCCCGCGCGCTGCAGGGCGTGTTCGGCGCGCTGCTCGCACCGGCGGCCCTCTCGCTGCTCGCGGTGATGTTCACCGACGCCAAGGAGCGCGCCAAGGCGTTCGGCATCTACGGTGCGATCGCCGGTGGCGGTGGCGCTGTCGGTCTGATCCTCGGCGGCCTCCTCACCCAGACGCTGAACTGGCGCTGGACGTTCTTCGTCAACATCCCGTTCGCGATCGTCGCGGCCCTGGGCGCGTACTTCGTGATCCGCGAGCCGGCCGGCAGCCGCAACCGTTCGTCGCTCGACATCCCCGGCGTCGTGCTTTCAGCGCTGGGTCTGGTCTCGCTGGTGTACGGCTTCACCCGCGCCGAGTCCAGCGGCTGGTCGGACACGCTGACCATCGGTACGTTCGTCGCCTCCGCCGTGCTGCTGCTTGCGTTCGTCCTGACCGAGGCCAAGGTCAAGTCGCCGCTGCTCCCGCTGCGCGTCGTGATGGACCGCAACCGCGGTGGCGTCTACCTCTCGCTGGGTCTGGCCATCATCGCGATGTTCGGCCTGTTCCTGTTCCTCACGTACTACCTCCAGGTCGTCAAGGGCTACTCGCCGATCAAGACGGGCTTCGCCTTCATGCCGATGATCGTCGGCATGATCACCGGGTCGACGCAGATCGGCGCCCGGCTGATGACCCGGGTTCCGGCCCGCCTGCTGATGGCCCCCGGCTTCCTGACCGCCGGCATCGGCATGCTGCTGCTCACGCAGCTGGAGATCGACTCGTCCTACGCGGCGGTCATCCTGCCGGGCCAGCTCCTGCTGGGTCTCGGCATGGGCACGGCGTTCATGCCCGCCATGTCGCTCGCCACGCACGGCATCGAGCCGCGTGACGCGGGTGTCGCCTCCGCGATGGTCAACACCTCGCAGCAGGTCGGCGGTGCGATCGGTACGGCGCTGCTCAACACCATCGCCGCCTCGGCCGCCACGGCGTACGCCACCTCGCACGCCGCGCTCGGCGCCACCGACCCGGAACTGCTCAAGCTCCAGTCGATGGTGCACGGCTTCACCGGCGCCATCTGGTGGGCCGTCGGCATCCTGGTGGTGGCCGCCGCGATCGCGGGGACCTTCATCAACGCCGGCCGTCCCTCGGCCACCACGACGGCCGGAGGCACCGGTTCCGGTGACGCCGAGGGCGTCGAGGACGAGTTCAGGGTGCCGGTCGTCGCGCACTGATCCCGTTCGGGAAACCCGTGACCTCGGTGATGGGTGAGAAGTGAGCGCTGCCCCGGTTCCGTCTCTACGGAACCGGGGCAGCGGCGTGTGCGGGGTGTGCGAGGCGTGGTCAGCGGAGCCAGGGCAGGTCCGCGTCCGTCCCCTCCGGCTGGAGTCCGGCAGCCATGACCTGCATGATCTCGCCGAGTGAGTGCACCTGCTCAGGGGTGAGCCGGTCGAACATCGCCTGGCGTACGGCGCTGACATGGCCGGGGGCCGAGCGGCGGAGCATCTCGTAGCCCTCCTCTGTGAGGACCGCGTTCTGGCCGCGCTTGTCGGACGGGCAGTCCTCGCGGCGCACCCAGCCGCTCTTCTCCAGCCGGGCGACGGCGTGCGAGAGCCGGGAGCGGGTGATCTTGGCGTGCTTGGCCAGTTCCGTCATCCGCAGCTGGTGGCGGGGCGCCTGGGAGAGCTGGACGAGCAGTCCGTAGTACATGTGCGGCATGCCGGCATCGCGCTGCAACTGGCGGTCGAGGTGATCCTCCAGCAGCGTCGTGGCATGCAGATACGCACGCCAGACGCTCTGTTCTTCGTCGGTGAGCCAGCGCGGCCCGCTGGTGGATGCCGTGGTCATGTACTCCACTGTACGACCTTTTCTTGAAAGTTGAACTAGATAGAGCTAAGGTCTCCAGGGATAGGAACTTGAAGTTTAAAGGAAAGTTCCTGTCGAAGTCCCGGTAGAAGACTTACCTTGAGCAGCAGTGGATGGGGAGTGTCATGACAGTCACCGCGGAGCGCATGCCCGCCCTCTATCTCTCCCATGGCGCGCCGCCGCTGGCCGACGACCCCGTCTGGCCCGGCGAACTGGCCGCCTGGTCCGCCGGGCTGCCGCGCCCCACCGCCATCCTCATGGTCTCCGCCCACTGGGAAGAGGCCCCCCTCGCGCTCGGCGCCACGGAGACGGTCCCGCTGGTCTACGACTTCTGGGGCTTCCCCGAGCACTACTACCAGGTCCGGTACGCCGCGCCGGGCGCTCCCGCACTGGCCGAGAGCGTCCGCAAGCTGCTGCGCGGCGCCGGTACGCCGGTCCAGGACATCCCGGACCGGGGCCTCGACCACGGGGCGTACGTACCGCTGGTGGAGATGTTCCCGGAGGCGGACATCCCGGTGCTGCAGATCTCCATGCCGACGCTGGACCCGCAGAAGCTGATGGACATCGGGCGCAAGCTCGCACCGCTGCGCGACGAAGGCGTCCTGATCGTCGGCAGCGGCTTCTTCACGCACAACCTGGCCGCGCTGCGGCACCCGGGCGGCGGCGTGCCCGGCTGGTCCGCGGAGTTCGACGACTGGGGGCACCGCGCGCTCCAGGCACAGGACATCGACGCGCTGCTGGACTTCGAGCACAAGTCCCCGGCCGGCCGCCTCGCCCACCCGCGCACCGAGCACTTCGCCCCCCTCTTCGTCACGCTCGGGGCCGCTGAGCAGGAACTTGGGCAGGGGCGCAGTGTGATCGACGGATTCTGGCTGGGGCTGGCCAAGCGCTCGGTGCAGTTCGGCTGAGGTCTTCGGCAGGTGATCAGAAGACCGGAGGGTTCAGCGCGACCGACTGGAGCGCGGCGGCCAGCGCGGTCGCGTCGCCGACGTCCAGCGCGGTGTCGGTGAACTTGATGGTGTGGTCGTCGCCGTGCGCGGCGGCCTGCGCGAAAACCTCTTCGGGAGAGAGTCCGCCGGGCGCGGCCGCGCGCTCGGCGGGCCGTGCCGGGGAGTACGCGGCGATGACCGCCGCGCTCGCCGCCCAGGCGGCCTCGAGGCTCGGCGCCCACAGCTCGCGGGGGAGCGCGGGCAGGGTGCGCAGCACGGCGTTGGGCGCGGTGGCGGCGTGCACCAGCATGAACGGCTCGCCGTATCCGTACGCCGCATAGCGATGGGTGGCGGCCCTCACCAGTTCCGCCAGCCGGGCGCGGGCGTCGTCGGGGCCGGTCACGGACCGGGCCGGCCACTGAGGGAACGCGGTCAGCTGCCCCAGCCGGTCCCGGATGCCGCCGTTCTGGTCGGGTACGGGCGCCACGGCGTCCAGGGCCGTGGCGGCGTCGGCTGCCGGGCCGAGCGAGGACAGCGGGGGCAGCGGCTGGTGGCGAGCCGCCCAGTAACCGAGCGCGTGGGCCAGTTCGGTCACCCGGGGTGCGGTCTCCGGCCCTTCCAACAGCGTGCGCACGCTGTGGCCGACCCGGATCACCGGGTGCGTGGCGCCGGCCGCGATGCCGGGCAGCAGGCGCGGCCACCACTCCGCCAGGACCCCGCGCCAGGGCCGGCCGGCGGTCTCGCGTGCGAAGTGGACGGTCCAGTCGGCGATGCGCCGGGGATCGCCGAGCGCCTCCCGCCAGTTGTCCGGAGTCACCTCGGCCGCCGTGTCCGGCATGTCCTCCAGCCTGTTCCGGTAGTGGTCCAGCCATCGGTGCACCCCCGGCGCCTGGCCGTGGCGCACCAGCGCCTCGACGGCCATCGGGGCGTGGTTGCTCAGCCATCCGCCGCGCTCGGGGCCGAAGGTGTGGAGCCGTTCCAGTGCTTCGTCGAGCGTGCCGGGGGTGCCGGACGGCGTGTGCGTCGTGAGGTCCATGCGGAATCACGCTAGGTGCCGGGGTGGCACCGGGTAACGGGCTGCGGTCCCGGGTGGGACGGGCGCCGGGACTAGGTCCGCGGTCCCAGTTGTTTCTCGTACCAGGCGACGTCCCAGTACCGGTCGAACTTCCGGCCGACGTCCGTGTACGTGCCGATGTGGCCGAAGCCGAAGCGCTCGTGCAGCCGGACCGAGGACACGTTGGGCTGGGCGATGCCCGCGTACGCGCGGCGCAGGTCCTCACCGGCGAGGGCCTCGAAGAGCGCCGAATAGAGGAGGGTGCCCACGCCCCGGCCCGTGGCGTCCGGGGAGCAATAGACGCTCACCTCGACGGAGGTGGAGTACGCGGCCTTGGGGCGGAAGGCGCTGCTGGTGGCGTAGCCCAGGATCCGGGGGCCGGCCCCGGTCGTTTCGTCGACATTACGGACATCCTGAGCAACCAGAAGCCGGTGCGGGCCGTCTTCGGGGTGGGAGCGCAACCAGGGCAGGCGCTGCTCGGGGGTGAAGGGGACTACGTCAAATGTGAGGGCGGTCTCACGTACGTAATGGTTGTAGATGTCCGTGAGTGCCTGCAGATCGCTTTCCGCGCCTGCTCTGACCTGCACTTCTGTGTCCGGCTGTGTCATGTGCCCTCCCTGGTGGCGCGACAGGGTACTGCATGATCGCGAAATTGAATGCCAGGCATGGGAATTCTGTCCACATTCCAGTCGTTGTTTCCATCGGATGCAGGGCACCCGAGAGGGTGTCGCGACCTACTCAGCAAGGGAGCACGCATGGCAACCCGTGCCGTCGCCCGTCGTTCGTCCGCCACCGGCGGGACCAACCGGGCAAGCAGTGTTCGCGCCGTGGGCGGGGAGATCGCCGATCGCGACCTGGTCGGCATGTACCTGGACGAGATCGCGCGCACGCCGCTGCTCGACGCCGCCAAGGAGGTCGAGCTGTCGCAGACCCTGGAAGCAGGCGTTTTCGCACAGCAGGTCCTCGACGGCGCGGTGGAGAGCGAAGCGGCCGGAGCATCGCGCGAGGAGCTGGAGGCGCTGGTCGCCGAGGGTGAGCGCGCCAAGGACATATTCATCCGTTCCAACCTCCGACTCGTCGTTGCCGTCGCCCGCCGCTATCCGCGCGCGGGGCTGCCCCTGCTCGACCTGATCCAGGAGGGCAACGCGGGCCTGGTGCGCGCGGTCGAGAAGTTCGACTACGCCAAGGGCTTCAAGTTCTCCACGTACGCGACGTGGTGGATCCGGCAGGCCATCACCCGTTCCATAGCCGACCAGTCACGCACGATCCGGCTCCCCGTCCACCTGGTGGAGGAGCTCGGCCGGATCCGCCGTGTCCAGCGCGAATTCAACCGTGAGCACGGGCGCGACCCGGAGCACGCGGAGATCGCCGCCGAGCTCGACTCGACCACGTCCAGGGTCAGTGACGTCCTGGACTGGGCCCGCGACCCGGTCAGCCTGAACATGTCGGTGGACGACGCGGGCGACACCCAGTTCGGTGACCTCCTGGAGGACACCTCCGCGGTGTCACCCGAGCAGTCCGTCATGACGCTGCTGCGCAGCGAGGAGCTGGAGGAGCTGATCGGCAAGCTCGACAACCGCACCGCGTCGATCATCCGCATGCGGTACGGCATCGAGGACGGCCGCGAGCGGACCCTGACCGAGGTGGGCAAGCAGCACGGGCTCACCCGCGAGCGGATCCGCCAGATCGAGAAGCACGCACTGCTCGAACTGAAGCGAATGGCTCACGACACGGGCTTTGACGCTGCGGCATGAGCCCGCGTCCAGTAACCTCCGAATTGGGCCGCTTCACTTCGGCGGCCCCCTAGAGCTGAGTCCCGGCGCCCACCCCCCCTGGCGCCGGGGCTCATCCTTTTGTCCGGCGGGGCCTCGAGCCCGGCCTCAATGGGCCCGGCCGGAGTCCCGGGCCTACGAAGCCCCCGCCTCCGACGAGGCCGCCGCCTCCGACGACGACGACGCCGCGGCGCGGGTGAGTCTGCCGCCGAGGTCGTGCAGGTACGACACCAGTTGCGGCGGCTGGTGCGCGGTGAACTCGCAGTCCACCAGCGCGAGGCGCAGTGCCACCCATTCCAGTGAGTCCTTCAGCACCGTCCGCAGCCGGCAGCCGTGCTCCCCGGTCTGCTCCAGCGGTCCGATCGAGGCGGGTAGCCGCGAGGCCACGAACTCGGCGGGGGCCGCGAAGCTCACGTCGACCGCCATCTCCGGCTGCCTGCGGGCCATCGAACTGCTGAGAAACTCCGCCGCATCGCCGGTCGGCAGCTCGCGCGGCGTGAAACGGGCGCCTGTCGCGAACGGGTTGCTCACCCGGTCGACGCGGAAGGTGCGCCAGTCCTCCCGCTCCAGGTCGTACGCGACGAGGTACCAGCGCCACCCGGTGCTCACCAGCCGGTACGGCTCCACCTGCCGCCGCGTCTCGGCGCCGTCCCCCGCGCGGTACGCGAACCGCAGCCGCTCCCGCCCGGTGACGGCCGACGCCATCACGGTCAGCGTCTGCGGGTCGATCGTCGAGCCGTCGCCCCGGGCCAGCGGCATCGTGGCGTTCTGCAGGGTGGAGACCCGGTGGCGCAGCCGTGAGGGCAGCACCTGTTCGAGCTTGGCCAGCGCCCGTACGGCGGCCTCGTCCACGCCCTCGATGGCGTGGCCGGCCCCCGCCCGCAGGCCCACCGCGATGGCCACCGCCTCCTCGTCGTCCAGCAGGAGCGGCGGCATCGCCGTACCGGCCACGAGGCGGTAGCCGCCGACCGAGCCGCGTGACGCCTCGACGGGATAGCCCAGGTCACGGAGGCGGTCGATGTCGCGGCGGATGGTGCGCGGGCTGACGTCGAGCCGGTCGGCGAGTTCACTGCCCGGCCACTCGCGCGGCGTCTGGAGCAGTGACAGCAGATTCAGCAGTCGTGCCGGGGTGTCGGTCATGCCACTCAGGATGCCCGCCCATTGGGTCACGACCTGACCTAATCAACCTTTAACTTATTCATATGACTTCTTCCGCACCCCTGCCGTCGCCGGTGGACGCCCCCGCGGCCCCGGACCCGTCGGACCGCCGCCGGTGGTTCGCCCTGGCCATCGTGATGACCGCGGCCTTCATGGACCTGGTAGACGTCACGATCGTCAACATCGCCATCCCGAGCATCAAGGCGGACACCGGCGCCTCGTTCAGCTCGATCCAGTGGATCACCGCCGGGTACGCCCTGGCCTTCGCCGCCGGTCTGATCACCGGCGGCCGGCTCGGTGACATCTACGGCCGCAAGCGGCTCTTCCTCGTCGGGATCGGCGGCTTCACCCTCGCCTCCGCCCTCTGCGGATTCGCCGCCAACCCGGAGATGCTCGTCGCCTCGCGCATCCTGCAGGGCGGCACGGCCGCGCTGATGGTGCCGCAGGTGCTGTCGATCGTGCACGCCACCTTCCCCGCGCACGAGCGCGGCAAGGTCTTCGGCCTCTTCGGCGCGATCGTCGGCCTCGGGGCCGTGTCCGGCCCGCTGCTCGGCGCACTGCTCACCGAGTGGAACATCGCCGGTCTCGAGTGGCGCCCGATCTTCCTGATCAACCTGCCGGTCGGCATCGCGGGTCTGATCCTGGGGCGCAAGTTCATCACCGAGTCCAAGGCGCCGAAGGCGCTCCGCCTCGACCTGGTCGGCGTGGTGCTGGTGACGCTGGGGATGCTCATGCTCATCTACCCGCTGACCCGCGGCGAGGAGTTGGGCTGGCCGCTCTGGGGCTACCTCTCGATGGCCGGCAGCATCGTCGTCTTCGCCGCCCTCGTGCTGTTCGAGCGGGTGAAGGCGCGCCGGGACGGTTCGCCGCTGGTCGAGCTGTCGCTGTTCCGGGTCAAGAGCTTCGCCGCGGGCATCGCCGTCCAGCTGACCTTCGGCATCGGCCTCGGCATCTTCTTCCTGGTCTGGACGCTGTACATGCAGGAGGGGCTCGGCTGGAGCGCGCTGCGGGCCGGTACGACCGGTATCCCGTTCTCGGTCGCCGTCTCGCTCGCCGCCGGTATCTCCGTACAGAAGCTGGTGCCGCGCTTCGGGCGCAAGGTGCTCCAGGCCGGGGCGCTGCTCATGATCGCCGGTCTGCTGCTCTACATCTGGGAGTCCGGCCGCTACGGCATGGCGATCACGTCCTGGCAGATGGCGCTGCCCCTGGTGGTCATGGGCGTCGGCATGGGGCTGATCGTGGCTCCGCTGGCCGACGCGGTGCTGTCCGAGGTGCCCAAGGAGCACGCGGGGTCGGCCTCCGGGCTGTTCAACACCGTGCAGCAGATGGGTAACGCGCTGGGGCTCGCGCTCGTCTCGGTCGTCTTCTTCGGGGCGATGGGTGACCGGCTGACGCCGCCGCAGATCGGTCCGGCGTTCGCCGACGCCTTCGAGCAGTCGCTGTGGTGGGTGGCAGGCGTGCTCGCGGTGATCTTCCTGGTGATGTTCGCCCTGCCGGCCCGGCCGAAGCAGCACGTGGAGGGCGGCGACGAGAGCGCCGGCTCCTTCGAGGAGCCCGTGAAGGAGCCGGTGCTGACGCACTGACCGGGCGTCACGCGGAAGCGGAAGAGGCAGGAACCGACAGTGCCCGCACCCTCGCCGGGGGTGCGGGCACTGTCATGCCAGGGCCAGGGCCAGGGCCAGGGCCAGGGCCAGGGCGGGTCGCGTCAGCAGATGCGGGTGCGGCTCTCCATCGCGCAGCGTGCGGCGTCCTCGTCGCCGTACACCTCGCACATGTGGCGGCCGTCGGGCGTCGCCGTGTGCTCGACCTCCCACAGGCTCGTCTCGCTGCCGTCGAGGAGCAGGAAGGCGTGCTCGTAGAGCGTGAAACGCGCGTCCAGCCCGTCCACCTGGCACTGCCGGCCGAAGACCTGGGTGATGTGGTGAGCGAAGGCCGCCCGCAGCCGCAGGGCCGTCTCCTCGCCCGGCGCGTCCCGGTTCTCCGCCCGGCGCAGCACCCGGCGGGCGTGGTCCGCGGAGTTGTCCGGGGCGTACGTCCGGGGCAGCGGGGCCGGTGGCACCGCCATCAGGGCGTCGAGGATCTCCAGGCCGGGCTGCGGGCCGTCGTGCCCGAAGACGCCGTCGTAGCCGAAGACCGGTCCGTCGTGCCCGAAGAAGACGTCATCCCCGAAGGCCGGTCCGTCCTGCCCGAAGACCGGGCCGTCGCCGGTGCCGCCGGTCAGCCGGGCCGCCGCGATGCGGGCGTCGGCCTCGTCGTCGTACAGCTCGTGCTGCTGGTGGCGCGGCTGCGCGTCGCGCGGGCCGGAGTGCACCAGCTCCCACAGGGTCAGGGGAGTGCCGTCGGCCAGCAGGTATGTGTGCCGGTAGGTCTCGCGGTGCAGGGCGGAACTGTGGTGCGAGGAGTGCAGGGAACTGCTGTGGGTGAGCGCGGTGCCCAGCCGCTCGACCGTACTGTCGGGGAGGTCGAACGAGTTGAGAGCCCGTCGCAGGATTCGCTCGAGGTGCTGCTCGGTTGTCTCGTACGCATCGCTCAAGGTGCTGTCTCCAGGCCGTCGCCGCGTGTGACTTGGTGCGTGCTCAACGTAGTCCCTGGGTCTGACATCGTGACCGGGGTTGAGAAAAACGTACGACGCACGCAGAAGGTTCCCGCTCCCTGAGGGCTGCCCCGCGCCCGAACCTCCCTACGCCGACGGTGAGTCGGTGGCGTCGTCCGGGGACTGTGCCGAGGGGCGCTGCGGGCCGTAGAGATCGCTGTACGCGAGGTAGGTGGCGCCGCCGGTGCGGCCGGTGACCCCCGTGGCCGCCCGCACCGCCTTCACGACGGCCCGGGTCACTGCGTCCGCACCCGCCGCCAGCAGGTCGTTGAGCGCGAGCGGGTTCGCCGGATTCAGCGCGTGCGCGCCGGTGGCCAGGGCGAAAACGGTGTCCCCGTCATTCAGCAGATGGACGGGACGGATGGCGCGCGCCAGCCCGTCGTGTGCCGTCCCCGCGAGCTTCTGCGCCTGGGCGCGGCCCAGTTCGGCGTCCGTGGCGACGACGGCGAGCGTGGTGTTGAGCGGGGGGCGCGTGTTCGCGTCGTGCGCCTGCGCCAGGCGCTGGTGCGCCACCCGGTGGACCTCCGCCGCGGGTGCGACAGCCGGCTCGGCGCCGCCGTACTCCCCGTACAGCACCCCGGTACGGGGGTCGAGCACCGCCCCCGCGGCGTTCACGACCACCAGCGCGGCCACGGTGGTCCCCGACGGCAGCAGGATGCTCGCCGTGCCCACCCCGCCCTTCAGCAAGCCGGCCACCGCACCCGTGCCCGCGCCGACGCAGCCCTCGGCGACCGCGGCCCCGGGCTCCGTCGCGGCCGCGTCCTCCGCCGCCGCCCGGCCGGTCGAGGCGTCCGGCCGGGCCCGCCAGTCGCCGCCCCGCCCCAGGTCGAAGACGCAGGCCGCGGGGACGACCGGGACCACTTGGGACGGATCGGTGCCGACCCGCACACCGCGCCCCTGCTCCTCCAGCCAGGCCATCACCCCTGACGCCGCGTCGAGTCCGTACGCGCTGCCGCCGGTGAGGACCACGGCGTCGATGCGCTGCACCAGATTGCGCGGATCCAGCGCGTCCGTCTCGCGGGTGCCCGGGCCGCCGCCGCGTACGTCGACGGCCGCGACCGCACCGCCCTCGGGCGCGAGCACCACGGTGGTGCCGCTGAGCGCACCCTCGCCCGCGACCCGCGCGTGTCCCACGCGCACCCCGGCGACATCGGTCAGCGCGTCCCTCCGGCGGGCCGACGAGGCGGTGGGGGCTGCGGTGTCCTGGCCGGTCATCCGGTGCTCCTCGGGGTGCGGGTGGCTGACTGCGCCGCGGCGGGGCCGTGCACCGTGAACGTACCCGGCGGGCGGCGCGCACCGACATGCCGCGACGCGCCACCCGTACCTCTCGCGACGCGCTTACCCATAACTCCCGCGAACGCGCTCATCCGCACCTCCCGCGACGCGCCACCCATAGAGGTATAAAACAGGACCAATATCACTTTCCGGTCCTACGCTGACGGGGTGACCGAGCCACCAGAAGCCTCCGCCGCAGATGCGCGCCCCGCCCCCGGAGCCACTGCCGGTACGACCGGCGTGACCGCCACGCCGCCGCCCGCCGGCGGGCACGGCCGTTCCGGCGCCGCCGTCCTCCGGTCCGTCACCGCCCGCGCGACGGCGGCGGGTGTGATCGTCTCCCTCCTGCTGGTCGCGGCCATCGTGCTCGGCAGCAGGCTCCTGGAGAACTTCGACTCCGCACTCCTCCCGTACGCCGTGGCCACCGTCTTCCTGGCCTTCGGCGTCGCCTACCGCTACACGGTCTGGGTCTCCGCGCCAGGAGCCCGGCGACTGTTCCAGAAGGGCTGGGGAAGTCTCTTCTCGGCCGCCAACTTCCGCAAGGCGCCCACCGCCCTGCCGAGGATGATCGCCACCTACCTCGGCTTCCAGAAGTTCCTCGGCGCCCGCTCCCACGCCCGCTGGGCCGCCCACCAGCTGATCTTCTGGGGCTGTATCCTCGCCGCCCTGATCACCTTCCCGCTGACCTGGGGCTGGTTCACCTTCACCTCGCACACCGGATCCGGGCCCGGTTACGAGATGCGCATCTGGGGCTTCAAGATCATCGGTTTCGACTCCCTGGACTTCCTCGGCTGGCTGATGTTTCACGGCCTGGACATCGCCGCCGTCCTCGTCATCCCCGGCGCCTGCTACTTCCTGTGGCGCCGGATGAAGGACCGCGGCGCCATCACCGGCCAGCGCTTCGGCTACGACCTGGTGCCGCTCATCGCCTTGATCGTCATCTCCGTGACAGGCCTGCTCCTCACCTTCTCGTCGATCTTCCTGCACGGCGGCGGCTACGAGTTCCTGGCGATCCTGCACATGGTGTCGGTGGTCTTCACCCTCATCTACATCCCGTTCGGGAAGTTCTTCCACATCGTCCAGCGCCCCGCCGCCGTCGGCATGCAGCTGTTCAAGTACACCGGCCGGCAGGACCAGGAGGTCTTCAGCTGCCGGCGCTGCGAGGAACCCATCGACACGGCCCCGTACGTCGAGAACCTCCGCGGCACCATGCGCGACCTCGGCCTCGGCTTCGACGAGTGGGCCGAATACTGCCCGCGCTGCAAGCGGGTGCTGCGCGGCAGCGCCTATCTCTCCCAGGTGAAGAAGGGCTTCAAGTGACCGCGGACCCGCGAGCAGCCGACACCCGTGCGGTCGTCCCCCTCGACCCTTCCCTCGCCCCGCCCGGCACCCGCGCCTTCCGGGACGCCGGCGGTATCCCCGCCGACCAGTGGCACGCCGACCAGAACGGCGAGAAGCTCGTCCCCACCCACTGCTGCTTCTGCGGCATCCAGTGCGGGATGTATCTGCGCGTCGACCGCGGCGGCAAGGTCTTCGGGGTCGAACCCCGCAACCACGACATCAACCGGATGCGCCTGTGCCCCAAGGGCATCAACGCCTACCAGCAGGTCAACCACCCCGACCGGCTCACCGCCCCGCTCATGCGCCGCTCCCGCGACGAGCCCTTCCGTGAGACGTCGTGGGAGGAGGCACTCGACTTCACGGTCTCCGAGATCCAGCGCATCCAGGCCCAGTACGGGAAGGACGCCTTCGGGCTCTTCGGCGGCGCCAGCCTCTTCTCCGAGAAGACGTACCTGGTCGGAAAGTTCGCCCGGGTCGCCCTGCGGACCCGGCACGTCGACTACAACGGCCGCCTCTGCATGGTCAGCGCCGCCGCCGCCAACAAGCTCGCCTTCAACATCGACCGGGCCGGCAACCCCTTCGCCGACATGCTGCTCACCGACTGCCTGCTGATCGCGGGCTCCAACGTCGGCGAATGCTTCCCCGTCCTGTCCCAGTACGTATGGGGAGCGCGGGACCGCGGCGCGAGCCTCATCGTCATCGACCCCCGCGAGACGGCCGTCGCGCGCACCGCCGACATCCACGTCGCGTTGAAACCCGGAACCGACTCGGCCCTCTTCAACTCCCTGCTCTGCGTCGTCATCGAGGAGGGCCTGACCGACGAGAACTACCTCGCCGCCCACGCCACCGGGTGGGACGAGGTACGGGCCAAGGCGCTCGAGTACCCGCCGTCCCGCGCCGCGGACATCTGCGGAGTCCCGGCCGAGCAGATCGTCCAGGTCGCCCGCACCTTCGCCCGCGCCCCCAAGGCCATGGCCTGGCACGCCAGAGGCATCGAGCACCAGTCCCAGGGTGTCGAGAACTGCCTCTCGGTCATCAACCTCTGCACAGCCACCGGACACATCGGCAAGCCCGGTGCGGGCTACGGCACGCTCACCGGCCAGGGCAACGGGCAGGGCGGCCGCGAACACGGCCAGAAGTCCGACCTCCTGCCGGGCGGCCGCTCCATCAACAACGAGGAACACCGCCGCCAGATCTGCGAGATCTGGGGCATCGACGCATCGGAACTCCCGCTCGCGGGGACCTCGATGATGGAAATGATCTGGCAGATGCAACGCGGCGAGATCCGCGGGCTGATGGGCATCTGCAACAACCCCATCATCTCCCTGCCGAACTACCCGGTGGTCAAGGAGGGGTACGACGCCACCGAATTCCACGTCCAGTTCGACTTCTTCCTCTCCGAGTCCGCCGCCAACGCGCATGTCGTCCTGCCCGTCACCACCTGGGCCGAGGACGAAGGGGTGATGGCCAACGCGGAAGCCAGGGTGGTCAAGCACAACAAGGCCCAGGACCCGCCCCCCGGTGTGCGCACCGACACCTGGGTGCTGTGCGAACTCGCCCGGCGCCTCGGCGCCGGCGACAAATTCGGCTTCAGCGGTTCCCGCGAGGTCTTCGACGAACTCCGCACCGCGTCCGCCGGCACCGTCATCGACTACTCGGGCATCACCTACGAGCGGCTCGAGGAGACCGGCGGCATCTCCTGGCCCTGCCCGTCCACGGACCACCCGGGCACCCCCCGGCTCTTCGAGGACGGCAGGACGTACCACCCCGACGGCAAGATCCATATGCAGGTCGTCGAATGGCACCCGCCCATGGACCCGTACAGCGACGAATTCCCCATGTCACTCACGACCGGACGCACCGTCGCGCACTTCCTCTCCGGCAACCAGACCCGCCGCCTGGGCGCCCTCGTCGAACAGACCCCGCGCCCCTGGGCCGAGATCCACCCCTCCCACGGTTTCCGCAACGGCGAACCGGTCCGCGTCACCACCCGGCGCGGCAGCGCCTCCTACCCGGCGCTGGTCACCGAGGCGATCCGCCCCGACACCGTCTTCATCCCGTACCACTGGCCGGTCCCCACCTCGGCCAACGTGCTCACCATCGACGCCCTCGATCCCCGGTCGAAGATCCCGGAGTACAAGGTGTGCGCCTGCCGCATCGAGCATGCCGACTCCGTCGACGACGTGCCCGCGCCTCCTGTAGCACCCGGCCACGTCGCCTACCCGGAGACCCAGGTCTCCCGCACCGACCCGCTGCCGCCCACCGCCCCGCAGGGCCGCGGCACCTCGGAAAGGAGCTGATCCCCGCATGATGGGCAGAACGATCTTCATCGACCCGGGGCGCTGCATCGGCTGCCAGGCCTGCGTCTCCGCCTGCCGGGAATGCGATTCGCACCGCGGCAAGTCGATGATCCACCTCGACTACACCGACGAGGGCCAGTCCGTCGCCTCCCTTCCCACGGTCTGCATGCACTGCGAGGACCCCGTCGCCCCCTGCGCCGAGGTCTGTCCCGCCGACGCGATCCTGGTGACCGCGGACGGAGTGGTGCAGCAGGCCGACACCACCCGCTGCATCGGCTGCGCCAACTGCGTCAACGCCTGCCCCTTCGGCGTACCGAAGATCGACCTCCAGGCGAAGCTGCAGCTGAAGTGCAACCTCTGCTACGACCGCACCGCCTACGGGCTCGCTCCGATGTGCGCCACCGTGTGCCCGACCGGAGCGCTCTTCTACGGAACCGTGGAGGAGCTCCAGGCCGAACGCCCCGGCGTCCAGGTCGCCGACACCTTCGTCTTCGGCGAGACCGAGGTCCGTACGGGCGTGGCCATGGTCGTCCCCGCGGAGAGGGTCCAGTGGCCGGTGCCGGGCGGCCTGCCCGTCGTGGAGATCAACGGGAAGGACGTCCGCCGATGAGCGTCACGCAACAGCCGCCGCCCTCCGGGGAACCGCCCCACGGAGAAGCACGCTCCGGAGCATCTCGCGGCCCGGCATCGCGCGGCGGGGACCCGCCCTCGGGGGACGCGCGCGAAGCCCTGCACGACCGGATCGCCGCGGACTCCCTCACCACCCGCCGCGACTACCTCCGCATCGTCGCGACCGTCTCCGGCGGCCTCGCGATCGGCGGCCTCGGCGTCGCGGGTGGCATGCTCCCGCGCCACGGCGACCCCGAGGACGACAAGGCGCCCGCGCCGATGAGGGTCAGCTCCCAGCTGCTGCCCGGGGAGTCGCTCGCCTTCAGCTACCCGGAGGAGGAGGACAAGGCGGTCGCGGTCCGGCTCGACGACGGCACCCTCGTCGGCTACTCGGCGATCTGCACCCACCTCGCCTGCGCCGTGCTGTGGCGGAAGGACCGGGGCTCCGAGGGCGAGCTGTACTGCCCCTGCCACGAGGGCGTCTTCGACGCCCGCACCGGCGAGGTCACCGCCGGCCCGCCGCCGCGCGGACTGCCCAAGGTGGTCCTCACCGAGCAGACGGACGGCAGCATCTGGGCCGTCGGCACCACCCGCTCCGGCGAGAGCATCGAGAAGGGCCTGTGCCGCCAGCTCGGCGACGACCGCCCGGACCTCGCCTCCCGGATCGGCTGCCCCGGATTCGGCGGTGGCGCCGAAGCCCCCGAGGCCGCCGCCGCTTCCCGTACGAAGGCCGCTTCCCGTACCGCCGCCGCCTCCCGTACGAAGGCCGCTTCCCGTACCGCCGCCGCCTCCCGCACGGAGGCCACCGTGCCCGGCACCACCGGCAGGCGAGCATGAGCGACGCCCAGGAGCCCACCGGCCCCCGCTATCCGGAATACCACCCGGGCAGCGCACGGCCCGAACTCAACCGGCCCGTCCATGAGCGCTACCCGCAGATCCGGCCCACCAGCGGCTACGGCGATCCCCGCGTCAGCCGCACCGGACCGGGACCGGGAGCGGGCACCGACCAGGAACCGGAGCGGTCCTCGAAGCTCACGGCCCGGCTGACCCTGGCGATGACCGTGGTCATCGGGCAGCTCTGGGGACTCACCGTCATCGTCGACGAGTACATGGAGGGCCACACCGGGACCGCCTGGTGGGGGGCCGGATTCCTCTGCCTGTCGTTCCTCGTCGTACTCGGACTCTGGTGGCTCGACCCCAAGGACCGCTGACCGGCCGCCCGCCCCGGCCCGGCCGGAAGGCGGGCGTGCCGGGACGCTCCCGCGCTCCGCGGGGCGGCCGTACCCTGGAGGCATGAGTACCGCCCCCGCCCCCGGACCGCGCGATGCGAAGCCGAACTCGCCGGACCGGCCGAAGCCCAAGCCGGCGCTGATCTTCGACGATCCGCTGGACCAGCAGTCCGCGGACGACACGGACCGGGGGTGGGGTGAGCGGGCCCCCTCCGGCGGCGGCGCCACCGACCTGGCCCGTTTCCTCGACGAGAAGCCGCCCCACCACATCTGAGCGTGCCCGGCCCGGTCGCCGGCACTACTCTGCCGACCGCCCGAATCAACACAGGATCACCGCAAACCCGGCCGAGATTCCCGCACCGGCCAGCGTCGCGGCCGTCGCCCGTGGCACGGAGAGCACGATCAGGGCCCCGTACTCCGTGGAGCCCTCCGCCGACGCGGGAGGCACCTGGGCCACCCGGGCGCCCTTCGCCAGCACCCGGGAGCCGCTTCCGCTCCGCTCGGACGCGATCACGTCGACCCGGTCGCCCGGCCGCAGCAGCCGTACGGTCGCCGCGTCGGCGATCCGGACGGGCGCGGACACCAGACGCACCGGCGGCGGCGCCCGATGGGGGGCCGCCCTGGCGGCGTCGGGCGCCCCGGCCGCCCCGTGCCCGGCACCGACGCCTCCCTCGGCCCCACTCCCGCCGAACCCCGAAGCGGCCAGCGCGGCAGCCGTCAGCGCCAGCCCCGCGGCCATCGCCCGCCGCTGCCGCCACACCGCGCGCCGCAGCCGGTGCGCACTGCCCCCGCGCACCCGCAGCGGCGGAAATGGAGGCACCCCGCCGGGCGGCGGCACGGGGGCGGACAGAGGCGGGGAAGCGGAGGGAGAGGGGGCCGAGGGCTGCGGAGAGCTGGGGAGGGGGCCGTACGGAGGCATGCCAAACACCGCCTGCGATGAGGGAGTTCAGAGAACAGGGGAGTGAGAATCGGACCGGGCGATCCGGCCGGAGACGACCGACCGGACAGCCCTCACGATGCCCCACCCACGAGATTCCCGCCGCGCCCTGTGGACGGCCCACACGATGTGGAAAACTCCCTCACCCGCCTGAGGGAAACAAGGGGCCGAACCCGCCTACGGCAGCACGATCCCCGTGTCGATCCCGTCCAGCGCATGCGCACACAGGCAGGCGCGGTCCGCCTCCGCGGGCAGCGCGACCACCGCTTCGAAGAGCACCGAACGCAACCGGTCCACATTGGCCGCGAAGACCCTGAGCACCTCCTCGTGGGAGACGGCCTCGCCGGCCTCCGCGCCCGCGTCCAGGTCCGTCACCAGCGTCAACGTGGTGTAGCAGAGGCCCAGCTCACGGGCGAGCACCGCCTCGGGGTGCCCGGTCATCCCGACCACCGACCAGCCCATCGCCGCATGCCAGCGCGATTCCGCCCGGGTCGAGAAGCGCGGCCCCTCCACGACCACCAGCGTTCCGCCGTCCACCGCTTCCCAGTCCCCTGCGCGGGCCGCCGCGAGGGCGACCTTGCGGCCCTCGGGGCAGTACGGGTCGGCGAAACCGAGATGCACCACCTTCGGCGCCACCCCGTCCGCCCGGGTCTCCCCGTCGTAGAACGTCTGGACGCGGGTCTTCGTACGGTCGACCAACTGGTCCGGCACGAGCAGCGTCCCCGGCCCGTACTCCGGCCGCAGCCCGCCCACCGCGCACGGGCCCAGCACCTGGCGTACGCCGACCGAGCGCAGCGCCCACAGATTGGCGCGGTAGTTGATGCGGTGCGGCGGCACATGGTGGCCGCGGCCGTGGCGGGGGAGGAAGGCGACGCGGCGGCCGCCGACCTCGCCGAGGAAGACGGAGTCGCTCGGCGCTCCGTAAGGGGTCTCCACCCGCACCTCGGTGACGTCCTCCAGGAAGGAGTACAGCCCCGAACCGCCGATCACACCGATCTCTGCGTTCACCATGCGGTCACAGTAGGCGGTCGCCCGGCGCGCTACGCAGCCGGGCGCAGAACGCCGAGGACCCCGCCGAGTGAATCGGCGGGGTCCTGGTGAAGCGTGAAACGGTCGGACAGGCGCCTCAGGCGGCCGATGAACCGCTCGACGAGGACGACGACGAGGAAGACGCCGCCGAAGAGCCGGACGAACCGGAGGAGGACGTCGACGAAGAGGTCGACGACTTCGCGTCCGATCCCGTCGAGGACGACGATCCGGAACCGGAGGCCTTCGCAGCGGCCGGGGCCGGCGTGCTGCTCGACGAGGATCCGCGGCTGTCGTTCCGGTAGAAACCGGAACCCTTGAAGACGATGCCGACCGCCGAGAACACCTTCTTCAGGCGTCCATCGCAGCTCGGGCACACCGTAAGGGCGTCATCGGTGAACTTCTGCACCGCTTCGAGGCCCTCGCCACACTCGGTGCACTGGTACTGATAGGTCGGCACTTGTCTTCCTCCTGGCACTCTCACTGGATGAGTGCTAACAGTCGTCCATAGTAGCTCCTGCAGGCTGCTGCTTGCAGTAATGTCTGTCACCTGCCGAAGGCAGCGGTCAGGGCTTGGCCGTCATGAGGGTTTGCTGCCCGAGTGAGAAGCCGCCATTACTCGTGGCGGAGGAGTCACACTGACGTATTCCTCGGATTGGATCGTCATTCTCTGGCCGCGACACAGTCGCGGTGAACCGTGCCGCGTGCGGCTGTAATCGTCGCGCGGGCTGGTGCCAGCCGCGAACGCAGCGCCACCAGCGTCACCAGCGCCAGCACCGTGCCCACCAGCGGCACCAGGAATCCGGTGCTCGCGCCGTGGGCGTCCGCGAGGCGTCCGGCCACCGTCACCGCGCCCGCCTGGCCGAGGGCGACGGCGCCCGTGAGCCAGGTGAACGCCTCGGTCCGGGCGGAGCCCGGGACGAGCGCCTCGACCAGCGTGTAGCCACTGATCAGCGCGGGGGCGATGGAGAGGCCGACCAGCAGGCCGAGCCCGGCCAGCAGCGGCACGGAGTGCACCGCCCACAGGCCCGACGCGGTGAGGGTCAGGGCCGCGTATCCGGCGATCAGCCGGCGCCGCGGCCCGGTCTTCCAGGCGATGGCGCCGCAGGCGATGCCGGCCAGCATGTTGCCGGCCGCGAAGATCCCGTACAGCAGACCGTTCGCACCGGGGCTGCCGATCTCCTCGGCGAAGGCGGTCAGCGAGACCTGCATGCCGCCGAAGACCGCGCCGATCCCGAGAAAGGCCACCGCGAGCACGCGTACGCCGGGGATGGACAGTGCGGAGGCGTGCCGCTGCGTTCCGGTGGAACCGGTGTTGCGTACGGCGGGCTCGGTGGCGCGCTGGGCGGCGAAGAACAGGCCGCCGCACAGGGTCAGGGCGGCTTCGGCGATCAGCCCCGCCGCCGGGTGCACTCCGGTGCAGAGCGCGGTGGCGAGGACGGGGCCGATGACGAAGGTGAACTCGTCCGTCACCGATTCGAAGGCCGCCGCCGTCGACATGAGCGGGGAGGCCTCGCGCCCCGGCGCCGCTCCGAGCACGGCCGCCCAGCGGGCGCGCACCATCGGGCCGACCTGCGGGACCGAGGCACCCGTCGGGACGGCGGCGGCGAACAGCGCCCACATCGGGGCGTCCGCCAGCGCGAGGGCGGTCAGGCCCGAGACGGACGCCGTGTGGACGAGGACGCCCGGCAGCAGCACGGCGCGCTGGCCGAAGCGGTCGGCGAGCTTGCCGGTCTGCGGGGCGAACAGGGCCATGGAGACCCCGGTGACGGCGGCGACGGATCCCGCGCTGCCGTATGAACCGGTGGTGTGCTGGACGAGCAGGACGATGCCGATCGTCAGCATCGCGAAGGGCTGCCGTGCGGCGAAGCCCGGCAGGAGGAAGGTCCACGCACCCGGGGTGCGCAGCAACTGCCCGTATCCGGGGCGGTCGGAGACCGTGGACGCCACGGTCCATGCCTTTCTGCCGCCTGGTGGCCGTGCCCCTGCGAGGCGGGCCGGCACAGGGGTGCGGACCCGGTCAGGAGCTGCCGAGAGCTGTCCTCTTCGCGCGGAACTGCGGTAGATGCCGGGCGCTCGCAACAGAGGCGGAGGACGCCACGACCGCCATACGGTCGCGCCAGCTCTGCGTCAGGCAGAGTTGGTGGATCAAATAAGTCGATCTGGGTTTCCTTTATGCTACAGGCAAAAGGCCTGAGGCACCTGTGATTGTGTCCAACCCGACCCCTGTCACCTGTAAACGCAAGCGCGTCCTCCGTGATGTGGCTCAGCGATGCGCCTTGGTGTTCCGGGCACCGGGCCGGTCGTCCGCCCTGCCCAGCTTCTTCACGGCCTTGAGCGCGTTGGCCACATGCGGCCCGGTGAGGCTCTCGTCGGCGGCGTTCGTGCCGGTCCCCAGCCAGCCGGCCAGCTTGCCGCCCTCGCCGATCGCGTGCAGCCGGGCCTCGGTCGCGTCGCGTACGGGGTCGGTCGTCACGACCAGCAGTTCGTCGCCGCGGCGCAGCACGGTCGTGGGCCCGGGTACGAAGCTCGTGCCGTCCCGGACGACCAGCGTCACCGCCGCTCCGGCGGGCAGACGCAGCTCGCCGACCTCGACGCCGTGCATCTTCGACTTCGCGGGGATGACCACAGAGAGCAGATGCCCGCGCAGCCGCTCCAGGGGCGCCGACTCGATGCCCAGGTCGGCCGCTTCGGACGGGTCGTCGGCGATCTTGAGAGCCTTGGCGAGCCAGGGCAGCGTCGGTCCCTGGATGAGGGTGTAGACGACGACGAGCACGAAGACGATGTTGAAGACCCGGGTGGAGCCCTCGATTCCGGACACCATGGGAATGGTCGCCAGGATGATGGGCACCGCGCCGCGCAGCCCGGCCCAGGACATGAGGGCCTTCTCCTGCCAGGGCAGCCGGAAGGGCGCGAGTGAGATGAAGACCTCCAGCGGCCGGGCCACCACGGTCAGCACCAGCCCGACGACGACGGCGGGCCAGAAGTCGTCGACCAGGTCGTGTGGGGTGACCAGCAGTCCGAGCAGGACGAACATGCCGATCTGGGCCAGCCAGCCGAGTCCGTCGGCGAAGCCGCGGGTGGCGGGCCAGTGCGGCAGCTTGGCGTTGCCGAGGATCATCGCGGCGAGGTAGACAGCGAGGAATCCGCTTCCGTGGAGCATCGCGCCCGCCGCGTACGCGGACACCGCGATGGCCATCACGGCGATCGGGTAGAGGCCCGAGGCGGGCAGGGCCACATGCCTCAGTCCGTACGAGCCGAGCCAGCCGACGGCGATGCCGAGCGTGGCGCCGATCGCCAGCTCCAGGGCTATCTCGCCGACCAGTACGTACCAGCTGTCGACGGGCCCCACGGTCGAGAAGGCGACGACCAGGATCACCACGGGGGCGTCGTTGAAGCCGGATTCGGCCTCCAGGACGCCGGTGATCCGGGCGGGCAGGGGCACCTTGCGCAGGACGGAGAAGACCGCGGCGGCGTCCGTGGAGGAGACGACCGCGCCGATGATCAGCGCCTGCCGCCATTCCAGACCGACCAGGTAGTGCGCTCCGGCGGCGGTCACGCCCACGCTCACGCCGACGCCGACGAGGGAGAGGACGACGGCCGCGGGCAGCGCCGGTTTGATCTCTTTCCACTTCGTGCCGAGACCGCCCTCGGCGAGGATCACGACCAGGGCCGCGTAGCCGATGACCTGCGTCAGTTCCGCGTTGTCGAACTTGACGTCGAAGAACCCGTCCTGCCCCAGGGCGATCCCGATGCCGAGATACAGGAGCAGACTGGGGAGCCCGCTGCGTGACGAGACGCGTACGGCCGCCACGGCGACGAGCAGGACGAGCGAGCAGACGAGCAGAAGTTCGTTGAGCGCGTGGACAGTCAGTGGCCGGTCCTTCCCTGCGTACGCCTGCCGGATCGGCTTCCGGTGGCCGGTACTTCATTACCTTACCTAATCTTTAACGTTTTCTTGATGCGTTCGAGTATTCGTACGATCGCTACTCAATTCGAACCATCCCGATACCGCGTCCGACCGGCATCGACGCTGCGCCTATGGTTGCTCCTGCACTCCCAGGACCGCCCTGCCCCTCGAAGGACAGCGATGCCCGCCACAACAACCGCCTCTGCCGCCTCCACGGCCACCGTCGGCGGTGGGCCGCGCAAGAAGAAGGGGCGACGTGCCCGCCTGCTCGTGATCGTCCTGGTGCTGGCGCTCGTCGCAGGCGTCGGTTACGGAACGTACTGGTCCGTATCGACCGTGCGTGCCTCGTACCCCCAGACCAACGGGACGATCCACCTCGCCGGGCTCGACAGCAACGTCGACGTCAAGCGCGACAGTTACGGAATCCCGCAGATCTACGCGGACTCCGACGCCGACCTCTTCCGCGCCCAGGGCTTCGTGCAGGCGCAGGACCGCTTCTGGGAGATGGACGTCCGCCGTCACATGACGGCCGGCCGGCTCTCCGAGATGTTCGGCTCCGGCCAGGTCGAGACGGACTCCTTCCTGCGCACGCTGGGCTGGCGCAAGGTGGCCCAGGAGGAGTACGACAACGTCCTGTCGGATGAGACGAAGAAGAACCTCCAGGCGTACGCGGACGGGGTGAACGCCTACCTCAAGGACCGCGACGGCGCGGACATCTCCGTCGAGTACGCGGCCCTCGGCTTCACCAACGACTACAAGCCCACCGAGTGGACCCCCGTCGACTCGGTGGCCTGGCTGAAGGCCATGGCCTGGGACCTGCGCGGCAACATGCAGGACGAGATCGACCGTTCGCTGATGACGAGCCGGCTCGACGCGAAGCAGATCGAGGACCTGTACCCGCCCTACCCGTACGAGAAGCACAAGCCGATCGTCAGCGAGGGCGCCATTTCCCCGGTCACGGGGAAGTACGACCCGCAAGCGCCGCCGTCCGAGGGCACCGGCTCCGCGACCGCCGAGGGCGCCACCCAGGGCCTCACCTCCCAGCTCGGCGCGCTCTCCGACACCCTCGACGAGATCCCCGCGCTGCTGGGCCCCAACGGCAACGGCATCGGGTCGAACTCCTGGGTCGTCGCGGGCAAGTACACGACCACCGGCAAGCCGCTGCTCGCCAACGACCCGCATCTGGCTCCGCAGCTGCCCTCGCTCTGGTACCAGATGGGGCTGCACTGCCGCGCCGTCTCGGCGACCTGCAAGTACGACACCGCCGGCTACACCTTCTCGGGGATGCCCGGCGTGATCATCGGCCACAACCAGGACGTCGCCTGGGGCTTCACCAACCTCGGCGCCGACGTCACCGACCTCTTCCTGGAGAAGGTCTCGGGCGACGGCTACTTGTACGACGGCAAGGTGAAGCCCTTCACCGTCCGCGAGGAGACCCTCAAGGTCGCGGGCGGCAAGAGCCGGCACATCACCGTGCGCGAGACCAACAACGGCCCGCTGGTCTCCGACCGCAGCAGCGAGCTGGAGAAGGTCGGCCAGAAGGCCCCCGTCAGCAACTCCGCCCCCGACCGGGCGGACGGCTACGGCGTGGCGCTGAAATGGACCGCGCTGGAACCGGGCCACTCCATGGACGCCGTCTTCGAGCTGAACCGGGCCAAGGACTTCACCACCTTCCGCAAGGCGGCCGAGCACTTCGAGGTTCCCTCGCAGAACCTCATCTACGCCGACACCAAGGGCCACATCGGCTACCAGGCGCCCGGGAAGATCCCGGTCCGCAAGTCCGGTGACGGCACGCTGCCCAGCCCCGGCTGGTCGTCGTCGTACGGCTGGAAGAAGGACCCGGTCCCGTTCGACGAGCTGCCGTACGAGTACGACCCGAAGCGCGGCTACATCGTCACCGCCAACCAGGCCGTGATCGACGAGGACACGTACCCGTACATGCTCACCAAGGACTGGGGCTACGGCAGCCGCAGCCAGCGGATCAACGACCTCATCGAGTCGAAGACCAAGGGCGGCGGGAAGATCTCGACCGAAGACATGCAGAAGATGCAGATGGACAACACCAGCGAGATCGCCGCGCTGCTGGTGCCCGAGCTGATGAAGATCAACATCTCGGACAAGGACATCCGCGAGGCGCAGAAGCTGCTGGAGGGCTGGGACTACACCCAGGAGGCCGACTCGGCGGCCGCCGCGTACTTCAACGCGGTCTGGCGCAACATCCTCAAGCTGGCCTTCGGCGACAAGCTGCCCAAGGAGATGCGCGTCGAGGGCGAGTGCCTGAACGTGCCCCCGGCCAAGAGCTCGGGCCCGCTCGACGAGCAGGACAGGCTGGTACGCGAATGCGGTCAGCGCGACCCGGACTCGGCGCAGCCGGACGGCGGCGACCGCTGGTACCAGGTCGTCGCCAACCTCATGGACAAGCCGGACAGCGCGTGGTGGAAGGCGCCGGCGAACCGCAAGGACAAGGCGACCGAGAACCGCGAGGAGCTCTTCGCCCGCGCCATGGAGGACGCCCGCTGGGAGCTGACGGCCAAGCTCGGCAAGGACATCACCACGTGGAGCTGGGGCCGGCTGCACCAGCTGACCCTGAAGAACCAGACCCTCGGTACGGAAGGGCCCGGACTGCTCCAGCGGGCGCTCAACCGGGGCCCCTGGAACCTGGGCGGCGGCGAGGCCGCGGTGAACGCCACCGGATGGAACGCGGCCGGCGGCTACGAGGTCGTCTGGGTTCCGTCGATGCGGATGGTCGTCAACGTGGGGGACTGGGACAGGTCCCGCTGGGTCAACCTCACGGGCGCCTCGGGGCACGCGTTCAGCGCGCACTACACCGACCAGACCGACAAGTGGGTCAACGGCGAGCTGCTCGACTGGTCCTACGGGACGAACGCGGTGGCCGGGGCGACGAAGGACACGCTGACGCTGAAGCCGTAGGGCCTTCAGCTCTTGCCGAAGCGCCGCGGGCCGACGGGTGTCACCACGGCGTCCACGGGGTGGTCGTGCGGTTCCTCCGGGACCCGCGCGGCCACCTCGTCGTCGTACAGCAGAACGACCAGCGCGGGGTGCGCCCCGGCCGCCGCGAGGCGCGCCAGCACCCGGTCGTAGCTGCCGCCGCCGCGGCCGAGCCGCATCCCGCGCGTGTCCACGGCGAGGCCCGGCAGGAGCACCGCCTCCGCGTCCAGCACGGCATCGGGCCCGAGCCGCTCCCCGGCGGGCTCCAGCAGCCCGCGGCCGGCCTTCCTGAGGCCTTCCGCTCCCTCGTACGGCGCCCAGTCCAGGTCGTTGTCCGCTAGGAGCACCGGCAGCAGGACGCGTACGCCCCGCGCGCGCAGCGCGTCGAGCAGCGCGCGGGTCCCCGGTTCGCTCCCCACCGAGACGTACGCGGCGACCGTGCCGGCCCCGGCGATCTCGGGCAGTTCGAGTGCGCGGCGGGCGAGGAGCGTGGCTGCCTGCTCGATGTCCTCGGCCGTCAGGAGGCGCCGTGCGGCGAGCAGTTCGCGCCGCAACAGTGCCTTTGCGGACATGTCGGTGTTCAACGGGGCACCTACAGATCTCCTGTATTGACGCATTTGAGGGCAAACTTAACCGGAGACTCATCTTCCGCCCATGTGCGCCGGTTAGGGTTCTGCGCATGACTCAGTCGAACCTCAGGATCACCAAGGCCGTCATCCCGGCGGCGGGCCTGGGCACCCGCTTCCTGCCGGCCACCAAAGCCACTCCCAAGGAGATGCTTCCTGTCGTCGACAAGCCTGCCATCCAGTACGTCGTCGAGGAGGCGGTCGCCGCCGGACTCTCCGACATCCTTATGGTCACCGGTCGGAACAAACGTCCCTTGGAGGACCACTTCGACCGCAATTACGAGCTTGAGTCGGCGCTGACCCGCAAGGGCGACGGCGAACGGCTGCGCAAGGTCCAGGAGTCGAGCGACCTCGCCTCCCTGCACTACGTCCGCCAGGGCGACCCGAGGGGGCTCGGCCACGCGGTGCTGTGCGCGGCTCCGCACGTGGGCGATCAGCCGTTCGCCGTCCTCCTCGGTGACGACCTGATCGACCCGCGCGACCCGCTCCTCGCGCGCATGGTGGAGATCCAGGAGCGCGAGGGCGGCAGCGTCATCGCGCTCATGGAGGTCGCGCCGGAACTGATCCACCAGTACGGCTGCGCGGCCGTCGAGCCGACCGTCGAAGGCGACGTCGTGCGGATCACCGGCCTGGTCGAGAAGCCCGAACGGGCCGACGCGCCCAGCAATCTCGCCATCATCGGCCGCTACGTCCTGGACCCCGAGGTCTTCGCCATACTGCGCAGGACCGAGCCGGGCCGCGGCGACGAGATCCAGCTGACCGACGCCCTCCAGCTCCTGGCCGAGGACGAGAAGGCCGGCGGCCCGGTGCACGGCGTCGTCTTCAAGGGCCGCCGCTATGACACCGGTGACCGGAGCGACTACCTGCGTGCCATTGTCAGACTCGCGTGCGAACGTGAAGATCTTGGCCCGGAGTTCCGGACCTGGCTCCGCAGTTTTGTCACCGAGGAGATGTAGCACCTTGAGCAGCACGATCTGGTCGGTGGACGAGCACCTGGAAGACATCCTCGCCGCGGTGAGGCCGCTCGAACCCATCGAGCTGCAACTGCCCGAGGCCCAGGGCTGCGTCCTGGTCGAGGACGTCATGGTGGAGATCGCCCTGCCGCCCTTCGACAACAGCTCGATGGACGGGTACGCGGTCCGCGTCGCCGATGTGGAGGGCGCCACCGAGGAGTTCCCGGCCGTCCTCACCGTCATCGGGGACGTCGCGGCGGGCGACGCCGGCCTGCTCGGCGACCAGCGCGTGGGCCCGGGTGAGGCCGCCCGCATCATGACGGGCGCTCCGCTCCCCGCCGGCGCCGAGACCGTGATCCCGGTCGAGTGGACCGACGGCGGCACGGGCGGCGGGCCCGCCGCCACCATGCGCGCCCACAGCGGCGCCCCCGAGGGCGCGCGCGGCGAGGTCCGCGTCCACCGCCCGGCCGAGGCCCGCGCCCATGTGCGCGCCCGCGGCAGCGACGTGCGGCCGGGCGATCTGGCGCTGCGCGCCGGTTCGGTCGTGGGGCCGCCCCAGATCGGCCTGCTCGCCGCGATCGGCCGCTCGACGGTGAAGGTGCGGCCCCGCCCGCGCGTCGTCGTCATCTCCACCGGCAGCGAACTGGTCCAGCCCGGCGAGGAGCTGACCGGCGGCCAGATCTACGACTCCAACAGCTTCGCGCTGACCGCCGCCGCGCGCGAGGCCGGAGCGATCGCCTACCGGGTCGGCGCCGTCACCGACGACGCCGAGACACTCCGGGCCACGATCGAGGACCAGCTGATCCGGGCCGACATCGTCGTCACGACCGGCGGCGTCAGCGTCGGCGCGTACGACGTCGTCAAGGAGGCCCTGTCTCCGGTCGGCGACGAGGACGAGCCGGGCGGCGGCGTCGATTTCCGCAAGCTCGCCATGCAGCCGGGCAAGCCGCAGGGCTTCGGCTCCATCGGGCCGGACCACACCCCGCTGCTGGCCCTGCCGGGCAACCCGGTGTCCAGTTACGTCTCCTTCGAACTGTTCGTACGGCCCGCGATCCGCACGCTGATGGGCCTGCCCGACGTGCACCGCCCGACCGTCAGGGCCTCGCTCGTCACCGACAAGGCGCTGTCCTCCCCGGCCGGCAAACGGCAGTTCCTGCGCGGGACGTACGACGCGCAGGCGGGCACCGTCACGCCCGTCGGCGGTTCCGGATCGCATCTGATCGCCGCCCTCGCGCAGGCGGACGCGCTGATCGTGCTGCCCGAGGACGTCACCTCCGCCGAGCCCGGCGCGGACACCGAGGTGATCCTGCTCCGCTGACCGCCGCCCGGTGGCGGTACGGTATCTGCCGCTGTGCCTTCCGGGGGACACCCCCCGGACCCCGGACCCTGCACCCCGGTGCAGCACCGGGGCAACCGGCGCCCTACCGCTAGGCGGAGTTAGTTGAGTACGCAGAACAGGCTGACGCACATCGACGAGGCGGGGGCCGCCCGCATGGTCGACGTCTCCGCGAAGGACGTCACCGCGCGCGTCGCCCGCGCCAGCGGCCGGGTCCTCGTCTCGCCGCGTGTCATCGAGCTGCTCCGGGGCGAGGGGGTCCCCAAGGGCGACGCCCTCGCCACCGCGCGCATCGCCGGGATCATGGGCGCCAAGCGCACCCCGGACCTGATCCCTCTCTGCCACCCCCTCGCCGTCTCCGGCGTCACGGTGGACCTCGCGGTGGCCGACGACGCGGTGGAGATCACGGCCACCGTGAAGACGACGGACCGCACCGGCGTGGAGATGGAGGCCCTGACCGCGGTCTCGGTCGCCGCGCTCACCGTCATCGACATGGTCAAGGCCGTCGACAAGTCCGCGGTCATCACGGACGTCCGGGTCGAGGCCAAGTCCGGCGGCAAGTCCGGCGACTACCGGCGCACCACGACGCCGGACGGGGCGGCGGACGCATGAGCGCCCAGGAGACAGCGCCCGCCGGCTACCGCGCCCTCGTGGTGACGGCCTCGAACCGCGCCGCCGCCGGGGTCTACGAGGACAAGGGCGGCCCGCTGATCGCCGACGCGCTGGCCGGGCTCGGCTTCACGGTCGACGGGCCGCAGGTCGTCCCCGACGGCGACCCGGTCGAGCAGGCCCTGCGGGCGGGGGTGGCCGCCGCGTACGACGTCATCGTGACCACCGGCGGTACGGGCATCTCGCCCACCGACCGCACCCCCGAGGTCACCCGCCGCGTCCTGGACCACGAGGTGCCCGGCATCCCCGAGGCGATCCGCGCCGAGGGCCGGGACAAGGTGCCCACGGCCGCGCTCTCGCGCGGACTGGCGGGCGTCGCCGGGCGTACGCTCGTCGTCAATCTGCCCGGGTCCACCGGCGGGGCGCGTGACGGGCTCGCGGTCCTGACCCGACTCCTGGTGCACGCCGTCGACCAGCTCCGCGGCGGCGATCACCCCCGACCGGGGAGCCCGAGCTGAACGTCCCCACGTGGCCGGTGACCCTGGTGGACGGCGACGTCGCCCTCCGGCCGATAAAGGTGCGCGACCAGGGCATGTGGCGCGAGGTGAACCGGCGCAACCGGGACTGGCTGCGCCCCTGGGAGGCGACCGTGCCCCCGCCCGCCCCCGGCGGACCGGTGGCCCAGCGCCCCACGTACCGCCAGATGGTCCGCCACCTGCGCAGCGAGGCCAACGCGGGCCGGATGCTGCCCTTCGCGATCGAGTACCAGGGCCGGCTGGTCGGCCAGCTGACGGTGGCCGGGATCACCTGGGGCTCGATGTGTTCGGGCCACGTCGGTTACTGGGTGGACCAGGAGGTGGCGGGCCGCGGCGTGATGCCGACCGCGGTCGCCCTCGCCGTCGACCACTGTTTCGGGGTGGTCGGGCTCCATCGCATCGAGGTGTGCATTCGCCCGGAGAACGGGCCCAGTCGGCGGGTCGTGGAGAAACTCGGATTCCGCGAGGAAGGACTGCGGCCCCGCTATCTCCACATCGACGGCGCCTGGCGCGACCATCTGATCTACGCGCTGACCGCTGAGGAGGTGCCCGACGGACTGCTCCGGAGGTGGCACCGGGCGCGTGCGCAGCAACCCCCGGGACACCACTCGAAATGAAATGTATGTTCGAAATTGATCGGGCGATGACCGCTAACGAACACGCAAACACCGACTGTTGATCCGAACAATCACAAAAAAAGTCCGTGATATCAGCCGGATCGTGCGACACACCGCGCCAATTGGCGGATGCCTCCATGCAAACCCCTCTACGGTGTGAGATGTGAGCAGCAGCGGCCTCATCTACGCAGTCATCGTCGGGGCCTGGGCCGCCTACTTGGTGCCGATGTGGCTCCGCAGGCAGGACGAGCTCAACGAAGCCCGTCCGACGGAACGCTTCAGCACCGCCATCCGGCTGCTGTCCGGACGGGCGGCGATGGAGCGCCGGTACGCCAAGGAGCTGCGGGAGCGCACCGACGAGGAGGCGGCGCCCGACGCCGACCCGGACGCGGTCACGGACCGAATGGATTCCGTCGACGTCCGGGCCTTTTCCGCGCCTCCGGCGCACACCGAGGCCCGGGTGCACGACCCGGCCCGTACGCCGGAGCACTCCGCCCGGGAGCGCCGGTCGCGAGAGCGCCCCGAATCCGTGTCCTCCGACTCCGAATCATCCGTCTCGCTCCCCGCCCCCGCCCGGCGCCCGCGCCCCGGCGGAATCGACGCGGAGCGCGCCCGGCGTGCGCAGCGCCTCCAGGTGCTCGCGCGCCGCCGGCGCACCACCGTCGTCCTCTTCCTCGGGTTCACGCTCGGCGCGGTCGTCGCGGCGGTCGGCGGCCTCCGCTTCCTGTGGGCACCGGCGGTCCCCGCCGTGCTGCTGAGCACGTACATCGTGCATCTGCGCGCCCAGGAGCGACGCAGGTTCGCCTTCACCATGGACCGGCGCCGGGCGGAGGTCGCGGCGCAGCGGCTCCGCGAGAACCGCCCCCGCCGCCACCAGTCGGCCGCGACGGCCCCCGCCGAGTCCGACGAGGACTCCGAAGCCCGCCACCCCGCCCCCGAGCCCACCCCCACGGTCTCCCCGCAGGAGGCCGGCCGCCGCGCCCTGGTCGAGCAGACGGACCACGCGGAGTGGGTCGACCAGCAGCGCGAGCGCGGCCGGGTCCAGGGCGACAGCTGGGAGCCCGTCCCGGTCCCGCTGCCGACCTACGTCACCGCTCCGGTCGCCCCGCGCGCCACGGGCGGCATCGAGGTCGGCAACCCGGAGACCTGGAGCGCGGCCCGCTCCTCCGCCGCCGAACCCGCCCACCCGGCGACGCCCCGGACCGCGACCCCATCCGTGGACCCGGCCCCGCGCCAGCGCTCGGCCCAGTCCCGCCGCGCCCGCGAGCGGGGCCGCACCCCGCTCTTCGACCAGTACGACGAGGACGACCGCCCCCGTGCGGCCAACGAGTGAGACCCGGCCCCGCCCGCTGCGACTGCGACTCGGCTGACCAGCGCGGAACGGATTACCGACCACCCCGATCGGGGTGCTAAAGTTTCACTCGTTGCAAGGGCCTGTGGCGCAGTCTGGTAGCGCACCTCGTTCGCATCGAGGGGGTCTGGGGTTCAAATCCCCACAGGTCCACCGCAGCTCAGAGCCCCTACCGGGGAAACCCGGTAGGGGCTCTTTGGCGTCGTACAGCAGCGAAGTACAGCAACTGGGATCTGATCTTGTGTGCCCAGTGCGGCAGGTCCACAGCCTGAGGTGGCTCCGGGCCGTTCAGTCCAACAGCCGTTTCCTGACCGCGCCGAGGACTTCCGCGCGGCTGCGTGGACCGTTGTCGGCGGCGATGAGGTGGTCGCCGATGCGCAGCGAGAAGGTGATCAGGCAGCGCGCCTCGACATCGCCCTCGTCGGGGCAGAACGCCGCGTAGAGCTCGCGCAGATAGTCCATGCGCCGGTTGTCGGCGCGGCGGAGGCAGCGCGCGACGCCTTCGTCGCGCCGGGCCCACTCGCGGATCGCGAGCTCGACCCCGGTGTTGGTCACGGGGTCCGCGCCCGCGCCCACGAAGTCGAAGAGGCGGCCGAGCCGCTCGCGGGCGTCGCCCCCGTCGCGTTCGATGCGCTCGATGACGCCCTCGGTGACCCCGCGCTCCCAGGTTTCGAGCATCTCGTCCAGCAGGGCGGCGCGGTTGCGGAAGTAGCCGTAGAAGCCGCCCTTGCTGACGCCGAGGGCCTGGGCGAGGACCTCGACCCGGACGGCCTCCGGACCACCGGCGGCGAGCGCCCGCAGCCCTTCCTCGACCCACTTGTCCCGCGGCGTGCGGATCGCGCCCATGCCGTTTTCTCCCTCGCTTGTCGCCGCGAGTATACGCAGCCGTATAGACAGGGCTATGCTCGATCTATACGGCACCGTATAAATCGTAGGGACAGGAGCCCGCCATGAGCCGTCTGCGCCTTCGACCGACCGAACACACCTCCCGTCCCTGGCGGATCCATGAGGTCGCCGGCGACTTCCGCCTCGAGGACGTGTGGGAGCTGCCGACGCCGGGCGGCCCCGACGATCTGCACCACCTGGCTCAGCAGATGGCGGACGGCAAGGACGACAAGGGCAGCCCGGACGGCGGCAACCCCGTGGGCCGCTTCCTCTTCGCGGTGCGCTGGAAGCTCGGCGCACTGCTCGGCTGGGACAAGCAGGACTCGGGCGTCGGCGGCCGGGTGGCGACGCTCCGGGACCGGCTGCCGGACGACCTGCGCGAGGGGCCGCGCGGCCCCGCCTTCGCCGGGGCGCGCTTCACGTCGGTCTTCCAGACCCATGACGAGTGGGCCGCCGAGTACGCGAACAAGACGATGCACGGAGTGCTGCACATCGGCTGGGTCCCCGACGGAAACGGCGGCTACCGCGGGCAGATGGCCATCCTGGTGAAACCTAACGGCCGCCTCGGCTCCCTGTACATGCTGGGCATCAAGCCCTTCCGGTATCTGGGCGTGTATCCGGCGCTGATCCGCTCGATCAGCCAGGAGTGGCGTGAGGGCGCGGCGCGCCGGTCGGCTCACTGACGCCCTCCGGGCCGGCACGCGCAGTCGGCGGCGCTCCCGCTTCAGTCGCAGGACGCGCGGCCGTGACCGGGTAAGGCTGGCTGTCAGCCACCCAAGTGCTCGCGCAGCACCGCCTGGAAGCCCTTCAGGCTGGGATTCGTGGAATTACGGTCCAGCCATGTCATGGTCACCCTGGTCCGCAGGTCTGTATCGCCGATCTCGACGACGGCCACCTCGCCCCGGTCGGCCTGTTCGCGCACCGAGATCAAAGGGAGCAGTGCGCAGCCCATCCCGGCGGCCACGCACGCGCCCAGGGTGCCGAGGCCGGAGACCTCCGCGATCGGTTCCTTCGACGGCACGGACCGGAAGGTGTTGTCGTACATCTCGCGGAATCCGCATCCCCGCTCGGTGGCGAGAAAGGGCTCCGCCGCCAGGGCACGCAGGTCCGCCCGGCCTCGTTCGGCGAGGTGGTGGCCGGGAGGCACGATGACGACCAGTGGGTGTTCGGCCAAGGACTCGAAGCGCAGCCCCGCATCGGCGGGCGGGTCACCGAAGGTCAGGCAGAGGTCCAGATCGCCCCGGCGCACCGCCTTGTACAGCTCACCGCGGCTGTCCTGCCCCACCCGCACCCGGGCCTGCGGATTGATCGAGCGGTAGGACGAGAGAACAGCCGGCAGCAGGTAACGTCCCACCGTCTCCAGCGTGCCGATGGCCAGTTCCGCAGCAGGTCGCGCGACCGCCCACCGTGTCTCCTCCAGAAGTGTGAGGATGCGGTCGGTGTACTCGGACAGCACCGCTCCCTGCGGAGTGAGCCGCACTTTGCGCTGTGACCTGTCGAGCAGGTCGACACCCAATTCACGTTCCAGTGACTGGATCTGGTCGCTCACGCTGGACTGCGCATAGTGCAGTTCACGGGCCGCCTGCGTGAAGCTGAGGGTCCGTGCCACCGTTTCGAACGTCCTGAGATGGCGCAACTCCATGCGCAGACCCCCTAGTTGCGGACCCATCGGCTGAACCGATGGCGACCACAGGGTATTCCCTTCTTCGCCGCCGTCCATTCCCCTCCCGTGTCGGCTTGGATGAATGCTCCGTCTCCCACGAAACGCTCCCGGCGACGGAAAGACCGATTCCGGACCGAGAGGAAACACATGGCAACACAGGCGGAACCGCAGCGGGCCCCCGCCACCGGCAACGAACCGGCCCGTAAACCATCCCGCACTCTGCTGGTGGGACTCTCGCTCGGCTACTTCATGGTCCTGCTGGACACGACGATCGTCTCGGTCGCGCTCCCCGCCATCTCCCGTGACCTGCACATCGGGCTGAGCGGGCTGCAGTGGGTCACCAACGGCTACACCATCACCTTCGCCGCGCTGCTCCTCACGGCGGGCTGGCTGTCGGACCGGTACGGCGGCCGCCGGATCTTCCTCTGGGGGCTCGTGGCGTTCGGAGTGCTCTCCGGCGTCTCGGCCGCGGCGACGACGCTCCACGCGCTCGTGGCGTTGCGCCTGGCCCTCGGCGTGGCGGGAGCGCTGCTGCTCCCGGCGTCGCTGGCCGTGATCACCCACGCGTACACCGACGCCTCGGAGCGAGCCCGTGCGGTCGGCTCCTGGGCCGCCATCACGGGCGCCGCGCTCGCCGCCGGGCCGCTGGTGGGCGGTGTGCTGACCGATACGGTCGGGTGGCGCGCCATCTTCCTGATCAACGTGCCGCTGGCCGCGGTCAGCCTCGTCATCACCCTGCGGCTGGCCCCGGAGACCGCGCGCAAGCAGCGCAGCGGCCTCGACCTGACCGGGCAGCTCAGCGGCGTGACCGCCCTGGCGGCACTGGTGTACGCCCTGATCGAGGGCCCCTCCAAGGGCTGGTCGGACGGTGGCGTGCTGATCGCCTTCGCGCTGGCGGCGCTCGCGGTGGTGGCCTTCCTCGTCGCCGAGTCGCGCGCCGGTGACGCGGCCATGCTTCCCCTGCGGATGTTCCGCAGCCGTGGCTTCTCGGCCGCGCTGGGGGCGGGTCTGCTGGCCAACTTCGGTCTGTCCGGGCTCCTGTTCGTCCTGTCGCTGTTCTTCCAGGACAGCCGCGGCTACTCCTCCTTCAGTGCCGGCCTCGCCTTCCTGCCGCTGACGCTGCCGACCGCGTTCAACCCGATCTACACCGGCCGGCTGGTCGGCCGCATCGGCCCGCGCCGCCCCGCCACGACCGGCTTCGTCCTGATGGGGATCGGGGCGCTGCTCCAGGCGCCGTTCACCGGCAACTCCGGCGTCGATCTCGCCGTCACCGTGGTGGGCCTGCTCGCTTTCGGGTTCGGGATCTCCTTCGCTCTGCCCGCCCTGGTGGCCGGGATGGCGAGCTCGATCCCGGTCGACCTCGCGGGCATCGGCGCGGGGGCTCTCAACTCCGCGCGCCAGGTGGGCGCCTCGCTGGGTGTCGCCGCCTTCGGCGTGCTCCTCAACCTCGCCTCGACCAACGCCGGGGGGACCCGATGGGCCCTCGTCGCAGCCGGCGTGGCCCTGCTGGCCGGAGCTCTGATCACCGGCACGGGGCTACGGGGGAGGACGCCCGCCGCCGCGAGGCCGTTCACGAGGTAGCTCGGTTGGTACGAGAGCGCGTCTCAGGATCGTGGCTCGCATTCGATTCCCCCTCGTGGTTGCTCAGTTGACTGGTCAGGTCATTGAGGTCAAGGCAGAACCTACGGGTCCCGGCCGCTCCCGCGGCTCACTGCCGGATTCTCCGAGGAAGAACCGAGGGTTGAGTCGTCGGGCCGTCGATCACCCTCGTCTACGCTGAAATCCCTTACGCACTCGTGAAGTTCTGCGCACCGAGGAGCGCCCTGTGACGGCAGGAATACCCGAGTCCCAGCCCCAGCCCCCGATCGACACCAGCAGGCCTCACCCCGCGCGCGTCTACGACTGGTTCCTGGGCGGCAGGGAAAACTACCCGGCGGACCGGGAGTTCGCGCGGACGCTGCCGAAGGAGACGCGGGGGAACGCCGCGCGGAACCGGGCGTTCATGCACCGGGCCTCCGCCTGGCTGGCGCGTCGCGGGATCGACCAGTTCCTGGACATCGGCACCGGGATCCCCACGGAGCCCAACCTCCACCAGATCGTCCAGGCGATCACGCCGACGGCCCGGGTCGTCTACGCGGACCACGACCCGATCGTCCTGCGCCACGCGGAAGCGCTCCTCGTCAGCACGCCCGCAGGGGCCACCGACTACCTCCACGCCGATGTGCGGGAGCCCGAGGTGATCCTCGAACGAGCAAGGAGGCAGCTGGACTTCGAGCGGCCCATCGCCCTGTCGCTGATCGCGCTGATGCACTTCCTGCCGGACGACCAGCATCCGTACGACATCACCCGCACCCTCGTCGACGCGCTGCCCAACGGCAGTTACCTCGTCCTCTCGCACGGCACCGCCGACCAGCACCCGGAGCTGAGGCAGGACATGGAGGCGGCGTACAAGAAGGGCGCCATCCCGCTGCAGATACGTACGCGCGCCGAGGTCGAGCCGTTCTTCGCGGGGCTGGAGCTCGTCGAGCCCGGGCTCGTCCCCGCGACCGAGTGGTACCAGGAGGAGCCGGCACCGGTCGTCGAGCGCAGTGGCTTCTACGTGGGTGTGGGGCGGGTGGTCCGGTGAGTGCCCGGTTCACGGCGGCGGACGGCACCGTCCTCGCGTACGACGATCTGGGGGCGGCAGACGCGGACCGGCCGCCCGTCGTCCTCGTCCACGGGCATCCGTTCAACCGGACCATGTGGCAGCCGCAGGCGACCGCGCTCGTCGCGGCCGGGCACCGGGTGATCCTGCCAGATCTGCGGGGTTACGGGGAGAGCGGCGTCGTCCCGGGACGGACGTTGTTCGCGGAGTTCGCCGGTGACATCGCCGCGCTGCTGGACCATCTGGGCATCGCGCGGGCCGTCGTCGGCGGGGTGTCGATGGGCGGGCAGATCGCCATGGAGTTCCACCGCGCGTACCCGGCCCGGGTGGCTGCGCTGGTCCTGTCCGACACCTCACCGGTCGCCGAGACCGAGGACGGCAAGGCGTTCCGTAACCGCCTCGCCGACCGGCTGCTCGCCGAGGGGATGGGCGGGTACGCGACCGAGGTCATCGACAAGATGCTGGCCCCGTACAACGTCACCGGGCTGCCCGACGTCGCCGAGCAGGTGCTCCGGATGATGCGCACCACCGCTCCCGAAGGGGCGGCCGCCGCGTTGCGGGGACGGGCGGAGCGGCCCGACTACCGTGACTCGCTCGCCGGGGCCCGGGTGCCGGTGCTCGTCCTCGTCGGTGCGGACGACGTCTACACGCCGGTCGCCGAGGCCCGGGCCCTGCACGGGCTCATCCCGGACGCGGAGCTCGTCGTGGTCGAGGGCGCGGGGCACCTGCCGGGTCTGGAGCGGCCCGAGCCGTTCAACGACGCGGTGGTGGGGTTCCTGGCCCTCGCGCAAGGCGGCGGAGTCTAGGACTGGAGCGGCTTCGCGAAGCAGCGGCTGTTCTCGTACGTCCGGTAGTGGCCGAACTTCTCGCACGGCGTGTAGCCGCTGGAGAGGTACAGCGCGATCGCCTCGGGCTGCTTGTCGCCGGTCTCCAGCACCATGCGGGTGCGGCCCGCCGCGCGGGCGTCGGCCTCCAGGGCGGCCAGGATGCGGCGGGCGAGGCCCTGTCCGCGGCCCTCGGCTATCACGAACATCCGCTTGAGCTCGGCGTCCCCGTCCGAGTAGCCCTCTTCGTTGCGCTCCTGCGAGCGCCAGCCGCCGGTGGCGACGGGACGGCCCGCCGCGTCGTAGGCGAGCAGGTACAGGCCGTGCGGCGGGTCGAACATCGTGGCGTCCAGCGGTGTGATGTCGCCCTCGTCCCCGTAACGCTCGGCGTACTCGAGCTGCACGAGATCGTTGAGTTTGACGGCGTCGGGGTGATCGTAAGGGCGCTGCTGGATAATCATGCGAATGATGGTACATGTATGCGAGCGGTCGGCTCGGTATCGTGCCGGGATGCTCACTGTGACCTCCGTAAACGTGTGTAAAACATTACCCCTCTGACCTGCGGGAATCGGGATGCGCTCCGCCTTCGCGTCGGGAGAGGTACCGTACAAACGAGCGGGCCCCGGGGTACACACCACCCCGGGGCCCGCTTTGTGCTGTCCGCCTATTCTGCCTCGCGTGCGGCCAGGCTCATTGCGTTGAGTCTGGCCAGGTACGCACACGGACCACTCGCCCGCTTGCACACCTCGCACAGCTGCGTGTGGTCGAGCACCGCACGATGCAGCACGGTCGCGTCGGACAGCTGGTCTGCGGTCGGAGTCACCACGTGACCACCGCCCACACGATCTTGCCCATGGGCCGCTCCGCAGTGCCCCACGACGCCGCGAGCAGCGTCACGAGGTGGAGGCCGCGCCCGCGTCCGCGTTCGTCCGATGCCGGCTTCATGGCCGGGCGTTTGCGCCGGGTGTCGTGTACCTCGATTCGACAGCGGCCCGGTTCGGCCTGGACGGCGACGCGCAGCGAATCTCCCGGCTCGGACCCGTAGCGCACGGCGTTGGTGACCAGTTCGGACGCCAGTAGTTCGAGCGTGTCGAGAGCGTCATCCGGCGCGTCCGGCGCCTGATACGTAACAGCCTCGCGGACGAAGCGGCGGGCCGGGCGAACTGACTCGGGTGCGGCTACGCAGATCAGCTGTGGAGGCACGGCCGGCGGTCCCGGTCGGGGCGCTGGCAGTAATGCGGGCTGGCGCACGGTCATCGTGCGGCCCCCTTCGACTGTGGCCGGGCAAAAGATCACAACCCGGCGGCCATGAAATTTCTCCCCAACAGAATGCTCCTTGCCAGCGCGGCTGTGCAAGCCTGTCACCCTTGAAATGTAAATTTACATATGCCCGAGAGAATCCCTGTAGTGAGAGGCGGCCAAGGTGACAGGGCAGCGCAGCGCGCGGCAGACTGGACGTGATCAGACAGCGTCGGGAGGGTACGTGTCGGCACCCACGGTCAGACGGCGGCAGCTTGGCCGTACGCTCCGTGCTCTCCGCGAGGCGGCGGGCCTCAGGCAGGAAGAGGTCGCGGCCCGGTCTCAAGGGATCATGAACGGGGCCAAAATCTCCCGTGTTGAGACCGTGAAAACCGCGGCCACCGCCAAGGACGTAGCGGCGATTCTCGACGGTATCGGCGTCACGGACGAAGAACTGCGCTCTAGTCTCCTCAAGCTGACCCGTGAGGGAACCCGCCGCGGATGGTGGCAGAGCTACCGGTCCGTACTCTCGCCCGCCTACGAAGACCTGATCAGTTTGGAGAGCGAGGCGGACCACATCAGCACGTGGCAACCGAGCGCCATTCCGGGGCTGCTCCACACTGCGGAGTACGCCCGGGAGATCATCACTGCCACGGCCATGAATGCGGCAGCTGAGGAGAAGGTTGACGCCCTGGTTGACGTCCGCCTCGCCCGGCAGGGCGTACTCACCCGAGAAAACCCCCTCCACCTGTGGGCCATCATCGGAGAGGCGGCACTTCGGGGCCGCTGCTCCGACCAACGGATCATGACCGACCAACTCGACCGCCTGCTGTCCCTCTCCCGGCGGCCCAACATCGTCATCCAGGTACTCCCGTCCAGTTCGGCACCACACGTAGGGCAAATGGGCGCGTTTTCTCTGCTTGGATACGGCGCGTACTCGGGCCTGGCGGTAGCCCACATCGAGTCGCTGACGTCGAGCCTGTACGTGGAGGACCGTGACGACGTAGCCGTCTACCAGGACGCGACGGAGCGTCTGCGAGCGGCCGCTCTGTCGACCAGGGACTCGACGGAATTGATCACAGAGATAAGGAACAACAAATGATTCGTGATGCCTCGACCCTCCCCGTGACCTGGTGGAAATCGTCGTACACGGACACGGGCAATTGCGTGGAGTGCGGCATCGTCGATGCGAGTGCAGTGGTTGTACGCGACTCGAAACGGCCGACCGGCCCGGCGATAGTGTTCAGCCGGCAGGCCATGGCGGCGATGGTCGGCGCGGTTGCGGCCGGCACTCTGTAACCCGCTCCGGACACGACGAAACCGCCCCCTCCCGCACTTTGCGGGAGGGGGCGCGGTCAGTTCTGGGACATCTGCCACAGGGCCAGGGCGAGGCTGACGACGCCGACCAGGGCGGCCAGCGACGGGAGCGGCCACCGAGCCCGTTCGAGGGCGTCGAGACGCTGCTCGTGGTCCTCCAACCGTCGGTCGGTCTGGTCGGTGCGCTGCGCGAGCAGGGCCAGGCTGCCGTTGACCGTCGCGAACCCCTCGGCCATCGTGCCGCGCATGCGCTCGAGCTCGACCGCCACCGCGGCAGGATCGGACGGGGTCGGGATCGTCACCCGCTGCCCTCCTCACCGGTACCGAGGCCGACGCGGGCGAGCAGCTGCTCGACGGAGGGGAGCGCCATCACCCGGGCGAGTCCGCCGGCCACGGCCAGGGCGCCCGCCACCCACGGAAGGGACTGCGGGATGCCGGACGCGGCGACGATGGCGGGCAGGGCGACGGCCAGGCCGGCCGCGGCCTGAATCGCGGTACGGATGCTGCGCGCGGTGGTCTTCTGCATGGCGGTCACTTCTTCTTTCCGTAGGCGAGGGTGTGGAGCGCGGCCCATCCGCGCGGGCCGATCGCGGGGTCGTAGTGGAGGCCGGCGGCGCGGTAGGCGGGGTGCGCCTGGTGGAAGCGAGCGACGGCGGCCTGAGTGGCGGGCCCGTAGGTGTCCGCCTCCGGAATGGGCTTGGCCATGTAGCTGGCGGCCTTAAGCGCCCGCTGTAGGCCGCGTGCCGAGGGCGACTTGCGGCCCGGGGCGAGGCCGGCGGGGAACTTCGGCGGCGCGTACGGCTTCGGCTTCGGCTTCGGCGCGGTGGGTTTGCTCGGCTTGTCGTCGAGGCGCAGCAGCTCGGCGACGCGGGCCCGGATGCGCGCCATGGTGAGTGCGGGCCCGTCCTTCGTGCCGATCGGGCCGCGCGGGTCGACCTTGCCCGGCTGCCACTCGCTGTGGCCGATCACGGAGCGCTCGTCCCACCCGTGCGCACGGCAGATACCGGCGGCGGCCCGGGCGATGGCCTCGACTTGCACGGCCGGCCACGGGTCCTTGTTGTCGCCGAGGTTGACGCACTCGAACCCGTAGAAGTGCCGGTTGCCGTCGGTGTTGGCCTCGTTGTCGGCGGGCAGCGGCCGCTCATCGATGACGGCCTGGAGGACGTCATCGTCTCCGAGCCCCGCATGGTTCGCCCGGCCGTAGCCGACCAGGTGCACGCGGCCGTCCTTGGCGATGACGCCGTGGCACAGCGGCCCCGGCAGAGTGCTGTGACCGTCGCGGCAGATGGTCACCGACCGATCGGTGCCGGTCGTCACGGTGTGGTGGATCATCACGCCGTGCATCGGACCCCACGCGCCATGTCCGGCGCGGTTGTGGGTGCGCCAGTCGCCGACCTCGACGACGGCCACGCCCTCGGCGCGCAGGGCCGACAGGAACGCGCCCGCGGTGAGTGGTGTTGCCATGGGATGACTCCAGACATGAAAAAGGCCCCGGCCGGATCGGCTCGGAGCGGAAAGCGGGGAGGGTGGGGCGGTCAAGTGATCTGTTCGTAGACCTCGGCGATGATGCGGCAGTGAGACGGAACAGCGGTGACCGTGCCCGTGCCGCCAGTGCGGGCCGCAGCGAGGCGCAGCGTGTGCGTGCCGGCGGCCAGGCCGGTGATGTCCCACCGCTGCGAGGGGGTGCCCTGCGCGCCCACGACGACGTCGCCCCACCGGCCGAAACCGGGGACCGCGGCGCCGTCGAGGGTGAGCTGAACCGAGCAGAACGAGGATGCCGGCGGGGCCGTTTCGATCAGGAAGTTCGCGGCGCCGTCCACCATGATCCGGGCGTTCGCGCCCACGGTGAACGTCAGTTCGCACCCGGGGATCGTGGTCGTGGTCCCGGTCACGGTCAGCGGTGCGGTGCTTGTCGCCGAGTAGATTTCCGGCCGCAGCCGATTGAGTCGTTCGTCGGTCAGCCGCATTCCGGGAAGGATCGGCATGGTGTGGTCCTCCTACAGGGCGGCGATTGTGGGGTGGGCGAGACGGAGATCCGCGCCCGCCAGCTGAGATTTACTGATGCCGTTGACGGCCCGCGTCACGGCCATCTGCTGCGGGCCGGCGTACAGGGTGTCGAACTGGATAGTGAGCGGCGCGTTGCTGACTGACGCGCCGAGCAGGGCGCGGACGGCAACAGACCCAGGGGCGGTCAGCGCCGTGTCAACTACCGTCGCCTGCCACGCTGGTTCCGCTGAGCCTCGCGGCCAGATTTTCCCGGTAAGGGTGCTACCGGCCATGGCGACACGAACCGTGTACCAGACCCCGGGAACGTAGGTGAATCCGGTGGTATACGCACTTCCTAGCTGGGATTCGGCCCCGGAGCGGCGCCGCAGGCTGAAGAGCATGGCGCCCGCGGCGGTGATCTGGACTCGCCCCATGTACATATGGGTGCCGTCCAGGTAACGGATCGTTGGGAAAACGTACGCGGAGTCACCGACGGGCAGCGCGGAGAGTGCGAAATCAAATCGCAGGTCAACGTCCGGTGTCGTGACTGCGGCGGCCATGATGCGAAACGCGTTCGCTGTTGATATGGCGCACCGTCCGGTCCCCCCTGACACCGACCAGTCACCCGCGGGCCCGTCCGCGACTGTCCACGCCTGCCCAGAGTCTGCGGTACCCCATCCGCCGAGCACGGTCCGCCCGAACCTGTCTTCGGCAACGCCGGTAATGCCGGTGACCGTGGCCACCTCGCCCCCGGCGATCACGTCGAACGGAAACTCAGCAGGATAGTCGGCGGTCGATACCCACGGCCGGCCCGCGGTTGTCACGACCGGCCAGGCGGTTGCTGTCTCCGATACTGCGGCGGCCAGTTCTGAGCCGGCCGTATCGGCGCGGGCGCGTGCAGGATCGTTGGCGACCCCGACCCGGTACGGGCCGGCCGGAACGCAGCTGAACGTCACCTCCCACGTACGCGGCAGCGGCTGGTGATCAATCTGCCGGATGAGGAGATCCAGCGGGCCCGGCCCGGTGAACATGGGCGGGTTGATGATCCGCAGGAGATCCCCCGGGCGCAGCGCGAGCACCGCCGGGATCAGCTCGGGCCGTCGGTGCAGCAGGACGCGCACCGACGGATAGCGTGCCTCATCCCATGTGCCGAGGTGCATGAGCCATCCGGCGATCGGCTGTGTCTGGTTGTCGTCGGCGAGCGACAAGGTGACTGATTCCTCGTACGTTCCAACGCCGCCCTGCTCGGGCGGCAGGATCGACAGCGGGCCCGTTTCCAGCACCGCGCGGCCCGACGATCCGCCATCCCGCGAGACCGTAACGTCGTTGCGGAGGGTGGCGTCATCGTCGGTCGGCTCCAGCGGCGGTGCAACCTGCCCGGCCGCGTAGTCGAGGACAAGGGCTGGTGTCTGGTTGTAGAGGCTCGTCCGGTCCCGGTAGACGAGGCCGAGCCGGTCCATGCGCTCGTACAGGATTCCGCGGTCTGTGTCGGCCACCTCGCTGACGAGGGTCATCAGCTCGTCCTGCCCCTGCGGCCCCATGCGGGCGGCCCCCACGGTCGTATCGCCGTCCACCGTGACCAGACGTAGCGCCGGTTCCTCGACGCTGAGGCGAACCAACCGGTCGAGGGCACTCTCGCCGAGGAACGCGCGGTCTGCGCCGGCGAAAATGTTGGCGCCGGGCGCGGCCTGAGTCCCTGCCAGTGCGAAAACAGCGAGGTGGCCGAGGGACATGCCTGACGTGGCCGACCCGTAGTCACCTCGCACGCCGGTGGCCGTGCCCATCGCGCCGGTGTAGACCGTGGACGCTTTCCACCATGCCCCGTTGGCGATGTCCCGCCAGCACGCGGCCACGCGAGTCTGTCCGCCGCCGGCGTCCGACACGTAGACCGTCAGACGGTTCCATGCGCCGGTGAAATCGGAAAGGGCGGTTGCGTCGCTGAACTGGAAGAACGCAACGACTTCCCCCTCTGCGTTGCGTGCCTCGATTCGGACCGCGCCGCCGCCCGCGTAGACGTGGGCGGTGCGCATCACAGACCCGGCCACCGTCACGCGCAGGATCTCCGTGGAGATCGTTGGCATGGTCGGCAGCCGGTACACCAATTCGACCTGCCAGCCCTGAACCGGTGCGGGCGGGACCGTGCCGGAGAAAGTTGCGACGTCGCCGAGGGTGGGCAGCGGAGCCGACCCGGCCAGACTCGAGTCTGCGGCCAGGTCGAGGCCGGACCACTTCAGGGGCTGCACGCCATCGATCGGCGAGTAGATCTGTGTGGCCAGCTCCCCATCCTCCATCGGCCAGTACGCGAGCAGCGTCGGATCCGACGGGATGCGGCGGCGTAGCGTCGACTGCAAGGGGCGGCGGCCCTGGCCGAGGCGGCGCAGGATACCGGCGGCCTCGACCGGCACCCAGGCACTGTGCCCGCCCGGTTCCCAGCGCGGCGGCCACTCCGACACCTCGCCCGCGAACAGGCCCTCCCGGTCGCTGAGTTCCGCCGTCCCGGTCACCGACCACACACGGCCCGCGCTGTCGGTGACGCTGGTCGTACCCGGGGCCAGGGCCCGGAAATCCGGGGCGGCCACGACCGCGCCGCCGATCCCGCTACGAACCTCGGCCCGGTGGGCCCGGCCATGCAGCGGGCCCCAACCGGTCGCGGCTACGGGCGCAATTTCCAGCGGCGCAGTACCCGCGTAGACACTCACCACGCCGGCGAACACCAGCGGCGGACCAAGAGCTGTCCAGGGCCCGGCCAGTGACTCGGCCCAGTACAGAACAGCGGTCATCCCGCCGGCCCCGTTGTCGACGTCGAGCGTGGCACGCAGTGCGGCGCGGAGCGGCAGCGTGGGCAGTAGCTGCGATACGAAGTAGATGCTGGCACCGTCGGGGGACCAATTCAGCGTGAGCAGCCCGTTTTCCAGCCGCAGCATGTACGACCGTTGGTTCGTGGCGCTGACCCATTTCCCCACGAGGGTTTGCACCCCGGGCGCGCGCCAGTCCGCAGTAACCTCCGCCCGAATGTCCAGATCCCCGACGATGTCGAGAGCGGCGACGTCCGGGGTTGCAGCAGCACCGGCCGTAGTCCCGTCCAGGGCGAGGTAGGTCTCATTCCCCGGCACGGTGACCCGCACCGGAGTATTGCGGCCCAGCAGCCCGTAGAACGGGCCCAGAGCATTCCGCGGGGAGTATTTCCCCCCGGTGTTGTTCAGGAGCAGCGAGCAGGACGCAGGGTCTGCCGTAGTGCCCTCGCTCGCTGCCCCATGAGTGATGCGGACCGGATCACGGGTGTACAGGTCCGGCGTGATGTCCGTCCAGGCGCCGCCGAGCAGCAGCTCGGCCCGCAGGCCGATCGCGTCTTCCGGAAACGCCACGCGCCTACCCCCTTACTTCCTCTTGCCCGTGAGCACGAGCTGAACGTCATTGCCACGCACGCGGATCGCGTGCCGCAGCTCCTCAACCAGAGCGTCATCACGGCGGGAGCCGGACGACCGGATTTCGATGACCGTGCGGCCCGTAGATCCGGCCCCGGCACTGCCAGCCGGGGCCGCCATCGAACCGGCCGAGACCGGCACGGCGGACGGGTCGACAAGCGCCGACATCGAGCGGTCGACCGCAGCGCGGCCGCCGTCGATACCGCGGGCCAGGCCCTGCGGGATGTACTGGCCCAGCGCCGCCATGACGCGGCTGGGGCTGTGAATGCCGAGCGCCTTTTTGATGGCCTTCTGCATGGCGAGGGCGATCGTCAACATCTGCTTTTCGATCGACTTCTGTTCCGCCTGGAGTCCCTTAACGAGCCCCTTAGCGGCCTGAATCCCAGCCCCGTACATGGCGTTTCCCGCAGTGCTTCCGGCCTGGCCGGCTGCGGTGACCAGCTGCCCCTGCGTGGCGTTGATCTGTGTGATCTGAGACGCCGACGCGGTCGCGAGTGCTGCCGCCGCGCCGGAGCCCTGCTCGACACCGGCCTGTGCGATCTGCGCAATGAGATCCGCGCGAACGCCCTTCTTACGGAGGGCCGCGAGCTGCTGGGCGAACTGCCGGGCCTGCTTCATCTTCGCGGTGAGCGTCGCCAGAATTGACGCGGCACTGACCGGACCTTCGGCGTTAGCCGTGATATTCGCCGAGTCAAGAACGCCCTTCTTGACGTCCGCGGCCAGTTTGTCCCGCGCCGCTATCTGGTCGCTGAGTCGCTTCTGTGCGGCCTTGAGACGCCCGGCAACCGCCGCTTCCCTATTGGCCAGGGCAACCAGCCGCTTACTGTCCGCGCTGATTCTGCCGAGAGCCTTCGACCGCTTCTTGCCCGGCTTCATTCCGTCGGTCACCATCGCCGCGAGTTTCGCGGCAGCGGAGCGAACCTGAGCAGCCGAGCCAGTGAGCCCGTCAATCAGGCCCCGGGCGACCCAACGCCCCTGCTCTTTTGTGACCTTCGACGGGGAATGGATTCCGAGTGCCTTAGCGATAGGCCCGGGGATCATATCCTTGGCCCAGGCGATCAGCTTCCCCTTGATCCAGCTTCCCATCCCCTTGATGCCGTTCCAGAGCCCTTGAACTACGTTGCGCCCCTTTTCGGCAAGGAGGGTATTCAGGCTGCCGATTCCGCGTGCAATTCGGCCGGGTAGCCCTCGAACCCAGGTTACGAGTTCGGTTGCTTTCTTTATCGAGCCGTCCTTGATGGACTGCCAATGCCGGATGATGAGCCCAACGAGGGTCCACTTGAGGAAGAATCCAACAAGCATCCCCGGAATTTTGGAAACCCATTTCACGATGGAATTCCAAGCGGTTGCTGTACCGCTTTTGATTGAGTCCCAATGCTTAATGATGATTCCAACTAGGGTGAAATTCAGGAACAGGTCGAGCAGCAATTGCCCGATGCCCTTGATTTTTTCCCAGATCCAGTCCCAGGCGGAGGCGGTCCACCCCTTGACCTTGTCCCAGTTCGCCCAGATGAGCAGGCCCAGGCCCACGATTGCGGCGATAACCCAGCCGACGGGGCCCATGGCGATGACCCACGCGGCGGCCATGCGGGCGCCCTGAATCAGCGACTGGGTGCCCATGAGAATCCAGCCCCCGACCACGCGGGCCGCAGCCAGAACCTGGCGGCCGGCTGCCACCCCCGCGGACACACCGGTCATCACCCAACCCGCCACGACGCGGGCAGCCGACACGGTCGCGGTCGCGGCCATGGCCAGCCAACCCCCGACCGTGCGCGCCGCAGACGCGGCCTGCCGGCCCGCAGACCGGAGCGAGGCGGCACCGGACGTCACCCACCCAGCGACGACGCGAGCGGCCGACACGGTGGCAGTAACGCCCATCAGCACGAGAGCGGGCACCAGTACGGCGGCCACGACCTTGGCAACGGTCTTAAGTGTGTCCCCGTTCTTCGCCGCCCACTTCCCGAACCGAACGAGTGCGGGAATTACCCGCGATCCGATTACCTCGACGACACCCTGTTGCAGCGTCCGCTTGAACGCCTCGACGCGAGTGCCAGCGTTGTCTCTGAGCGCCGTTCCGGCCTTGTCCGCAGCGCCGGAAAAGTTCCCCAGCGACGCGACCGCCTTCGACGGGTCAAGCGCCAGAAGCGCTTTCTGTACGTCCTCGCTTTTGGTGCCGAACAGTTCGGTTGCGGCAGCGTCCCGCTTGACGGGATCTTCCATTTCGCGCAGCTTGTCCAGCGTCATTTGCAACGCCTTCGTGGCCTGCGGTCCGCCCGCCCCGATCATCTTCACCATCTCGCCGGACTTCAGACCGATACTCTTGAAGCCGGAAACGATCTTCTTCGAGCCCTGAACACCCTCGATCGTGAATTCCTTGAGCGCGTCAGCAACCACATCCGTATCACGGGCACCCGCCTTCATGCCCTGCGACATAAGACCCGTTGCCGTTTGCGCATTCAGTCCGAGCCGCTGAAAAATAACTGAATACTCATTGAACGTATCGGCGATATCGTCGGCTCGCGGGCCCATCTGTTGCATGCCCTTAGTGATGACGTCCAGCGCCGTTTTCGCATTCGGTGCCAGGCCCGTCTTCATGATCTGTCCAACCGCGTTCGCGGACTGGCCCAGGTCCAATTCGAAGGTGCTCGCGAGGTCACTTACGTTGGTCGCAATGCCCTTGATCTGGGCGTTCGTGGCACCCGCCGGGAGGAGTCCCGCCCGCATCGTCGCCGAAATGGAATCGGCCGCAGTCTGGAAATCCTCGGTCACGCCGTCGGCGTACATCTGCCCGGCAATCTTTCCGTACTGCTTTGCGACGGCCGGCGTCGCTCCCAGCTGCGCTTGCAGGCGCCCGGTGATGCGGCTCTGCTCGAGGGCGGTCGCGATGCCCTGCATGAGCACCGCGCCAGCCGCGACACCAGCCCCCGCCGCCAGCATTTTGATCTTGGAGAACGCGCCGCCGGCAGCGCGCTCGGCGTCGGCCGCGCCATCGCTGGCACCCTCGCGCAGCCCATCGCCGAGCGCGTCACCGGCGTTCTGCCCTGCACGGTCAGCGTCCGACGTCATCCGGCTACCGGATGCCCGCAGGTCGCCCTCAGCGCGCCGCAGCGCGGGCGCCACCTCCCCATCGTCGAGGGTGATGTAGCCGGTGAGTTCACCGATGGTGAGCGCCATTACCGCCCCCGTTTCTGCCCGGTGTCGGGCGGTGAGAAGTGGCGGTTAATGCGGCACTCAGTGGAGAGCAGGCCCGTGATGCGGGCGCGGAGCCAACGCCACGACCGCTCGCGCAGAACGCCGCTGGACGCGTCGATGCCGTACACCTGGTGCAGGTCACATTCGATGAGCGGCCACTGATCGAGCAGGGCATCCCACGTCAGTGCGGGGCCGCCGCCGCCGCCTTGGCGCGTCGAGGTGAGGCCGCCCTCGTACCACTCGTAGAGGCCGGTTTCCGGGTCGTACTCGCCGCGGCCGACGCCGAGGAGCCGCGCGACGCCTGGCGCCTGGTCGCCCGGTTCGGCTCCGCTTTTCCCGGCATGTTGCCGGTGTTCCAGTACGCCTCGGCGGTCTCACGATCGGCAGTGATCCACATCATGGCCGTGAGGGCCACGTGCCGAAACGCCTGCCACTTGAGATCGGCGAGCAGTTCCTCATATGCCTCGCCCAGGCACATGCGGTACAGGTCCAGCTCCTGCCCGTCGTCGAGTGCTGGGGCGTCGACTGCGCTGCCGCCCGCGGCAAGGCGGGCGGCCAACGTGGTGATCCGTTCCACCTGGAGACCGTCCAGGGCAGACGGGCCGTCAATCCGGTACGTGCGCGTCTCCCCGTCCGCCCCGGCGATGGGCAGTTCGAGGTAGTCGTCGAGGAAATCCTCGAGTGCTTCGAATGCCATCAGGCGCCACCGCCGACCGCGAGCGGGTTCTCGATCGGGAGCAGCGGGCCGTCACCGGTAAGCGTCACCTCGACCTGATCCAGGGCCGTGGCCTCGCCGCCGGACGGCGCCCACGTCACCAGGGCGCGGCCCTCGTACGCCTCCGGCAGGCCGGAGCGGTCCATGTACCGGACGTGCACGTACGAGGCGGACCCGTATGCGAACGAGGCCAGGCGCAGCGCCTCGTGCACCGGGTTGTACACCTTGGCGGTCTCCTGCACCTTCCGGTTGATCGTTGCGGAAAGCTCCCAGCTCTGGCCGGTCTTGGTGTTCCCGGCCCAGCCCTCGCCCTCGTAGTCGGAGCTGTCCTCGATGTTCGGCTCTGCGGCCGGCTGGAACTCGGTCACGCCCGGGCACAGGGCCCATACGGGTGTTGCGCTGGTTCCGGTGTTGACCTCCAGCCGCCAGCGGCGGGCGAGGGCAGTGATGTCCGGCACGGGGGTACTCATGGCGGTGCTCCTACTCGTATGCGTTGGGGCCCGGGCGCGTGGTCCGGGCGTAGTAGTTGGCGGTGATCTCCAGTCGCCTGTTCGCGTCGGCGCCTAGGACGGCCTCGGACTGGCGCCACATCAGGGCCACCGGCACACCGCGGAGCGCGAATCCCTCGCGGCCGTGCAGCACGGCGAACACCTCGTCGGCGATGCGTGCGACGTCGCGCGGGTCGAGGCCGGCCCGCATGCGGACCTGCACGGCGGTGATCGCGTCCGTGTGCGCGGTGTCCTCGATGGGGTACGGCGTCAGGCAGATAGCGCGGTCCGGGGACGGCGGCATGACGTACGTCGTGATGGCCGTCTCGCCCGGCTGAAACACGCTGTCGGGCCGGTATACGCCGAGGGCCTGGCCGGTAAGAAGCTCGGCCAGGCCCTCCAGGATGTTGACGGTGTAAGTCATCTCAGCGACCGCCGCAGCTGCGCGGCGATGATGTCGCGGACCGTGTCAGCCTCCTCGGCAAGGGGCTGTTCCAGGAATTTGGCGGTTCGGCCGGCGTCGTGGCGTAGCGACATGTCCTCGTGCTGCCGGACCGCGTACAGGGTGTCGTAGGCGACGGCGCCCGTGAGCTGTTCCTCGTCGACTGTGGCTGTGCCCGACCGTTCGAGAGTCGCCTCTTCGATCGGGACGCGGCCGCGGGACACCTGCAGGACGTGTTCAGTGCCGAGACGCAGACCCCGAACAGCGGCCTCACGGGTACCCCTGATAACGGCCTCCCCGTCCCATCGCAGACGCGCGCGCTGTGTCACTCGCAGCTCACCTCCGAGGACTGGGGCACGGGCAGGCCCGGCGCGGTGTGCGAGGCGGCATTGATCGCGGTCGTGATCCGGCCGGATGGCAAAGTGATCCGCGACTCGGCCGGACAGTCGAGGCCCGGCGCGGCGATGATCTGCGCGGTCGAGGTGACCTCGCGGCCGGTCCGGTCCCGCACGGTGCGGACCGTCTCGGCGACCAGGGCCCGCACGTTGGTGACGGGCGGGCCGTAGATCTTCCCGAAGCTGCCGTCACCGAGGTACGGCTCGATGGTGATGCGGTGCGGCAGCAGCCACGTGGGCACTCTCACCAGATCACCCCCGGCAGCAGTCCGGCCCGGGTGAGCGCACGCAGCGCCCGCGGGCCGACGTCGACGGCGTCCGGGGTGGTGGGTCCGTCGCGGCGGCCGGACATGGAGACCGGGCCGATGCTGACGGAGTCCCAACGCCCGGCCGCGCCGGTGTCGTCGCCGCCCTGGCCGATCACGTACTCGGCCTGCGCGACCGTGGCGGCGGCCAGCGCCTCGACCACGGCCGGATCGGTCGGCATGCCGGCCGCGTCGGTGTCGTAGATCGCGGTGCGGCACGCGTCGTCAATGTCCTCGGACGCGCGCCGCAGCAGCCGTTCGGCGTCGTCGGGGGCCGGTTGCCCCGTCTGCTCCGCCAGCTGCTCAGGAGTGGCGTACACACGGGGCACCGGCGGTCACCCCTTGGCGGCTCGGGCCGGGGCCTTCGCCTTGGCGTCGGTCTCGGCGGGCGCCTGTTCGTTCGGGTCGGCCTTGACCGCCTCGACGGTGTAGCCGTGCCGCCGGAAGTACGCAACTGCGCCCTCCGAGTCGGTTTCGGCCTCACCGTTGGCGAACCACACGCCGGCCACCTTGCCGTGGAACTCGGGGACGGGAGTGCTGATCTTGAAGGTGCTCATGGGTGGCCTCACTTGACCTTGATGTTGCGGAAGACGCTGGCGGCCTTGGTGGCCTTGAGCACGACGCCGATCGGCCCCATCTCGACCTCGCCCTTCTTGACGGCGCCAGCGCCGGTGAAGTCGGGGAGCCACGTGCTGACCAGCTCGCCGCCCACGGTGCTCACGCCGTGGAACCCATCGAGACCCATACGGACCGCGTAGAGGTCGGTCAGGCCGGTGGTCGAGACCGTTGCGACGGTGCGCGTCTCCACGGGAATGATCGGGTTGTTGCTGCCGGCCTGCTCGCCCGGGTCCACGAAGGTCACACCGCCGTAGGACTCGCGGACGATGGGGCGGCCGTTGGCGCCGATCAGCCCGTCCACGGGGTCCTTCGTGTACTGGCCGGCGCGGCGGGCGAGGGCCCGCACACGGGCCAGGGCCTTGGAGTTGCCGAACACCATCGACGGCGCGCCGTCGAGCATGCTCAGCCACTCGTCGAGCAGGTCGAGCGCCTTCTGTTCGGCGCGCGGGTCGGTGTCGAAATCCGTCCAGTCGGTGACCTCGCCGAGCCGGAACTCGGTCGAGCTGCCGGACAGGGCCTTGTCGAGGCCGTCGAAACCGTCCTCGTCCACGGCCGTGTCGCCGTTGATGACGGCGTCCTGGAACTTGGTGCGGGCCGCCTTGATCTTCTGCTGCATGTTCAGCGTCACGGCACCGGACGCACCGGGGCCGAGCTTCGCGATCACGCGGTCGATCTCGAACGAGCCACCGAGCACGGCGAGGTCCACCGAGTGCTTCTCGGTCGTGACGTTGCTCGGGGTGTACTCCTCGTTCAGCTTCCTGAACGCGGCGGTGGGCTGGGTGACGAGTCGCCGGTAGCCGTAGGTGAGGGTCGCGCCCCCACCCGCCGGGTTCACGACGTCGTCGAACGTCAGCGCGTCGAGGACCGCGGATTCCTTGCGGAACTCGTCAATCACCATGACGTCGATGTCGTCCTGCGTGTTGTTCTTCGCCTCTGCGAGGGTCACGGCCATGGGGGTGTTGCTCCTGTCTGGTCAGCCGCGCAGTCGCGCGGCTACGGCGTCGTTGAGGTTGGCCGGCTTCTTGTCGGCAGGGCCGCCGCCGCTGAAGTCGGCGCCGCCCTTGACGGCCCCGCCGGGGCGGGCCTTGTACAGGTCGGGGTCGGTGGCGACCTCGGCCGTGATGGCGGCCTTGACCTGCTCGCCGAAGTCGGCCGCGGCCGGGTCGAGCTGGGCGAGGCGGTCGGTGAACGAGCGGGAGTTCAGCAGCCGGTCCGCGCGGGCGTTCTCGGCCTGGGCGGCCTTGTACGCGGCGAGGTGCACCGCGGTTTCCCGCGCGGCCTTCTGCGACTCGGCGAGCTGCTGCGTCAGCTGCTCCGGGGTGGCCTGCTGGTCGCCCTGGACCAGGCCGAGCGCCTGCCCGATCTTCTGTGCGAGGGCCTGCTCTGCGGCCTGCGCGGCGTTGGCCTTCGCGACCGTGCGGGACTTCCCGGCTTCGGCGCGGGCGTCGGTGATCGCCTTCTGTGCCCATGCGGGGAGCGTCGACACGTCACCGTCTGCGGCGCCCTGCTGGCCGGCCGGGTCCTGCCCGCCCGCACCCTGCTGTGGCTCGCCTCCGCCCTGCTGGCCGGTGCCGTCACCGGTCCCGCCCTGCTGGCCTCCCCCGCCTCCCTGCCCGCCCTCTCCGGTGCCGTCGCCTCCTGCGATGGCGTAGATGGGGCGGCCGTCTCGGCGGTGGCCGAGGACGGTACCGGCGGCGTGGGTGGCGAGCGGGTGACGGAACGGGCGGGCGGTCTTCATCGTGCACTCCTGGTGCGCTCGGGCCCGCGCCTGGCGGACCGTGTGGGCATGCAAAAGGGGCCCGCGCCTGGCGGGCCCCTCGGGGTGGTGCGGTGGTGCTGCGCCTACTCGGCGCGGTCCTCGGTGGCGAGCGGGCGGGCGCGGGCGTAACCGCGCACCCACGCGCCACGAAGCAGCGACGTACGCGGGTACGGGCAGACGGTCGGAGGGGCGCCGCGGCGCCCGGCCTCGGCCCCCTCGTCGACTGCCCGCGTGATGTCCTCTCGCGCCGCCACTGCATCACCTCTTGTTCTGGTGGTCCGACTCGTTCTGACGGGCGCCCTCGGCCCAGCGCTGACGCTGCCCGGTGGCCTTCTCGATGAACTCAGCTTGCGTCAACCGGCCGTGTTTCGCCCACCATTCGCGCAGTTCATCCGAAGCGCGTGCGTGGGCGATACGGGCCGGGCCGGAAAACAGCGACATGGGGTCGATGCCGTCGGTCTGCGCCTTCTTGTTGAGCAGGTAGCCGCGGCATGCGTCCTCGGCGTCAAGGTACTGCCGGTAGACGTACTCGGCGTACATCTCCCGTGCCTGTGCCCGGGTCATGCGCTCGACCGCCTCGCCGCCAGCCTTCTCGGCGGCGGCCTTGACCGCGGCCGCGAGGTCGTCGGCGAACTTGGCATCGGTGGCGAGCGCTCCCCACTCCTCGGCGGGTGGCAGCGGCGCGGTGACGTCGTCGAGCGCTGCACGGTCGGCGAGCAGGTCCTCGACGGCGTCACCGGTCGTCGCGGGGGCGGGCAGGTCGGCCGGCGGATACCGGCGGTCCAGCTCGGTCGCGATCCGGGCGCGGTCGCGGGCGTCCAGCGACGTGGCGCGCATGGCCGTACCGAGTTCGGTGTCGGTCATCTCGCGCATGGTGCCGCTGTCGCCGGACCGGACGCGGGCGGCCTGGGCGTACTGGCTCGGCGGCGCGGTGGGCGGTCCTGGCTGTCCCTGGCGGCGCGGTCGCTGCTCGGGCGGGAGGTTGCTGGCCCCGTGCTGCTCGCGGGCCCGCAGTCGGCGGAGATCGGGGTGTGCGGCAAGGTGGTCGCGCATGGCGCCTTGCCACTGGCGGGTTTTCGCGCGGGCGGCGCGCTCCCCTTCGGGGGTGGTGGCGGCGGCCTCGCGGCTCTTGTACTGCCTGATTTTCCGCTCGATGGCGCGCTGCCGCTGCCCGGCCTCGTACCCCTCCGGGTCCGCCTCGGCAGTCTCGGCCCGGGTGATCCCTGCCGTGTACGCGGACACGCTGTGACGGCAGTTGGGATGTTGCAGCCCGGCCTGGCGCGCCTCGTCGAGGCTGCCGGCCACGTCCACGGACACCATGCGGTCATCCTGCGTGGCGTGCTCTACCTCGATCGTGCGGGCCCCGGACGGGCCGCTGATCGTCAAGACGCGGCCCTCCCAGCGGCGGCAGAGCGGGCACTCGCGCGGCGCGTTGGACACGATGACCAGCTCAACCCCGGCGCTCTCCAGCGTCCGCGTGTGGCCCTCGGTCGCGGCCCGGGCAACACCGGTACGGACCGCCATCTCCGCGTACGAGGTGAGTTTCCAGCGGCGGCCGGCGCGGTCGCGAAACGCCGTGATGCCCTCGTCCGCAAACCGCGTCATCGCGTCCTGCGTGGCCTGGCGGCGGGTCCCGGTGCCGATCAGGGGCGTCGCGTTGACCTGCGCGACGATCGCCCGGTAGCGGTCATCTACGGCCCGCAGAATGCTGCGGTGGGTGGCGGTAACCCTGTCGACGGTCTCGGCTGCGAGGCGGTCAACGGCCTGTGCCTGCGGGGTGATGTCGTCGGTCAGGCGGCGGGCGTCGTCCGACAGTGCGCCGAGTTCGGCGACTCCGGCACGGTGCCCGGTGTTGTACGCCTCGGCCGTCACCTCGAAAATCTCCAGGGTGACGGCCTGGCCGAGCTGGTCGACAACGCCCTGAGCCGCGCGGCGCAGCGCCTGCACGGCGCCGAGTTTCCGCTCGGCCCAGTTCGGCGCGTCGTACCCCTCGGCCAACTGCCGGGCGATGATCCGCAGTAGCCGTTCTTCAGCCTGCTGGTACAGGTCCCGCGTACCGGCGGCCAGGCCCTCGACCATGCCCGGGTGAATCGGCACGCGGCCACCTCCTACATGGGGTAGGTGCCGCCCGGGTCCGGTGCACCTATGTCGGTCTCGGCGAGGATCGCCGCGACCTCGGCCTGTACGGCGGTGTCGTCCCACTCGGGGTGCAGCGCCTTGACCTTGGTCGCGGTGCTGACGGCCTGGGCTCGGGTCAGCAGCTCCAAGGTGGTGGCCTTGGACTGCTCGGACTCGGTGGCGCCGAGCCGGAACTCAACCGTGGGCCGCTCCGGAGTGATCCGGGCAGTGAACTGGGCGACGGCAAGCAGCTGGTAGGCGTGCAGGAAGTCGGCCAGCTGGCCTCGCCAGTGGCCGGCCTTCTTCTTCGTCGTAGTCGTCGAGCGTCCGGCGCGGTCCTCGACCTCGGTCGCGGTCATCGCCTCGCCACCACCCTCCAACCCGAAGCTCTGCGCGGAATATCCGGCAGACTCAACGGCCTTGCGGGTGATGGCCTCGCTGGTGCGCTGGTGCTCCTCGACGCGGATTTTGAACTGCGCCAGCGTGATACCTGCGCCCTCCGTGGGCGGCATGTTCAGGCTGCTGTAGACCTCGCGGTCGTCGTCGAACGATGCGCCCTGCCCGGGGCCGTTGCTGGTCAGGTACGCGGCAGGGACCATGAGGCGGGCGCGGGCGAGGCGGATGTCACGCATCCACGACGTCCACACGTCGTCGAGAGCGGCGAACTGATCGTAGATCGGGGCGGCGTAGTCGCTGCGCCCCATCGGCGAGGCGCGGTGCAGCCGGTTCGGGGTCATGTTCGGCACGTAGACGGCCGTCAGCATCGGGATGCCGGTCTCGACGGACACGCCATTCTCGGACAGTGATCCGGCGAGGGCTGCGGTTTCGTGGTGCTCGGTGAGCGGCACGGCGCGGCCGAGGTTGTCGGGTGTGCCCTCGTAGAGGCCGTGGACGATGTGGCCCGGCTCGTGGCGCTCCAGGTGCCGGTAGACGGTCTGCGCGTCTCCCCCGTCCAGCTTGCGCCAGAAGGTGACGGCCCGAAGCATGCCGAACACGTACTCGGGTACAGCGTTGTCCGGCTGCACGGTCGTCGGGATCGGCCGGTCCGGCACGACGTCTCGGTCCCACGTCAGCCGCAGAAAGATGCCGGACATGGCGGATGCCTGCTCGGCCGCGCCCAACAGCAGCTGGTGAAGGTGCGCGGTGTCGATGGCGTTGACCAGAAACTCCGTGCCGGCCGTTGTGGAGGCGGTGATCGTCGGCATGTCCGCGAACAGGAGATCGCTGGCCACGGTGGCGATGTCGCCCGGCAGCGGCACGTGTAGGCGGCGCTCCTGCTTGCGGGGGTAGTCGGCCGGCTCGTCGCGGCGGCCGGTCAGCAGGCGTCTGGCGCCACGGTCGGCGCGGCGCGGGGCGTGCTCGCGCCGGTCGGCGACGTGGGCCAGGCGGTGCGGGTCGCCCGCGTACCACATCGCATCGCGTTCCATCTCACGGTACGCGGCGGCCATCGAGGCGGGCGGCCACGCGGTGCCGTTCGCGGGCAGGCTCATGTGCTGCTCACCTCCTCGGCCAGCGGGATGGAAACGGTGGCGGTGAGCGGTGCGCCGCTGTGGCTGATCCGCCGGCCCTCGCGGTCGAGGACGTACAGAGCGGCGGTTGCCCCGTCGCCTCGAACGGTGAGGGACTGCACCAGGGCGGGCGGCAGTCCCAGCGCACGGCAGGCGGCGCGGCGCTGGTCGAGGGTGACCGATGTGGGGATGGTCGTCACGTGTCGGTCACCTCCTCGGCGGACTGCTCGCAGATGTCGGCTGCCTCGCGCAGGAACGCTGCGATTTCGCTGCGGATGCTGCCGGCCACGTCGCCCGGCTCGATCGTGATCGTCCCGGCCCGGCACGGCAGGTCTCCGACGGTGATCGTGATGGGCAGGGTGATGGGCGGCAGGGGTACCGCGAGGGGCGCGGTTGTCATGCTGGGGCCTCCTCGGCGGTGGGCAGGGTGAGCAGGTGGCGCCACTCGTGCGCGGTGCTGTGCACGACGTACCGCAGCGCGTCCGCACTGTGGTCGTCGATTTTCAGCGGCTTGTCCTCGCCGCGGGCGGTCGCTTTCGGGTCCCAGCTGTAGCCGGGGAGTTCGGAGAGCAGCCCTTCGCACGATGCGTGGATGCGTAGCCGGTCGGCGGCGAGCAGGCTGGACACGGACCGGATGCCGTCGGCAACATCGTTGGCGGCCTTGGCCAATCCGGGGTGCCCGTCCTGCCACAGTTGCAGGCTGAACGAGGCGGCCGACGGGTCTACGAACGTCCACTCTGGTGATACGCCGAGCTTGGCAATCCAGGCTCGGACGGCGGCGCTGTACTGCGCATCGGTCATCTGCCGGCGCGTGGTGCGGCCGTCGTGGCGCCACTCGGATGCGATGTACAGGCGATCGTCGGTGCCCTGGCCGAGCAGCAGCGCGGCGAACGGGTTGGTCGTGCCGTAGTCGACTCCGACCCAGTGGCGGCGCATCTCGGGAAGCGTCGTGACGACGTGGCGGGCCTCGTCCCACATGTCGTAGATCGCGCCCTCGGCGACGCACCACGCACCATCGATCATGCGTTTGCGCCACAGGCCCACATACTCGGCGGTGAGTGAGGCAACGTAGTCCGGGGACAGCGACGGGTTGTCGGCGAGGCGGAAGTGCCAGTGTCTGAGATTCAACTCGGCCGCACGGTCGATGTATCCGACCTTGAGCCAGTGCCTCGGCGAGTCCGGGTTAGTCGTCGCGAACAGGCGCGCGCCAGGAACAGACAACCGGGCGAGCAGCTGCGTCCAGAAGCCCTCAGGCACGAGGGTGGCCTCGTCGACGTACGCCAGCTGCGCCGTGAGACCACGCAACCGGCCCTCGGCGCGGGTGTCGGCAGCGCCGACCAGGTGCACGGTCCGGCCGAGGATCACGGCTGTTGTGGCGCCGCGGGTGTGGTGGATGTGGCCGGCGAGCGGACCGAACAGAGCCCGGTCCATCAACGGCTCGAACACGTTGCGCTCGATCGTCTGTAGCGACCGGCCACAGATGATGATCAGGCCGGACGGCCCCGCCGTGGCAACCGCGATCACGAACGCCAACAGGCTCGCGATCGTCTTGCCGGACCGGACCGAGCCATGCCACAGGTTGATACGGGCCGTCGCACGGCCGATGCTCCGCAACTGTTTGCGGGACAGGGGGAGATCGGGGGGGAGCTGCATAGCTCACCCCCCGTCGTCGCCTCCGCCGGCGTCGTCCTGGTCGCTGAACGCGGTCGTGAGCGCTGCGCCGAGCTGGCCGAGCATGGATGTGACCTGGTCGGCCTGCTGGCCACCCACGGCGGGTTGGAGTTTCAGGCTGCGGTCGATGGCGATGCCGGCGGCGCCGAGGATGGCGCGCTGGTCACCGAAGCGCGGACGAGGGAGGTCGGCCGTTTGCCAGTCGCCCTCTTTGCCCGCGAACTCGCCGACGGTGCACGGCTCCCAGAGCTGGGCGCGCAGTTTCTCGGCGTCCTCGTGCAGGGTCTCGGCGAGGGTGACGCGGCGGGCGGCAAGGTCGATGCGGCGCGCCTCGGTGGCGGCGACTACCTCGGCCCCTCGCTCGAACGTCAGCCCAAGTTCCTTGGCGATGTTGCTGACGGTCGAGGGGCTGCGCTTGATCTTCTTCGCGATGGCGTTGCGGGTCATGCCCGCGGCGTGGTGGCGGCGTACTGCTCGCCGGTCTGTCTCAGTGATGGGTCGGCCCATGGGTACGCGTCACCTCCTCGCCGCGGCGGTCTGTGGTGTGCCTACGTGGCGCGGGCAATGGCGGCGTTCGCCCAGAACATGGCCTCTTCGACCTTCGTCAGGGCGAGGGCCTGTTCGCGGCCGGCGGGTACCTGCTCGTTGATCTGGTCGGCGAGGTGGCGGCATGCCTGGCGCACGCTCGTGTGGTCGTCGCGCTTCTCCTGCGTGGTCGCGGCGTGGAACGCGAATCGGTGCTCGATGTCGGCGGGCGTGGCGATGGCGGTCTCCTCGGCGGTCGGTGTCCGGGCATGCGAAACGCCCCGGCGCGGTGGGCGGCGGGGCGTTCGCGGCGGCCGTTTTCGGGCACGCCGGGGTCGGCCTGATTAGATCACAGATCCATAACGGGCGGCAACGTCACTTCGGGCAGAGCGTCGCCCGCAACGCGGCGTTCAGCTGCTTGCCCTGCGCGTCCGTGAGCGGGCGGGCGTCGTTGCCGAAGCGCTGCGCCGCGGCCCAGTCGAGTTTCTGCCCGCCACCTGCGAGGCTGCTGCACTGGTTCCGGCCGGCATCGATCGCCTTCTCTTCGTCCTCGACGATCCGCGGGTCCACGGCCTTGATCGCGGCGAGGTACGCGGCACGGTCCGACCCGGTCGGGGCCGGCGGAATACCGGCTGCCTTCTCGGCGGCGGCATGGTCCACGGTCGGGGCGCTCGACGACGCGGCGGGCTTCGCGTCGTCCTCGGCCGAGCAGGCGGTGAGGGCGAGCAGGGCGGCAGCGGCGAGCAGGACAGCGGCGGGTCTCACGATGGCACTCCGTACGTAGGTCTGGTGTGCGTGAGACCTGCGAGGCGGGTGGATGGTTGTGCGCGGGCGCGCGGCGGGCGGCGCGTCCGGTCATGCGGCTGCGCCCCCGCTGTGTGGCTCGCGGGGGCGCGGTGTCGGACGGCTGGGGCGCTACGCGGAGCGCTGTCGGACGGGGTAGGGGCCGGGGATGCGGCGATGCACGCGCGGGATGCTCGGCCGGTCGGACGTGGCGTCATACGGCCTGGTCGGGGTCGGTGCGCCCGTCGGCAGGCGGCCGAGCTGGTAGGCGAGCAGCTGGGCGGGCTGGCCGTCGGGGATGACGCCGTGGGCCCATGCGGTGCGGTACATGTCGGCAAGCTGTTCGACGGCCGTACGGATGGCGTCGGTCGCGTTGCCTCCGGCGCGCATGATGGTGGCGAAGTCGTCGGACAGCTGGGCGTCGACTCGGATACTCGGCCGGCTGCCGGGCTGGGGGACGGCGGGCGTGCGGGGCTGGGTAGTCTTCTTCGTGGCCATGGCGGGGGTACTCCCGTGGTGGTTGTGGGGCCCGTCTGCGATGTGGAGTCGTGGGCGGGCCCGTGGCATGTGGTGGGTCAGTCGGTGGTGCGCGGGTGGAACTCGGTGCTGTAAATCGAGGCGTCGTCTGCCTGGTCTTCTGACCCCTGCCAGACGGTCACGCGGGCCACGTACTTGCGGGCGCCCCTGCCGGCCTGGGTCAGGATTTGGGCGGCCAGTTCGTCCATGACGTTGTGGTCTTCGCTGTAGGGCATCACGTCGGTACCGGACTCCCACGACTGCCACCCGGGGCCGGCCTGGCTGTTGAACAGGTCGAGGCGCCACGAAAACACGCGGTTTTCGCGGAGGATGCGGCGGACGTAGCTGCCGGTGGCGCCGAGTTCGCGGGCGATCTCGTTGGGGGTCATGTCGTTGGCAGCGGCGCGGAGGATGATTCCGGGGGTGCCGAGCCGGACAGCCTCGGCGGCCCGGCGGATTGTGCCGGCCTCGGCGAGGGTGAGTTCCTGAGCTACCTCGGCGGCGAGGTCGCGTCGGTGAGCGTCTGTGGTGGCGCGGGTGAAGTTCTCGGCGAGGGCGGCAAGAGCCGAGGACGTGACGGCGTTCCGGGCGGCGGCCTGGGCGTGCTCGTACTCCGCTGCGACGGTGTGTAGGGCTTCGTGAAATCGGCCCATGGCGGTGGCCTGCTGATCCTTTTTGATCGTCCGGCTAATCTCCGCTGAGGTGTATGACCTGCCGGTCTGGTCATCGGTGGTCTGGTCGTCGTTGGTGTCCATGTCGGGTTACTCCTGTGGGTCGAGGTGGCCCGTCCTCGGGAGGGGCCGGGCCGGTGGTGGTCAGGCGAACAGGGCTCCCTGCTCGCGGTCGAGGATGAACAGGCCGGGGGTGCTGGTGGTGGTCTGCTCGCCGATCCACTCGCCGCGCCACGTGCCGTCCGTGGCCTCGGCCTCGGTGACCAGCTCAGCCGCGTAGCGCATCTCCGTGGCGACCGTGATGCGGGCCGCGCCCTCGGCGGTGGGGTGGTACTGAGGGGCGGTGGGGTCGGCGCTGGAATAGCACCACGGGGGCACGTCTCCGGCGTGGACGGCGGCAAGGTCTCGCCAGCCGACCACGCAGGTCATGTAGTCGTGGCTGCGCGCCGGGCCGGGGCACGGGTAGTGCTCGCCGTGCTGCCCGCAGTAGTACGTGCGGTAGGACTCAATGGAGTAGGGGGCTCGGGAGATCGCGGGGCGCTGGTAGTGGTCGTTGTACTGGGGGTCCTGGGGGCAGTCCTCGCCGTGCACGCAGATCATCACCTCGGCGGCGGGCTGCTCGGACTCGGCTTCGATGGCGGCCGGCACGGCGTCTGACGCAAGCAGTTCACGTTCCCGCTCGGCAAGTGGTGCGGCGTGCTCAGCGGCGACGGCCTCGGCGGCGGCGCGGTCGTGGGCTTCGGCCTTGACGCAGGGGCGGCAGAGGCTGGTGTGTGTGGTGGTTTCGGCCATGCCGTGCCGGCCGCAGTAGGTCATGACTTCGCCGGGGCGGCGGTAGTGGCCAGTGCGGCTACGGCCGGTGGTGTAGGTCTTCATGGGGTGTACTCCCGTGGTTGCCGAGTGTGGAGCTCGGGCCGCTGAGTGTGGAGCTCTGCGGTACTGAGTACCGTACGCGGCGGAACTAGGTTGCGCAAGGTTCGGGGGAAGGGGCGCCGGTCAACTCCCGGCGCCCCTGCGCTGGTTCACGCGCTGCGCTGCGCCGCGGCCTCCATCGCCACGTACAGCGTGACCAGTTCGGCCCCGCGCCACATCCGGCGGCCCCGGTCGAGCAGCACAGGCGCGGTGCATGCCGACCCGGTCGCACAGACCACCGTGGCGGCCGCAGGGTCGCCGCTGCGGGTGTGCGCGGTGAGCGGGCCCCGGCAGTACGGGCACGGCTGGTCAAGGGCGGTGGGGCGTCCGTCGCGGCCGAGTGCCTGCTCAACGGTCCGGCGGGCGCGGCGGGCGGTGGCGGCGATCTGGTCGAGCAGGACGGGCCGCACGGGGCTGAACAGGGGGAGGTGCACGGTGTTGCTCGGCCGGGGCGCGGTGACGTCCTCACCGAGCGCGCGGCCCTCGATCCACACTGCGGCCCAGTGCAGCCCGTACGCGCGGCTGCCGGCCGACGCGGTGCGGCCGGTGACGGTTGCGCTGTGCGTGGGCAGGTGCCAGCGGGCCGGGTCGTCACGGTCGGCCGCGTCCGGCTGGTATCGGTGTCGGCCGTGTCGGTCGGTCGCCGTGTACCGGACGGGGCGCTGTACGGCGTCGGCGATGACGTCGGCGAGGTGGAAGAGGTCCCGCTCGACCGACAGGGCGGCGTCGAGGGCGGCGAGGTTGAGCGGGGCGGGGTGCTCGCGCAGCGTGAGCGGCAGGCGGCCGATGCTGGGCTCGTCGGCCTCAGGCACCACGCCGAGCGCGCGGGAGTCGCGGGGCGGCCACTCGGCTGCCGGCGCGCGCTCGATCGCGGCGAGCAGGTCGCCCCACTGCTCGCGTACGGCGCGCAGATCCTCGGCGGCCTGGGCGGCGATCGGGGCGGTGGTCGCCATGGTCAGCGCTCCGTGGGGGTGTCGAGGGCGGCGCGAACAGATGCGGGGTCCAGCGGCCCAAAGTGCGTATCGAGCAGTGCGCGTACGCGCTTGATGGTGTCCGCGGCGTCGAGGGCCTGTCGGGTCCAACGGTTGCGGCTCTGGCGGTTCCGCTCGGCGCGGGCGCTGACCATTTCCGCTCGGTGGGTGGCGTGCTGGGCGCGCTGGCGGGCGTTCTGCCAGGCGGCCTCGAACCGGTCGCGGGCGGCTGCGGCCTCGTTGAACTGCTCGCACGTCAGGCCGTGTTCCTCCTCGACGGCGCGCAGCTGCTTCGCGATCTCCTGCACGTCGGCCTCGGCGCGCTGGGCGTGGCGCTCGGCGATGGTCTCGGCCGCGCTGCGCCACCTGCGGGCGCCTCGGCCGGCCTCGGTGGCGGGCATGTGGAAGTGCGCGCCGATCACGGTCCAGGCGTCGGCGGCCGTCGAAGCGTGCTTGACCCGGAGCAGGGTCTGCGTGGCGCGCTCTGCGTCGCGCTGAGCCTCGCGCTTGCTGTGCTCGGCTGCGGCCAGGCGCAGGGCGTGATCGCGTTCGCGTTCGGCGTCGATGGCGGCCGGCTGCTCGGCTGCGGCGGCGATGTTCGCGGCGGCTCGGGCGGCCTCGGGCGGCAACCCGTCGTGCTCGGCTACGGCGGCGAGGGCGTCGGCCAGGCTCTCGGCGTCCCGTACGCGCTGCAACGTGGCGGCGGTGCGCTCGGCGTCGTACTTCGTGGCGAGCAGGCGTTCGCGGTCGGCCTCGATCTCCTGGGCTACGCGCTTCCAATGGTCGCCGCGCTTCTCGGCCTTCTCGGCGCGCGCCCGTACGTCGGCGACGTCCTCGACGACTCCGCGGATCGGTCCCATGCCGGTGCGGCCGGTGGCTGCCTCGTGCATGTCGGCGATCGTCGTGCAGGCGGCGAGGTGGTCGGCCTTGAAACGCTCGGCGTCCTGCTCGGCCTGCTCGGTGCGGGCGGCCAGTTCGGCGACGGTGTCGGCAAGGCGCGGCCAGTCGGGGGCGTCGCACGCGGCGGCGGTCTCGGCGAGCCACTGGGAGTGGCGGGCGGTGCGCTCCTCCTCGACGGCGGTTGCCTCCCGTGCCTCAGCGGTGGCTGCCTCGGCCTCCTGGGCGCGCTTGCGCAGCGTGGTCGTACGGCGCTCCATGAGCCGCTTCCACGCGGCGGCCCGCTCCTCGGCGATCGTGGCGCGGTGCTCGGCGGCGGCCACGCTAGTTCCGGCCTGGGTGAGGGCGGCCCCGGCCCGGCCGTAGGCGTCGGCGAGCGCGGTACGCAGCTGGTCGAGGTTGGCGGCCATGGCGTCGAGGGTGAGGCGGGCGGTGTCGGTCGGCGTGGTCGGGGTGTTCACGGCTGCGGCTCCGGGGTCGTGGTGGTGGGGGCGGGCTGGCCGTCGGCGCACGGCGCACAGAACGGCTGCTCGCGGTAGTTGCGGTAGGTGACGGGGCCGCGGCCACAGACACAGCACGCGGCGCTGATCGTTCCGGCGGCGACTACACGGCGCCGGTGCTCCTCGGCGGCCTGGCGCTCGTGGTAGTTGGTGACGTCCTGCTCCGCGCTGCTGTAGAGACCGGAGTACGTGGCCGCGGTCTTCTTCCACTCCGCGGCGGCCTGCTCGGCCTCCCGGATCGCAGCGTGCGCGGCGTCGAGCTGCGCCCCGTGGCGGTTGGCTGCGGACTGCTGCCCGCCCACGGTGGCGCGCAGTGCGTCGGACTCGGCGAACTCGGCCTCGGCGAGGCCGCGGAGTGCATCGGCTTCCTGGGTGGTGAGGGTGACGCGGCCGGCGCGGTCGATGAGGTTGCGGAGTCGGGCGCGGCGTTCGTCGCGGGCACGGGCGGCGAGGGCGCGGCGCTCCCGGTTCGGGCGCGTACGGCGGGTCATCAGCTGACGTCCGGAATGCTCAGCCACCCGGCCTCGCTGTGATCGGCTGAGGGGATGCCGAGTGCGGCGGCGGCTGCGGTGAGCTGGCGCGTCCATTCGGCGGCCTGCTCGACCGTGCGCGTCTGCGGAGTGACGTGGGCAAACGTGCCCAACGCGGTTTCCTTGCACTCCGTAACGAGGAACAGCATGTCTGCGTCGTAGTCCCCGGCGGTGAGGGTGCCGACGTTGGGGAACTGGTGCCGGTCGGGGTGCTCGGTCAGGGCCTTGTTGATGCGATCGGCGCGGGGCTGGGCGTATTCGTCGGGGCTCTCGACGTGCACGCCGTAGGCGAAGTAGGTGGAGTGGTCGAATCCCATGGGGCGCGCCTTTCGGGCGAGGATGCGGCGGCGGTGCCATCGGTTCGAGAACGGCACGTCGGCGTACAGGAGTGAGGGGGAGCAGACCAGCCCGGTTCGGTGGGCGAGGTAGCGCAGCGGGCGGCGTGTCATCAGCTGCGGTCCTCGTCGAGGATGGCCAGGGTGATCCAGAGCACGGCGGCCCCGGCGTAGCAGGCGGCGCGGATGTGGTCGCCGGTCACGGCGGCGGCGATGGCGAGGCCGGTGAAAATGGCGGCGAGGCTGAGGCGGAAGTACAGCACGGTGTCTCCGGGGGGTGGGGGCCCGCCGTGGTGGCGGGCCCCGGGCGGGTCAGGAGTGGGGCTGGGAGCCGCAGCGGCGGCCGCACGTGTAGCAGTACGAGGGGTCGCGGTCCTCGTCGTCGTTGGGGACGGGGACCGGGGGGAGGCTGGCGAGGATGCGGCGGTTGCGGCGGGCGGCGAGGCGGGCGCGGTACGTCATCGGCGCGGGTCCTTCGTGGTCTCGGTGGTGCAGTGGCCGGTGATGCATCGGGCTTCTCCGTGGGCGGCGTAGTGGACGTGGTGGCCCTGGGCGGCGAGTTGGTCGGCTGCCTCGCGGGCGGCGTTGCGGCGGCCGTACAGGCGCGGGGAGAGGGTCATCGGCGGCGCACCTTCCGGGCGAGGCGGGCGAGGTGGTCGTGATGCCACAGAGAGCGGTTCTTGCGGCTGCCGTGGTGGGTCGAGTGGGCGGGGTGTCGGCCGCACCGGTTGCAGCGTGCGAGGTGGCGCAGCGTGGGCCGGAACAGGTGGCGGGGGTCTGTCCATTCGCCGCACGACTCGACGTGCGCGGACTGCGGCCGGCCGCATCCGGCGAACAGGCACGGTTCGTCGGCGTAGTCGGCTCGGAACCAGTGGCCGCGGATCATCGGCCGGCCTGCTTGATGACGGTCAGCAGGTTGTCGGCGAGGTCGTCGGTGTCGGGGTCCTCGTCAACGTCGTTGAGGTACTGGACGATGGCGGTCGACATGCGCTCGGTGAGTACGTCGTCCGAGACGGGCTCGGGGCCGTCGTCGGCGTCGCTCATGGCGGTGAGCAGGGCCTTGACGGTGAACTGGTGGTATCCGGGGCGGCCGTTGCACAGCTGCTCGACGGCGGCGAGGCGGCGGGCGAACCGGCGGGCGGTGTCCTCGGCGCGCTCGGTGCCGTCGGTGGGCTGCTCCAGCTCGGCGCCGCCGTGCAGCTGCTCGCGCAGCTTGGCGGCCTCGGTACGCGCGTCGTCGCGCTCGATGGCGGTCGTGGCATACAGGCGTACGGCGTGCGCGGTGCGGGCCTCCCACGTGAGCCCGGCGGGCTGCTCGTTGGTGGTGTAGTGGTCGGCGAGGCGGTGCAGCACCTTGACTGCGTCGCCGCGGCCGGGGTCGCATTCGAAGTCCTGGGGCAGGTTCTCGATGGCGGTGATTCCGGCGAGCAGCGCGTTGCGGCTGACGGCGGCCTCGGTGAACACGTCGCCCGTGGACTGATCTTCGACGGTGGTGGGGTCGGCCTGGGGACGGAACATGCCGCAGGGGCACTTGGGGCGGCCAGCCTCGGCGTACTTCGTCCGGCACTGGGCGTAGGTGCCGCTGAGAAGGGCGTGCCGGTCCTGAGGGTGGCCGCACTTGCAGGCGGCCGGGGCGTGCACGTCGGCGACGATGCTGACGGTGGCGGCGTTCGCGGTGGCGTTCGCCGTGGCCTCCTCGGCGGTGAGGGCTGCGACGGCTGCGGACTGCTGCTCGACGTGGGCCCGGTACGCGGCAACGAACTCCGGGGCCTTCTCCGGCTCGTGCCAACCGGCGGTGCGGGCATGCTCGATCAGCTCGGCGTCGGACGGGGTGGGCTGGGTGTCAGCCATGGGGTGGGGCCTCTCAGGGTGTGGAGTGGGAGGTGCGTGGTGTGCTCACGCGCGCGGCGCTGGCCGCGACCGGACGGCGGACGCGGCGGGTCAGAACGGGGGTTCCTGCTGGCGTTGCTGGCCCCATCCGCCGTTCTGCTGGGGCTGCTGCTGGCCGGTGTTCCAGGGGTCGGGCTGGGCCTGCTGCTGGGCTGCGTAGCCGCCGGTCTGGGGCTGCTGGCGCTGCTGGCCCTGGCCGATACCGGTGGTCTTGGTGACCTGCGCGGTAGCGGACTTGAGCGACGGGGCGACGTCCTCGGCCTCGATCTCGTACACGGTGCGCTTGACGCCTTCGCGGTCCTCGTACGACCGCTGCTTGAGCGCGCCCTGAACGATGACGCGGGTGCCGCGGGTGAGGCTGTCGGCGCAGTTCTGGGCGAGGGTTCGCCATGCGCTGACGGTCAGAAAAAGGCTGTCTCCGTCGCGCCATTCGTTGGTGCTCTTGTCGAACGTGCGGGGGGTGGACGCGACGCGGAACTTCGCAACGGCGTGGCCGCTGGGGGTGAACTTCAGCTCGGGGTCGTCGACGAGGTTGCCAACGAGGGTGACGACGGTTTCGCCGGCCATCAGGCAGCGGTCCTTTCGGGGGTGGTGGTGCGGGCGGCGCGGTCGGCCGCGCGCTTGCAGGTGCGGCACTTCCGGGTGTTGTTCTTCGCGCGGATGGTGTTTTCGGCGTCGAATGCGTGGCCGCGCATGCAGTGGGTTTGGGCTGCTCGCAGCGCGGCGTGATTCGTCGAGGCGAGCAGGTTCACGCGGTGGGTGACGGCCCGCAGGTGGCTGGGGCGGACACAGGCGCGGTTGCGGCAGCGGTGGTCAACATCGAGGCCGGCGGGGATCGGGCCGAACGCCAACTCGTAGCCGTAGCGGTACGCCTTGACGGTGCGGCCGAGCCAGAACGTTCCGTAGCCCTTCTCGTTCGTGGCTCGGGTCCAGACGTGGCAGCGGCCGGTAACGCCGCGTACGAGCGGGATGGGGCCGTCGAACGCGACCTTGGACCAGTACCGCCATGCGGAGGTTGCGCGGTGGTGTGGCATGGCGGTCCTTCCGGTCTGAGCGCTGCGGCTCGCAGTTCGCGGAGACGTACGTACGTTTCCAGAGAGAAACGTAACACGGAGGGGGGTGCGGTGGTACGGGGCTGCGCACCCCCCTGGCGTGGGGTCAGGCGGCCCGTAGAAACGCCGCGATGGTGTCGGGGGCGGCGATGTGCCACCCCTCGCGGTCGAGGGCGGCTACGGCGGCCCTGGCGATGGCCTCGGGGGTGCTGCCGGGGTGGTCTCGGATGGTCGCGGCGATGACGGCGGCGACGGCGTCCGGGATCATCGGCCGCCGGCCGTGTGTCGGGCGCGCTGGTCGCGGGCGGACGGGGGCTGGGCCATGAGGCGGGCGAGGCGGTCGCGGGCGGCGGTGTCGTCGAGGTGCGCGGCGAGGGTGTTGCGGGCGGCCTGCGCGGCGTAGTCGGCGGCGTGGCGCTGCGCGCGCTGCGCGGCCTCGGCCCGGTCACGGCGGTTCCGCTCGTCCGCCTCGGCGTCGGCCTCGGCCACCAGCTCGGCCCCGTTGATCTCCCGGACCGTGCGCCACCCGTTCCCGCGGGCCTCCTCAATCACGACGTATCCGCCCTGCGCAGCGAACTCGGACACCATGCGGTCGCGGGCCTTGCGGTCGGTCGTGGTGCGGACGGCGGGCCGGTCGGGGCGGACGTCCCACGATGCCGTGATCCGCCACGTGCGGCCGCCGCGGGTGCGGTCGCCGGTTTGGGCCTTGCGCTTGTGCGGCTTGCCGGGGTGCTTCTGGCGGTTCATGCGGGCTGCTCCTGGCGGGCGTGGGCGGTTGCGGCGGCAGTGAGTCGGGCGTCGTGGAAATCCGTGCGGGGGTGGCCGGCCGTGACGCAGCGCTGACCCTTTGCGGCGCGGCACGCCTCCCACGGGCACGGGACGTTGAACGGGTCGGGCTGCCCGGCGACGGCGAGGCGACGGCGTTCGGTCATGCCGGGGCGGGTCGAGGCGAGGGCGGCAACGACGCTGCGGGGCACGTAGCTGCCGAACTGCTTGAGCCGTGCGGCGGCGGCCTGGTCGCGTTCCTCGCGGCTGCCTGCGGGCATCAGGGCGCGGGGCGTGGCAACGGTCTGCCCGGTCTCGATGGCGCGGCGGTGGCTGGCGAGGGCGGCGCGGTAGGCGGTCTCGTCGTCGGGGTCGACGTTCGGCACGGGGTCGGAGTGGCGGCTGAGGACGTCGCGGCGGAAGTCGGCCCACGGGCGGCTGATGTCGCTCGGCTTGATCGGGTAGGGCGACGTGGTGATGTGGCGGAACGCGGCCTGTGAGGCGTCCCAGTGCCGCCCCTCGGGGTGCGGGGCGGTCGCTGCGACGTCGACCAGGACGGCGCACCACTGGGTGAGCCGTTCCGCGATGGCGGGCCGGTCGAGGGGCGCGCGGGTGGGGTCGAGGCTGTCGACGTAGGCGAGCAGTGCGGCGACTTCGTTGCGGATCACTGGGCGTTCTCCTCGGCGAGGATCTGGGCCATGACGGCGGCGGCCTGGGCGGCGCGGCCGAGGCGGCGGGGGGCGTTCGGGTCGAGGGGGATCACGTCGGCCCCGGGCGAGGTGCGGCGGATGTCCGACAACGCGAACTGCAACGTTCCGCCTGTGACCGGTTTCGACGTCTGGCCGAGCCGGTCCATCGCGGCGGCGAGCAGCTGCGCGTCCAGCCCGTTGGCGAGGGCGTCCTCGACGGCCCGGCGGACCGTGGTCCGGGACTGGGCCGTGCCGCGGCCGTACGTCGTCCACCACGCCTCGACCAGGCTGCCCGCCGCTGCCTTCCCCCCTTGGGGGTTAGGGGGGTTACTACCTCCGAAGGAGGTAGTAGGGGACGGGTCGGGTCGGGGGGATCGTGACGGGTCCATACCGTCACGCTGTGACAACCCCTCCTGACCTGCGAAGAGCTTCGGAAACGCGATGTTTTCCGAGACGCTTTCCGGATTTTCGGCCGATCGTTCACCCGCGAAAGAGTTCGTTTCGTGCGACGAATCGGAGTGATTACGCGTCTGGTTGCGCTGCTCCGTGGCCTTCTCACGGGCCCGCTTCTGTCGGTCGGCGGCGCGGTCACGGCCCTGCTCGACGTTGGCCCTCGACGGGTTGTAGTCCAAGTAGTCGTGCATGTAGTAGTCACCCGGGGCGGGCTGGGCACACCTCGGGTGCGAGCAGGTGTGGCCGTGCTCGTGCCACAGGCCGGCCGCGACCAGTTTCCGTACCTGCGGGGCGGTGCCGTACAGCTCGGCGACGACGCCCGGGATCATGCCGTCGGTGAGCTGCTGGGCCGCGTACGAACCGCATCGTGACCACAGGCCATACGCCGGGTTTTTGGCCTTGAGCACCTTCGGGTGCCCATAGGCCGTGTCGTCGATCCTGAACCATGACATCGGGTGGTGCTCCTGTTCGGGGTGTGGCGCCCGGGGCGAGGGGTGCGGGTCCTGCCTCGCCCCGGGGCCGTTCTGGGGCTACTGCGAGGCAGTGAGGGGGCGCCCGCAGATGCAGGCGAGGCGGTCGCCCTGGCGGCGCGGGTGGCGCCAGCGGTGGAACGGGCACGGGGCGAACAACCGGGCGCCGGGCGGGTGCTGGACGATTCCGACGCGGGAGGCGTACGGACCGCCCATGGCCCGGATCGGGTGCGTGTCCTGGCACGCGAGACACCGGCCGGTCGTGCCGCCGGGCAGGGCGTCGAACAGGTCCGCGCGGGATGCCGGGCAGAACCGGGGCGGGGTGAGGCCTCGCGGCCCGTACAGCAGGGTTCGGCCGGCGGGCCCGTCCTGCTCCTGCCCGGCCCCGACGGCGCGGCCGTCGCACGTGGCGCACACGGGCAGGCTGTCGGGGATCGTCTCGGCCGTGAGCATTCCGGCGGCGCGATGGAGGCCCCCAACCTGCTGCCCGCACCACACTGCGTAGATGGTGCGGTTGCTCGGCATGAGCACGCCGGAACGGGGCCGGTGCCAGCGCGACATGCCGCCGGTCCGGACGAACCGCGGGCCCTGGTCGAGGGGTTCGGCACGCATGCTGCCGATCCCGTACGTGATCGGCGGGAACAGGGGCACGGTCACGGCTGCGTCCTCTCCAGCTGGAAGTACGGGCGGGTGATGCTGGGTTGGTGCTCTTTGCAGCGCGGGCCCTGGACGTACGGACGGGTGGGGGTCGCTCCGCAGCGCGGGTTCCCGTGCTTGCAGACGACCGGCGGGGCATCGACGGCCAGTTGCCCGGGGACGGGCGGGGGCGGTGGGGTCTCGAGCAGTTGGCGGGCCCGGTCGAGGCGGGCGCGCGGTGTCACGCGGCGGCCTGGGCGGCGGCAGCGGCCCGCTTGGCGATATCGCGGCGGCGGCGGTACTCGCGGTGCCGCTCGGTTGGGTCGCACCCGCCACGGATACCGAATCGGCCGTTGACGTTCCGGCCGTTCTCCTCCGCGAGAGCGTCATCGAGGCAGTCGAAGCGGACGGGGCAGGCCCGGCAGAGTGCCTTGGCGTCGGCGACTGCGAACCTGTCGTGCCGGTCGGGGAAGAAGTCGTTCAGTTCCATGCCGTTGCAGGCGGCGGCGCGGTACCAAGGTGTGGTCTCGTTGGCTCTGGTCATCGCTGCGCCTCCTTCGCGGCCTCGGCGTCGGCCGCGTTCCCGGCGGCCTCGACATCGGCGCGCAGGTGGATACCGGCCTGGTCCAGCTCGTGCAGCACGTCGTCCGGGCTGTAGTAGTCCCCTGCCTCCTGTGCGGCGAGGATGCGGGCGAGGGTGTCGCGGGTGGTGGTGAGTTCCTGCTCGGCGGCGAGCAGGCGGGCGGCGACGGCCGGGGTGGCGAGCAGCGTGGTGCGGGCTCGGCTGTTCGCTACCGGCCCGGCGGGGTAGGCGTTGGCGAGCAGTGCGGCGCGGGTGGTCGAGGTGACCAGCTCGGGCGCGGCGGGGTTCTGCTGGCCGAGCAGGTCGGCGAGCTCAGCGCGCTCGTCGGGGGTCATGAGGGTGATTCGCATGGGATAGGTCTCCTCGCGGGGGCCGCCCCGGCGGTGGGGCGGCCCGTACGGCGGTTACTGGGCGGCGGGCTCGGCCTCGGCGGCGGTGAGCGCGGCAGGGGCGAGGGCCGGAAGAATGCGGGCGGGGAGGTCAGTGGTTCGCCACGCGATGGCGACCAGCTCGCGGCCCGTGAGCGGCTGCCCCTTGGACTTCCGCCCGTACGTGATTCGGGTGGACGCGGCCCGGGCCGGAGCGATGGCGACGCCAGGCACGTCGTGAATCTCGCCCGTGGTCGGGTCGGCGATCTGCGCACGACCGGCCGCGGTCATCTCGGCGAGCAACTTCGCGGCGAACCCGGGCTGCACCTTGGCCACAATCCGCATGGGGATCGCCTCGACGACGTGTTCGGTCGGGTACGTGTCGCGGACCCACGCCCGGAACGCGTCCTCGTCGATGACCTTCGCCGCGGTCTCACCAGGGGTGCGGGTGATCGATCCCACCTTCGTGCCGTCCGGCAGCATCGCGTCGACCTTCGTCGAGCCGGTCGCCTTGTACTGCTGGGTGAGCAGGTACTCGGCATCGGTCCGGGCCTCGGCGTACGCGGCCTTGACCTCGTCGAGCAGGGCGCCCAACACGGCCTGGTGGGTGACGGCGTCGCGGATCGCGGTCGGGTCCGGCACGGTCGGCGCGGTCGCGGCCGGCACCGGGGCCTCCTCGGCCTTTGCGGCGGCCTCCTCGGCGGCGAGGCGGTTCATGCCGATCCGCTCGGTGATCGTGTCGTAGTGGTGCTGCTCGATCTCCGTCAACGGCTGCTCGGCCGTCTGCTGCGCGGTCACCGGGCACCACCGGCGGCGGCGATCTCGATGCGCTCGCGGAACGTGTTGAGCTGCTGCGCGGTGGCCTGCTCGACCGGGATGCCGTAGACCATCTGGAAATCGGCGTCCAGGGTGGGGAGGTTGGCGCGGCTGGCGGCGAGGCGCAGCGCCTGTTCGGCCTCGATGGCGGCCTGCTCGTCCGGGCTCAGGGCGTCGCGGTGGTTGTCGTTGTCGTGCCGGCTGCCGTCGTCGGCCGCGTTCCCCGGGGCGGGGGTCGCCTGCTGGGCGGCCTGGCGCTTCTCCTCGGCGACCGCGTCGAGGCGGGCGAGGAAGTCGGGCGGCGCGCCGTTCTCGGCGGCGGCGGCCCGGATCTTGGCGAACTGGTGGGGGTTGTCGGCGCGGTGAGCCTCTGCGAGGTAGTCGCGTCGCGTCGCCTGCTGCGGGGCCTGCTGCTGCTCCCACGGGCCCGGCTCGGCCCGGTCGCTGCGGCGGGCCTGCCCGCTCTGCTGCTGGCGCTGCTGGGCACGCTGCTGGCGGCCCTGCCGGTTCTGCTGGCGCTCGGCGCGGTGCTGTTCTGTCGGCTGCGGGTGGTCGCGGTCGCCATCGTCGATGGAACGGCCGTCCACCGGCAGCATGAACAGGGTGAACAGGAGGTACTTCAGTGCGGCGGCCTGCGCCTTGTTCATGGACTTGTCGGCCGTGTCGAACGCCTCGCCCGGGATCTCAGCGACCAGGCAGTCACCCGCGGGCCCGTAGATGCGGTACCGCATCTTGATCAGCGTGCGCGTGATCTTCCCGTCCCGGTCCTGCTTTTGGGCGGCGATGCTCGGCAGGATGAACACGCCGTGCGTCCGCATCGGTCCAGCCATGGCAGACATGACGTCGTCAATGCCGCGGAACTTGTAGTTCTGGTGCGTGTTCGTCTGGTCCTTGCCCACGGGCATGGCGTCGCGCATCACGCCGTTGATTGCAGCGAACACCCGGGGAGCATCAGCAGGGGTACCAGTCGGGGCGGGCTCGTAGGTCGTCTCGGCCGCGTGGAACACGGCCGGCATCGGTTCGGCGGGGGCGGTGTGGGCTGCCGGGTGCAGCGCGGTGACGGTCACGGGCGGGGGCTCCTGTCGGGAGTGTGGCGGATGTGGGCGGCGAGCTTGAGCAGGCGAGTGCTGGCGGTGATCGCGGCGTCCGCGGTCAGCAGCGGGTCGGCGGACACGTCCTCCGGCAGCTCGGCAAGCAGGGCCTCGCGGGAGCCGCACGCCTCAGCGGCCCGGATCGATCGCTCGTACTCCGGCATGTCGTCGGCGGCCTGCGCGTAGTCCAGGCGCAGCACTCGGGCGGCGTGTCCGCCGAGCAGGTGTCCCACCTCGACGGGGTTCTCCGCGTAGGCGACGGCGAGCGCGTCGAGCAGCGGGGCGAGCAGGTCATCGCCTACGGGCAGGCGGACGCGGTCACCGGCGGCGTTGAGGCCCGGGCGCATCATCGGGCGGCCAGCGCGGTGTTGATGCCCAGCGAGGCCGGGAACATGGGCACGTCCTCGGTGAGGTGGCCGGTGCGGATGTCGTAGCGCCGGGGGGTCGACCAGTCGGTGCCCGGGAATGCGCGGTCGAGCAGGCCGATAGCGGCCCGGCGGGCGGCGGCGTCGCCGATCGGCTGGCCCAGGTGGTTGAGCAGCGTCACCCACGTGCGGGGCTCGCCGTCGATGGTGACGGGGACCGTGCGGGCCTCGGCGGTTCCGGGGGCGATCTGGTCGAGCTGGCGGGCGATGACGCCGGTACGGGCGAGGTGGCGGCGGGCGGCGCGGGTCCCGGCGGTGAAAGCGGACGGGACGGTCTCAATCCGGGGGCCGGTAGGCTGCGGGGTGTTCACGGTGCGTGTCTCCTACGTGTCGTGTTCGGGCCGTCCGGGTCGCATCCGGGCGGCTTTTTCTTTCCTTCAGGCGGCGCGGTCGGCGGCGGGCTGAGGGTGGCGGCGGGAGTAGCGGGCTTCGGCCAGCCGGAGGCGGCTAACGGCTTCCGGGGCGAGAAGGCCGGCGGCGCGGTCGCGGGCGATGCGGGCGAGGGCCGTGTCCAAAACGCGTCGGGCGCCAGCGATGGCCTGTTCGCGGGGGATGGTGTCGGCGGCGTTCACGCGGCGGTCCGTTCGACCAACTGCCGGGCAGTGACGCCGTATTCGCGCTCGACAGCGGCGGCAATGGTCGCTTTCGGCTCGCCGCGTCCGGTCCACAGCCGATACGCGGTGGCGCGGCTGACGCCGAGGCGGGTGATCAGGTCGGTCCAGTGCTGGTCGCCGCGCTGGTGGGCGGCGTTCAGCAGGCGTGAGCGGTCGTAAGCCATGGATGCGTTCCTCTCGGCGGCGAAACGTATGTTTCACGAGAGAAACGTAACACGATGCGGAGGGAGGTCAAGCAGGTGGTGTGAAACAGGGTTTACAGTCTCTTCACGAACGGAAGCGCTTGACTCCGCGTGCCGCGAGAGAGACGATCGGTCACCTGTTCGAGTAAATTTGCACGCCGAGGGGGGCCCTGTGGCAATTCTGTGTACAACTTCTGGCCATCTCGTGCGTCCGTGTGGCCCGGTCGTTTCACGCGAGATACGTTTCACTCATGAGACGACGCACCCCCCAAGAGTTCGCCGCCTGGCTGCATGATCAGCTGCTCGCCCGCGGCTACAGCCTCACCCCACGCGGAGGCGGACAGAAGCGGTTCGCCTCGGCCGCGCAGGTCAGCACAGCCACCATCAGCCGCATACTGCGCGGCGAGGGCTCCACAGACATCACCGTCCTGGAACGCATCGCCGACGCACTCGGCGTAGGGCTCGGCACGGTCCTCGTAGAGGCCGGCGTCATCAAGCCCGACGAACTCGGCGCCACCCAACGACCTCGCGGCCAAATGACGGCAGACGAGGCAGCAGACGAACTAGGCATCACAGACCCCACCAAACGAACTGTGTTCCGCGGGGTCGTCGACTCACTGAAACCGTCCGGCACCGACGCCGGATAGCACCACGGAGGGCACATGCGCTACATGACCATTACGCCGACCGCCACCGCCGTCGCGGCCGGACTGGCACTCTGCGCGTCCCTCCTGACCGCGTACCGATCCCCCCAGCGCACGCAGCCGACCCCCCAGCAGCTCACCGACGCCCACCGCGCCGGATACGCCCTCGCACTCACCCACGTATCCCGCGGCCTGCTCACGGCCGCACCGGAGGAACCGTGACCACACCCGTTCCCGCCACCTTCCGGGGCTCGCCATCCGAAGAGGACGGCGAGCCCTGGCTCGGTTACATCCGAGTCAGCACCTGGAAAGAAGAGAAGATCAGCCCAGAGCTACAGGAAACCGCCCTGCGAGCATGGGCAGCCCGCACCGGCCGGCGCCTACTGGAACCGCTCATCGTCGACCTCGACATGACCGGCCGCAACTTCAAGCGCCGGATCATGGGCGGCATCAAACGAGTCGAGGCAGGCGAGGCCCGCGGCATCGTCGTATGGAAGTACAGCCGCTTTGGCCGGACCCGCGACGGTGTGCCCATCAACCTCAAGCGACTCGAAGACGCCGGCGGGCAGCTGGCATCCGCCACGGAGGAAGTCGACGCCCGGACCGCGACCGGCCGCCTACAGCGCGGCATCCTGTTCGAGTTCGCCGCCTACGAATCCGACGTCCGCGGCGAACAGTGGAAAGAGACCCACGACCACCGCCGGTACAAACTGCACCTGCCCGCCACCGGCAAGCGGCGGTTCGGCTACATCTGGACACCGCGCCGAGTGCCCGACCCCACGTCACCCACCGGCGTGCGCCTTCAAGAGGAGTCGTACAAGGCCGATCCCAAGTCCGGACCAGTCATGTCCGACGCCTACCGCGCCTATGTCGACGGCGAGGCGTTTTACAGCCTTGTCGCCCGCCTGAACGACTCCGGACACCGCACCGTACGCGGCGGCCTATGGACCGTACAGACCCTCAGCCGGTACATGGACAGCGGATTCTGCGCGGGCCTGCTCCGCATCCACGACCCCGCATGCCGTTGCCCCCCAGAGAACCGCGGCAAATGCACCGCGCCACACCTCTTCATTCCCGGCGCTCAGGAAGAACTGATCGACCTTGAACTGTGGCAGCTCTATACCGGGCGCCGCACAGAGATGAAGAAGACCCCACCCCGCGCCCGCCGCCCGATCTACACAACAACCGGCCTGCTCCGGTGCAGCGGGTGCCGCGGTACTGCACCCGTAGGCTCCGCGCAGCGCATCATCGACGGCCAGGCCGTCAACGTTCAGGGGTACTGCGTATCGTGTGGCCGGCGCGGGATCACCGGCACCAAGGGATGCCCAGGCGTATGGGCGATGCGCAGCCGTATCAACAAGAAGATCCGGGCGTGGGTCCGCGACAACGTGGCGGACGACATAGACGACGCCCCCAGCATCCCCGTCCAGCGCCCCGCCGAAGCCGACCCGCGCATTGCCGCTGCGCGAGAGCGCGCCCGGCTGGAAGTCGAGGCCGAGAAACTGCGCGCCGGCCTTGTGAACCTCCGCACGCAGCGGGCCGTAGACCCGGACGATTTCGGCCCAGGCGAGTACGAGGCAGCCCGCGACCGCATCCGCCAGCAGCAGGCCGTGAACCTGGCCGCCATGGAACGCGTGGCGACAATGGAGGCGACCCCCGCGCGCAGCGACTATGAGCCCTTGCTTATCGCGCTGGCGGACGCCTGGCAGGACATGACCGAGCCGGAGCAAAACGCGTTGCTCCGGCAGCTGGTGCGTCGCGTCGCGCTCACCAGGGTTGAGGGCGGGGAGGCGCTCGTTGAGGTGCATCCGGTGTGGGAGCCTGACCCGTGGGCCACGCCCGACGCATAAGCAGTCCCGTTCCGCCCTGAGCTTCAGGAGCATGTTTTGCACACAATTACCTCCGTAAACGTTAACGGTCTCCGCGCCGCCGCGAAGAAGGGCTTCGTCGAGTGGCTGGCGCAGACCGACGCCGATGTGATCTGCCTCCAGGAGGTACGCGCCGAGCCGCAGCAGCTGCCCGACGAGGTACGTGAGCCCGAGGGCTGGCACACCGTCCACGCGCCGGCCGCCGCCAAGGGCCGCGCCGGGGTCTCGCTCTACTCCCGGCGGGCGCCGGAGCGCGTACAGATCGGGTTCGGGGCCTTCGGTGACGCCGGATGCGAGGAGTTCGACGCGAGCGGCCGGTATGTCGAGATCGACCTGCCGGGTGTCACGGTCGCGAGCCTGTACCTGCCCTCCGGCGAGGTCGGCACGGAGAGGCAGGACGAGAAGGAGCGCTTCATGGCGGCCTTCCTGCCCTACCTCGTCGGTCTGAAGGCGCGGGCCGCCGCCGAGGGCCGCGAGGTCGTGGTGTGCGGGGACTGGAACATCGCCCATCAGGAGGCCGACCTCAAGAACTGGAAGGCCAACCGGAAGAGCTCCGGCTTCCTCCCCGAGGAGCGGGAATGGCTGACGCGGGTCTTCGAGGAGGCCGCGTACGTCGACGTCGTCCGCGCCATGCATCCGGACGTGGAGGGGCCGTACTCGTGGTGGTCCTACCGCGGGCGCGCCTTCGATACGGACACGGGGTGGCGCATCGACTACCAGGTGGCGACGCCCGGCCTCGCCGCACGCGCCGTGAAGGCCCTGGTCGAGCGGGCCGCCACGCATGGGGAGCGGTGGAGCGACCACGCACCGGTGACGGTGGTGTACGAGCGGTAGGCGCTGTTACGCCGGCGACTGCGGCGCGTCCGCCTCGCGGCGCAACCGCCGGTCCAGGGCCATGGAGAGCTCCGCGTCCACCACCGCGCGGGCCAGGGGGCGCAGTTGGGGTGGTTCCGGTTCGGTGCTGTGGGCGCGCAGGGTGGTGACGAAGAGGTCGGCCAGGGCGTCCGCGTGCTCGCGGACGCGGCGGCCGGAGGCGAGCACCTCGGCGAGCGGGACCCCTTCGCGTACGAGCTCGGCCGACACCTCCAGGAGGCGGCGGCTGATGTGCACGATCTCGTCGCCGTCCGTGCCGAGGTAGCCCAGCTCCATGGCCGTCGCCAGGTTTTCCGGCGTGGACTCGTCCTGGAAGTAGTCCGCCAGTTGCTCCGGTGTGAGCCGGACCGGGGTCTCCTCGGTCGGTTCGCCCAGACCCAGCACCTCGGCGACATCGCGGCCGCTGTCGAAGGTGCGGGCCAGGTCGGCGATGCCGGTGAGGGTGTGGCCGCGCTCCAGGAGGCCGGTGATGGTGCGCAGGCGGGCCAGGTGGTGGTCGTCGTACCAGGCGATGCGGCCCTCGCGCCGGGGTGGCGAGATCAGGCCGCGTTCCCGGTAGAAACGCAGGGTCCGGACGGGGATGCCGGCTTCCTTCGCCAGCTCCTCCATGCGGTATTCGCGGTGTTCGCGTCCTTCTGCCACCCCCGCACCCTACCGGCCTCTCCGTGACCGGAGCCGCTGGTTGTACTGCCGGTAACTTTCCCTCGCCGCACCCCTACCCATCGGTACGAAGCTGCTCTACTCTCCCAACAATGCCAGTGATTGCTGGCAGAGTCGTGGCACGTACGTTTACGCGGGAGGCGGCAGCATGGCCCAGCACGAGCATGTACGCGTGGCGGTGATCGGATCCGGGTTCGGGGGTCTGGGGGCCGCCGTGCGGCTGCGCCGCGAAGGCGTCACCGACTTCGTGGTCCTGGAACGGGCCGGTTCGGTCGGCGGAACCTGGCGCGACAACAACTATCCGGGCTGCGCCTGCGACGTACCGTCCCACCTCTACTCGTTCTCCTTCGCGCCCAACCCCGAGTGGCCGCGCACCTTCTCCGGGCAGGAGCACATCCGCGCCTACCTGGAGCATGTCGCGGACACCTTCGGCCTGCGGCCGCATCTCAGGCTGAACCACGAGGTGACCGTGATGCGCTGGGACAACGACGAGCTGCACTGGGTCATCGAGTGCGCGAACGGCACCACGGTGCTCGCCGACGTCGTCGTCTCCGCGTCCGGACCGCTCTCCGACCCGAAGATGCCCGACATACCGGGGCTCGCCGACTTCCCCGGCAAGGTCTTCCACTCCGCCCGCTGGGACCACGACGCCGATCTGACCGGCAAGCGCGTCGCGATGATCGGCACCGGCGCCTCCGCGATCCAGATCGTGCCCTCGATCCAGCCCAAGGTCGGCAAGCTGACGCTCTTCCAGCGCACCCCGCCGTGGGTCATGCCCCGCATGGACCGCGCCATCAGCGGCGCCGAGCGCTGGCTGCACCGCGCACTCCCCGTCACCGGCACCGCCCGCCGCGGACTGCTCTGGGGCATACGGGAGTTGCAGGTCAGCGCCTTCACCAAGCACCCGGACCAGCTCGGCCTGGTCGAGCGGATCGCCAAGGCCAACATGGCCCGGGCGATCAAGGACCCGGCGCTGCGGGCCAAGCTGACTCCGTCGTACCGCATCGGCTGCAAGCGCATCCTGCTCTCCAGCGCCTACTACCCGGCGCTCGCGCAGCCCAACGTCGACGTGGTCGCCTCCGGCCTCGCCGAGGTGCGCGGCTCCACGGTCGTCGCCTCCGACGGTACGGAGACCGAGGTCGACGCGATCATCTTCGGGACCGGCTTCCACGTCACCGACATGCCGATCGCGGAGCGGGTGGTGGGCGCGGACGGCATCACGCTCACCGAAGCCTGGAAGGACGGCATGCAGGCGCTGCGCGGCGCGAGCGCGGCCGGATTCCCCAACTGGATGACGATCATCGGCCCCAACACCGGGCTCGGCAACTCGTCCATGATCCTGATGATCGAGTCCCAGCTGAACTACATGGCCGACTACCTGCGCCAGCTGAACGTGCTGGGCGGCCGCGTCGCCCTCGACGCGCGCCCCTCGTCCGTCGGCGCCTGGAACCGCCGTGTCCAGGAGCGCATGAAGCGCACGGTCTGGAACACCGGCGGCTGCACCAGCTGGTACCTGGATGCCAACGGCCGCAACACCACGGTCTGGCCCGGCACCACCGCCGAGTTCCGCAAAGCGACGCGGAACGTCGACCTCGCCGAGTACGAGGTCGTACGCGTCCCCGCACAACGGGACGCGAAGCAGGCCGCGAAGGCCGTCGCCGAGGAGGTGGCGGGATGAGCCGGCTCCTTCCCGTACGGGAACTGATGGCCGTCTCCGCCGACGGCTCCCGCATCCACGTCGAGGTGCACGGACAGGACGGCGCGCCCGCCGTGGTCCTCTCCCACGGCTGGACCTGCAACACCCGCTTCTGGGACGCGCAGATACGCGACCTCGCCGTGGACCACCGCGTCATCGCCTATGACCAGCGCGGCCACGGCACCTCTCCCAAGGTGGGGCGCGCGGGCTACAGCACCGACGCGCTGGCCGACGACCTCGAAGCGGTCCTCGCCGCCACGCTCGCCCCGGGCGAGAAGGCCGTGCTGGCCGGGCACTCCATGGGCGGCATGACGATCATGTCTGCCTCGCGGCGCCCCGGGCTGCGCGAGCACGCGGCGGCCGTCCTGCTGTGCAGCACGGGCAGTTCCCGGCTGCTCGCTGAGTCCCTCGTCGTGCCGATACGGCCCGGCGCCGTGCGGACCCGGTTGACGCGTGCGATCCTCGGGGCGCGGGCGCCGCTCGGACCGGTGACACCGGTCTCCCGGCGGATCCTCAAGTACGGGACGATGGGGGCGGGTTCGGCCCCGGACCGGGTCGACGCCTGCGCACGGATCGTGCACGACTGCCCGCGGGCGGCCCGGGTCGCCTGGGGGCACGTGCTCGCGGACCTCGATCTCGACGAGGGCGTACGGGAGTTGCGGGTGCCCACCGCGGTGATCGCGGGTACGGACGACCGGTTGACCCCGCCCGTCCACGCCCGGGTGCTCGCGGCAGCGCTGCCCGACTGCCTCGGCCTCACCGAGCTGACGGGCATGGGCCACATGACGCCGGTCGAGGCGCCGGAGATCGTCACGGCGAAGATCCGGGAACTGGTGACCACGTACCTCCCGGTGCGGGGCACGACCGACGTCGAGGGCGTCTCGGGCAAGGAGGAGGTCGTATGAGCAGCGGCAGTCGCAGTCTGGATGGACAGGTCGTCGTCGTCACAGGCGCGGCGCGCGGCGTGGGTGAGCTGCTGGCGCGCAAGCTCTCGGCGCGCGGGGCGAAGCTGGCGCTGGTCGGCCTGGAGCCGGACGAGCTGAAGAAGGTCTCCGAGCGGCTGCACGGGGAGAGCGACCACTGGCACGCGGACGTCACCGACCACGAGGCGATGGAGCGGGTCGCGCAGGAGGTCAAGGAGCGCTTCGGGAAGGTCGACATCGTCGTCGCCAACGCGGGCGTCGCCTCCGGCGGACCGTTCGTCGACTCCGATCCGGTGGCCTGGCGCCGGGTCATCGAGGTCAACCTGATCGGCGGCGCGGTCACCGGCCGGGCGTTCCTGCCGGTCCTGATGGAGAGCCGGGGCTACTTCCTCCAGATCGCCTCGCTCGCCGCGATAACGCCCGCGCCGATGATGACCGCGTACTGCGCGTCCAAGTCGGGCGTCGAGGCGTTCGCGCACAGCCTGCGGGCCGAGGTCGGCTACCGGGGCGTGAAGGTCGGCGTCGGCTACCTCTCCTGGACCGACACCGACATGGTGCGCGGCGCGGACGAGGACGACGTGATGCGTGAGCTGCGTCAGCGGCTGCCGTGGCCGTCCAACCGCACGTACCCGCTGGGCCCGGCCGTCGACCGCATCGTGGCCGGCATCGAGCGGCGCTCGGCGCATGTGTACGCCCAGTGGTGGCTGCGCGGAATGCAGTCGGTACGCGGCTACCTGCCGAGCCTGATCGGCGCGGTCGGCCAGCGGGAGATGAAGCGCTTCGGCCCCCGTCTGGAGGGCGTCGGCAAGGGGCTCGTGGGCGCCGGAGGTGCGGCTGACCAGGACGAACGGGCGGCGCGCCGGGCATCGGACACGGAGCGTAAGTGATCGAAATGCGCTGAATGTCCGGTCGTGTAAGTCTGGTCGAGGCCCCGACGGGGCCATCCCCAAGCACCCACATAGGAGTGAACAGCATGGGCATCGCCGACCAGTTCAAGGACAAGGCGCAGGACCTCGCCGACCAGGGCCAGAAGAAGATGAAGGGCGCCAAGGGCGACAACCAGCGCCAGGGCCAGAGCCAGGACCGTCGCCAGGACGCGTCCGACCGGGCCCGCCAGGCCTCCGAGCAGGGTCGCGACCGCGCCCAGGGTGCGGCGGACGACGTGCAGGAGCGCTTCGACCGCTGACGTCGCGCTCTGAGCGTTGCGTACTGAGGGCGTGCCCGGATCTTTCCGGGTGCGCCCTTTCGCGCGCCCCTTCGCGGGCCCTCAGTGGCGCGACGCGACGCGGCAAGTCACGCTGGCTGATCGGCTGTTGGGGTGGCGTGGGCCCGGTGCCGTACGCGGCGCAGAGCCGATAGGCTCGCGGTCCGTCGCACCCGTGCTGCACCCTGGAGGCCCTTGATGTCCGTGGCCGAGCTCTTGGAAGCGGCGATCGCCGACATACGGCGGCAGGGCTACGATCCGGCGGTGCTGGCGGACGAGAGCGGCGTCCGGACGTTCGCCGAGATCCTGCGGATCGGATCCCGGAACTGGGACCTGGTCGCCGACGCGGTCGCCGCCACTCCACCCGACATCGAGCTGGCCGGGCGGATCCTGCGGACGAAGCTGACGTTCGAGAACAACCGCAACCCGCACATCACCTCCTTCGAGCAGGACGTACGGATCGCCCGCGACTCCCGGGCGCAGGGTCACCAGCTCGGGAGCGACGCGTTCCTGCTGGCGGTCGGTCCGGTGCGGTCGACCCTGTACCGGGCGCAGACGGCGGCCGTCAACGCGGTGAACAGCGCGGATTCCGCCGCCTCCGAGCTGGCGGCCCTGCCCGGCCGGGCCGTAGAGCTACGGAGCCGGGCCGGCCGGGCCCGTACCGGCTGGGGCAGGGGGCGGCTGGAGCAGCGGGCAGCGGCACTCGACAGCCGGGCCGCCGCGCTGACGTCGGCCTCGGAGGAGCGGGCCGGGCAGGCGCAGCGGGAGGTCACCCGGTTCGTCGCGGATGTGGCCGCGACCGTGGCCCTGTTCGACGACGCGTTCGGGATCGACCGTCGGGAGCCCTGAGCCTGCCCGATACGGTCGCTCGGGTCAGCCCGCCTTGACGGCCTCGACGAACGGCGCCCAGGCGGCGGCATTCACGATGAGCACGGGACCGCGGGGGCGCTTGGAGTCGCGGACGGGGACGAGGCCGGGGTGGTCGTCGGCGACCTCCAGGCAGTCGGCGCCGCTGCCGTTGCTGTAGCTGCTCTTACGCCAGCGGGCGAAGTCCTGCGCCACTTCGAGGCAGTTGCCGCCATCGCCGTTGCTGTAGCTGCTCTTGTGCCAGGTAGCGGCGCTGAGATCAAGATGGGTGCTGGCCATGCCGGTACTCCTCAGCCGCTCGTTCGATCCGAGTGAGGGACGCCTCCGGCGGCAACGCGGCGGCCCTCAGGCGATCGTAGGCCTTGCGGTACCGCATCACGAGAGTTGGATCATCGATGGTCTGGCCGTGGTACGGGCCCTCTGTGTAGAGCAGCGGTGGCTCGTCATCAAAGTCCATGAAGAAGAGGGGCAGCTCGGCGAGAGCACGGGTCGGCCCGTTCCACGGAAGAATCTGTGTAACGACGCGGCCGCGCTGCACCAGTGCGGCGATGTGGTCCAGCTGCTCCGCCATTTCCACAGGCGTGACGATGGACTGGTCCACCAGGGACTCGTGCAGGATCACCCAGTACTCGGGCTTCTTCGGGTCGTCGAACAGTCCGGCACGTCGTAGTCGACCGTCGATCTTGGCCTCGACTTCCTCCGGTGTGTCCAGTGAGTGCGCGGAGCGAACGACGGCTTGGGCGTACGTCCTGGTCTGTAGCAGACCTGGGATCAGGGTGCCGGACCATTCGCTAATGGCCCGGGCCCGCGTCTCGGCCTCCGTGACCCCGGCGAAATACGCCGCATGGGCCCCCTGCCTGGCCTTCCGCACATCTTCACAACGCCGTTGGAAGAACCCGTCCGTCCCCAGCACCCGGTCCACGTGTTGCGCCAGCTCGACCGGCATCCGCCGATGCCCGTGCTCGATCTCGCTCAGGTACGTGATGCCGAAGAAGCTGCCGTCCGCCAGCCTCTCCAGGGTCAGGCCCGCTTCCTCTCTCTTGAAGCGCAACTCCTACCCGTAGAACTGCGGAACGCCCGCCGATCCGTCGATCTCCTTGCGTGTGGCCACTCTGCCGACCGCCTTTCGCGCTGTGCTCTGTGGAGCGGGCATCTCTTTTCACGGTAGAGGCCGGTGCGGCAACGTGTGAGGTGTTCGTCACAGACAGCAACGAAAGGTGTGCGGCTCCTCATGGACGACCCACAGCACGAGACGTACGACATCCGCACAGAGATCGACGCCCTCCGCGCTGCACTCATCGCGCACGGCATCACCCTCCCCTCGCTCGGCGTCGATCCGCTCACTCTTGCCGCGCGCACGACCCGGCCGCCGCTGATCGCGCTCGGCAACTGCAACGCGGCCACCGCGCGCCGGCTGGCCGAGGCGCTGCGTCCGGCGGCCGGAGGATGACGGCGCTGCCGCTCATGGTGGACCTGCTCGCCGTGCCGAAGGCAGTACCGGAGGCGCGGCGGATACTGCGCGCGTGGTTCGCGGGCGCGGACACGGATGATCTGGTGTTGTGCGTCGGAGAGTTGCTGTCGAACGTGATCGCGCACGTCGGCGAGGGGACGGAGGTCACGCTTCGAGTCAGCGGTACACGCAGGGGCCACATCCACGTCGGGCTGAGTGATCCCGCGCCCGCCCTTTGGCCGACGCTTCGGTCCGCCACGTCCGACCACACGTCCGGTCGGGGACTGCTGCTGGTGGATGCGCTGGCGCTGCGGTGGGGCGTGACGCAGGGGCCGTACGGCAAGACCGTGTGGTGCGAGCTGCCGGCCCCTGGCCGGGGTCAGGGATTCCGCGTCGGAGGCGGTGAATCAGTGGGCGATGCCGTCGATCAGTTCGCGCGCGCCCTGGCGCAGGAGGGCGACGGCGACCGAGGTGCCGAGGGTGGCGGGGTCGAGGCGGCCGGCCCACTCGTGGGCGTTGAGGACGGTCTTCCCGTCGGGCGTGAACACCTTGGCCCGCAGGGAGAGTTCACCGTTGCCCTCCGTCTGGGCGTACCCGGCGATGGGGCTGTTGCAGTGGCCCTGCAGGACGTGCAGGAACATGCGCTCGGCCGTCGTCTCGCGGTGGGTGGCTGGGTCGCCGAGTTCGCTCACGAGGTCGATGAGGTCGCTGTCGCCCTCGCGGCACTGGAGGGCCAGGACGCCGGCGCCGATCGGCGGGCACATCGTCTCGGGCGACAGGACCTCGGTGATCACGTCCGTGCGGCCGATGCGTTCCAGGCCGGAGGCGGCCAGGAGCAGCGCGTCGGCCTCATCGGCCGCGAGCTTCTCCAGGCGCCGGTTCGCGTTGCCGCGCATCGGGACGCAGACCAGGTGCGGGTGCGAGGCGGCGAGCTGGGCGATGCGCCGTACGGACGAAGTGCCGACCCGGGTGCCGGGCGGGAGCTGGTCGAGGGGGAGGCCGGCCGGGTGGATGAGAGCGTCGCGGATGTCGTCGCGCTTGAGGAACGCGGCGAACGTCGTGCCTGCGGGCAGCGGCCGGTCGGCGGGGATGTCCTTGACGCAGTGGACGGCCAGGTCGGCCTCACCGGCGAGGAGCGCCTGGTCGACTTCCTTGGTGAACGCGCCTTTGCCCTCGACGGCGCTGAGGTCGCCCATCCACTTGTCGCCGGTCGTCTTGACGGGGACGACCTCGGTGTGGATGCCGGGGTGCAGCGCGCCCAGCTCGGCTCGTACGCGCTCCACCTGGGCGAGTGCCATGGGCGAATCACGGGACACGATGCGGATCAGGGCAGTGGCCATGCCGTCCACGATAGCCCGTCAGGTGCGGACCCCGACGAAGAGCCCCGATGCCCATGTCACCACCGCACCCACCAAGTTGGCGCGGGCGGGCAGTTGCGCGAGGAATCCGGCGACGCGCGGCTGGTGGTCGCTGGGCCATGTGGGTTGCGGCAGCAGGTCGTCGACGACGTACAGTCCGCCCGGCTCCAGCAGGTCGAGGAGGTCGTCGAGGCGGTGGAACTTCCCGGGCCGGCAGTCGACGTACGCGAGAGCGAGAGGCGGGCCGCTGTAGGTGTCGAGCCAGGTGTCGGCATCTACGGTCTCGAAGGCGACGCGGGGATCGTGGCCGAGATGTTTGGCGGCGATGGCCTGGCGGACGGTGTCCGTCTCGGCGCTGATCAGGTGAGCGTCGGGCCGCATGCCGTGGAGCAGCCAGGCCGCCCCGGCGCCGACACCGGTTCCGAGTTCGGCGAGGTGGCCGCCGGGCTTGGACGCGGCGAGCGTGGCGAGGAGTGAGCCGGTCCGGTCCTCGCAGGACAGGGTGAAGCCGAGCTCGGCTGCGTCCATCAGGATGTCGTCGAGCGCTGCGGGCCGGAAGTACGGGCTGTCATCCACGGCTTGCCTCCAGATAGGCGGCCACCTGCTCGGCGGCGAAGGTGAGGACGTTGTCGGCACCCGCCCGCTTGAGCATCGCTGTGTACTCCGCCGCGCCTTCGGTGCCGAGGGCGCGCAGGGCGGACCATTCGCCCGATGTCGAGTAGGCGACGATCGGGACGTGCTGGCTGTCATGGAGCCGGGTGAGGACGTCGACGGCCGTCATCACCGGCTGGAGGGTGAGCGAGTCGGCGCCCTCGCCGACCCAGCGGTGGGCCTGGACGAGCGTGTCGCGGTCGGCGCGGGCGGGTTCGAGCTGGAGGCCGCGACGGTTTCCGGCGGCGGGGTCGGTGCCCATCAGCTCCTTGAACGGCCCGTACAGGGTGGTGTGGAGGGCGAGGTTGGGGTTCACCCCGACGTCCCGGTGCCCGGCCTCGTCCAGTGCGGTGCGTACGGCGCGGACCGAGCCGTCGAGCATCGCCGTCGGTGACACCACGTCGGCGCCGGCGTCGGCGTGGAGCACGGCCATCCGCTTCATGAGGCGGAAGGTCGAGGGCAGGTCGATGTCGCCGCCGGGGGCCCGTAGGACGCATTGGCCGTGGTCGGTCCAGGAACAACCGCACACTTCGGTCGTCAGGGCCATGCCCGGGACGCGGTCCTTGACCGCGGCGATGGCGCGGACCATGCGGTTGCCGGGGGCGCAGGCGGCGGAGCCCTTGGCGTCGCGGTCGTGTCCGTACGCGAACACCTTCACACCCAGGATCCCGAGCCGGGCCCACCGCTCCACGGTCCGCGGGACGTCGCCCAGCGGCACCGCGCCGGGCAGCAGGCCGTTTCCCGGGTGCGGTGAGCCGGGCAGGACGAGCAGGGGAGCGCTGAGGTCCGCGGGGACGAGTGCGGGCCGGGCGTACAGGTCGCGTACGGCCTGTCGGGCACGGCTCGGATTGACCCCTTGCGGGGCGGATCCGGGGGCGCGCGGCCTGGTGGGTGCGGTCATGCGGAGAGTAGATACCGACGGGTTGTCGGCAAGGGAGGGCGCACCGGATCACACTCCGGAGCATGCGCCGTTGCGGCTTGGGACCTCCGCTCTGAGGTGCACCCGTGACGGCTTGATATTGGGGTGGCGGGCGGACCCGGTATGTGCTGAGCGGCTTCACACTTCGGAGGTTGGGTTGGTGCGGCGGGGCACGCTCGGGCAGGACTTTCATCAGTACAAGCGGCCGGTCGTGATCACCGCCGATCTGGTCCGCTGTGCGGTGCTGGCAACCGGCTCGGAGCGGTGGCCGAAGTGGCAGCACGACGTGTACATGCCCTTGGCGCCCGTCCGTTTCTGACCGGTGAGGGCGGGCTGCTGCAGCAGTTGACGAAGCGGGTGCCGACACATCAGCAGAACCACCGCACACATCGTCACTGTCAGTCGAAGAGGGCAACGAGTCCATTCACCCAGATCGCGAGGAACGCAAGGGCCGCCACCAGGCAACCGGCGCCCGCCAGCACACCGCCGACCGTCCACGGCTCGGAGGGCGCCTCGTGCTCACCTTCCAGGTCGTCCCGGTAGGAGGCGGGGTCGTCCCAGTCGACGGGGTGCCCCAACTTCTCGGCGCAGGCGGTCCGCACCGCGACCAGCTGCGCCTCCGCGAAGGTGGTGGCGGCCTTCGCTTCGGGGCCGTGCCAGGCGAGGGCCTTCATCCGCCACCCGGGAGACCCATACCGCGTCTCGAAGGCGGCGGTCTCGTCGGCATTCCGGTCCTCTTCGAGGTACATCCAGCGTCCAGCCTCAGCGGCGTCGCCGTAGAGCCGGTACACGTCCGCCAGGCGACATCGGAGCGTCAGGTCGTGCGGGAAGGACGAGATGAGACCGCGCAGTCGCTGGCGCGCGACGGGAACCCGGCCGGCGGCCAGGTCTGCATCGGCTCGGGCAAGGGTCTCTCGCAGGGGCATGTACGCATGATCGGGTACCGCGCTGATCTACGTCGACTTGGTTTGTCGCTTGCTATAACTGCGCGCCAACGAGGCCCAGGTGGCGCGGGTGCCGTGGGCGGTCGTGGGAGACCGTCAGCGCAGCTTGAGCTGTTCGCGGAGTCGCTTTACCTGGAGCTGGATGTCGCGCTCGATGCCGGGCCCGTCGGCGGGTGCCTGATCGGTGGGCGGTGTCTGGGCGGGTTGGCGGCAGGGGGCGCAGAGGCCGTCGCGGAATGCTTCGGCTTTGCCGGGGGCGCCGCAGTCGGTGCATTCGATCATCAGGCGGGGCGCGGGGACGCCTGGTGCGGGAGGTGTCGGGGTGGCTTGTTGGCGGGGCGGGAGCTTGGTGATGAGGCGCTTCTTGACGAAGCCGCGGGGTGAGTCGACGGCCGGCGGGAGCCCTGCGGTGAGGGTGTGGATGAAGTAGTCGGCGTCCACACCCCGGGTGAACCACTCGGCGGCCAGCTCTTCCAACTGTCGGCAGTCGTCGTCGGATAGCCCCAGGCGGTTGTCTTTGAGGCCGAGTTGGGTCAGGGCGAGGTACGCGGGTGAGGAGTCGGGCGAAGTGGCGCGCTGTTGCGGAACGGCCGACGCGGCCGGGGGTGCTTCGGGAGCTTCGGGCTCGGCCGGGACCCACGGCGGCGGGGGCGCTGCGGACGTAACGACGGAGGCGACGACGGGCTGCGTCACGCGGTGGCGGGCCTCGGTGGTGAGGTAGGTGTTCCACCATTCGTTGTCGCGGGCGGTGCGCGACCAGAAGGTGAGGGTGACCCAGCGGACCAGGTCGCCCTCACCGACCGCAATCCGTGCATGGCGCAGGTGTCCGGCCACGCCCAGGGCCCGCAGCGCGCTGCCGACGGCCATCTGCCCGTACAGGGGCTGGCACTTGGCGAGTGACTTGATGTTCATCGCCGCGCCCTCGGGCAACGTGTCGACGTATCCGGCGATGTACCGCTCACGCTCCGGCAGAAACGCGAAGTCATCGGGACCGGGCGGGGGCTGGTCCGGGACGGAACGCTTGCCGTACCCGGGCCGGGCCTTCGGGGAGGGAGCCACGGGCGTCGGCAGGGCGAAGCTAAAGTTCTCGGTAGCCACGAGATCGTTCCTTCCGATCTTGGGGTGAGACCCCGGCCGGTGCTTTCAACACCGTGTCGGGGTCGCTTCATTGGGGGCACCGTAAGCAGCCATGACGCTGCGCCGCAAGTCGGTCACAAATAGTCACACTCGCTCGCCGTCACAGGTCAGGGAGGTGGGGAGGTTTCCCCAACCTCTTTCTTCTACCTACCGGTTGTCAGACATCGCTCGAATCTCGACGCTTGGATCCCGGGGTTCGAGACTCGGGCCGGGCCCCCCGCCGCGTACCCACGAAAGAATGAACAGGCCTTCGAGACTCAAATCCCGACGCTCGAAGCTCGGCCCTCGGATCCCGACACTCGAGCCCCGAGACCCGAGACCCGGGCGGAGAGGGCCGCGTCGATCACCCGGCGAGCGTGTACACCGGCACGCTCCATGGTGAGTCGGGGGTGGGGGGTGCAGGCATCGCGCCGAGGGCTGCTCGGCTCCTCAGCCTGGATCCACAGGCATCCGGCCCGTGGAACCAGGCTGAGTTGGGTGGGGCCTATCTTTTCGGGCATGGATCATCAAGGACAGTTTCGTCGGGCAGCGCTTGAGCTGGGCATCCCGGACGATGAGATCAGCAGGTTCAGTGAGCACCTTCGCTTGGCGATCGGCCTGTCAGGGCGTGGCGATGGTTCTCCGGTCGGGCACATCGGTGGGTTGCCGCGGCTGCCGGTGGGCATGAAGTGGCCGTCTGCCGGGGACATCCCGTTGCCGTTGCTCCTCTCCGTCGATTGTGGGGCGCTGCCGAGGGTCGACGGCTTCGACCTGCCGGTGGACGGGACGCTGCTCTTCTTCGTTCACCAAGAGAGGGACTTCCGCGAATTGCGGGCCAATCCGGGGCAGTACGCGCGACTCGTGCATATACCGGCCGGCACCGAAACCGTGGTCGCGGAACCACCCAGCTCCGTGTGCGTCGACGAGCGGATCGACGTCTGTGCCGAGCTCAGGGCCGATCTGCCCCTTTGGCTGGAGGAGGGCGAGGACGAGGACTGGCACGAGTTCTGGGAGGATCTCGAGTGGGAGGACATGTCGCCCTTCCAGCAGCAGTTGGCCCGGTACATGGAGCGCGAACTGCCTCACCTGGACGAACTACGGTCGCTGGCCCACGGCCTCTGGTCGTCCGGCGCCTACCTCGTCATTGGTGGGTACGCCGATGACGAGGCGACGGTCGGCAGTGTCACAGCGAAGACCCTCGCGAATGGAGAAGTGTTGCCCTATCTGGACGAGGACGCGCTCCGGCTGGCGAGCGAATGGATACCGCTCGCCAATCAAGGACGGATTTACGAGGACTACTACACGAAATTCATGATCCGCCACGACGACCTGGCCGCCGCTCGGTGGGACACGGCGCTAACCGTGACCTACTTCGAGGCCCCGTGACCAGGTCCATGCAACGGGCTGCATCCACGCCCGTCCTTATTTCTTGTAGGACGAGGCGTCGACTGCCTTCGCCCGGCAGCCCGAGCACGTCCCGGACCTCTTCGCGATGAACAGACCCCGATAGACCGTCACTTGGCGCTTGGAGATACCGCAGAGCGTCACCTTGTCCGCCGTCAAGGCGTGCCACAGAGCCGGGGCGCCTGTCTCCAGGCATGCCGTGAAGTTCGTGGGGGCAAGCCCGAGTGTGAACCTGAGGGACCGGAGGTGACGATCAAGCTGCGGCATGACCATCACCCTTGCACGTGGGCTACGCCCTGACCCGCGTCCCGGGCAAGCCGCCGCCCCGCCCCTACCGCGGCGGCAACGGAGGCCGCCTCTTGTCCGGGGCCGTGTCGTACGTCGGCGGGGTCGCCGGTGGGTGGGCCGCCAGGAGGTCCAGGGCTACCCGGACCGCGTCGTCCAGCACCGCGTGGCGGCCCTCTGCCCAGTCGAGGGGGGTGCGCAGGGCCTCCAGGTCCGGTTCCACGCCGTGGTTCTCCACCGACCAGCCGTACGTGTCGAACCAGGCCGCGTTCATCGGGACCGTGATCACCGTGCCGTCGCCCAGGCGGTGGCGGCCCGTCATGCCGACGACGCCGCCCCAGGTGCGCTGGCCGACCACGGGGCCGAGCTTCAGCAGGCGGAACGCGGCTGTGATCATGTCGCCGTCGGAGGACGTCGCCTCGTCGGCCAGGGCGACGACCGGGCCGCGGGGGGCGTTGGAGGCGTAACTGACGGGCTGGGCGTCGCGGGTGAGGTCCCAGCCGAGGATCGTGCGGGTGAGCTTCTCGACGACCAGTTCGCTGATGTGACCGCCCGCGTTGCCGCGTACGTCGACGATGAGGGCCGGGCGGGAGACCTCCAGGCGCAGGTCCCGGTTGAACTGGGCCCAGCCCGAGCCGCCCATGTCGGGGATGTGGAGGTAGCCGCAGCGGCCGCCGCTCAGTTCGCGGACCACCTCGCGGCGCTTGGCGACCCAGTCCTGGTAGCGCAGCGGGCGTTCGTCCACCAGGGGCATGATCGCGACGCGGCGGGAGCGGCCCTCGCCCTCGGCGGGCCTGAAGGTCAGCTCGACCGTGGTGCCGCCCGCCGCGGACAGGAGGGCGTAGGGGCCGGCGACCGGGTCGACCGGGCGGCCGTCGACGTGGGTGAGGACCGCGCCCTCGCGGATGCCCGTACCGGCCAGCGGGGAGCGGGCCTTGGAGTCCGAGGAGTCGCCGGGCAGGATGCGGCCGATGACCCATTCGCCGTCACGGCAGGTGAAGTTGACACCGAGCAGGCCGATCGCCCGCTGGTAGTGCGGCGGGCCCTCGTTGCGGCGGGCGGGGGAGACATAGGCGTGGGACGTGCCCAGTTCGCCCAGGACCTCGCGCAGGAGGTCGGCGAACTCGTCGGGTGTGGCGACCCGTTCGACCAGGGGGCGGTACTGGTCGAGGACGGCCGGCCAGTCGATGCCGCACATGTCCGGCTCCCAGAAGTAGGAGCGGATGATGCGGCCCGCCTCGTCGTACGCCTGCCGCCACTCCGCCGCCGGGTCGACCTCGTGCAGGATGCGACGCAGATCGAGGTAGACCGTGGAGTCGTTGTCGCCGGGCTCGGTGGCGGGGACGGCGCGCAGTTCGCCGTCGTCCATGACGACGAGGCGGGACGCGTCGCCGCTGACGGCGAACCAGTCGAGGTGGTCGACGAGCTCGGTCTTCTTCGCCTTGGCGATGTTGAAGTGCTCCAGTGTCGGCCGGCCCGACATGTCCGCCGGGTTGGCGAACGTCTCGCCGAGCGCGCCGGAGATCGGCCAGCGCAGCCACACCAGCCCGCCGCCGCTGACCGGGGACAGCGCCGAGTACTTGGAGGCGGAGACCGGGAACGGCGTGACCCGGCTCTCCAGGCCCTCGAACTCGACGGTGACCGTGGACCCCTCGGCCGCACCGGCCTCGGCCGTGTCGACAGGGTCGAGGCCGCCCGCCGCCGGCCGGCCGTCGGGCAGGAGGGCGAAGGGGGACGGGGTCGCGGAGGACAGCGGGACGAGGTACGGGCGGCAGCCGAGCGGGAAGGAGAGGTCGCCGGTGTGGACGTCGTACACCGGGTCGAAGCCGCGCCAGGAGAGGAAGGCGAGATAGCGCCCGTCGCCCGTGAAGACGGGGTTCTCGTCCTCGAAGCGGCCGTTGGTGACGTCGACGATCACGGGGGAGCCGGCGCCCAGGATGCGGGCGAGCTTGATCTTGCGCAGCGAGCGGCCGATGCCGGGGTGCGACCAGGTCAGCCAGGCGCCGTCCGGGGAGAAGGCCAGGTCGCGGACCGGGCCGTTGACGGAGCGGATCAGTTCGGTGGGCTCGCCGGTGGACGTCTCCTCGTCGGTTTCCAGCAGGAGCAGCCGGCCGTCGTGCGAGGCGATGGCGAGCCGTTCGCCGTCCGGGTCGGAGATGAGTTCCTGGACCCGGCCGAGCAGGCCGGAGGCGAGGCGGAGCGGTGGGCGGTCGCCGCTGGCGCGCGGCAGGTAGGCGATCTCGATCGCGTCCTCGCCGTCCGCGTCGGTGACGTACGCGACCTTGCCGCCGCTGCCGAGCATCTCCGGCAGCCGGACGCGGACGCCGGGGGTGTCGGTGATGGTGCGGGCGGGTCCGTCGCGGTGGGTGAGCCAGTAGAGGCTGCCGCGCACGGAGACGGCGCTGGCGCGGCCCGTCTCGTCCACGGAGAGCGAGTCGACGTTGGTGGCGGCCGGTACCTGGTACGAGCGCCGGCCGGCGCGCGGCCCGCCGAGCCGGACCTCCAGCTTCCGGGGGACCGCGGTGGGCGACAGGAGGTCGTCGACCAGCCACAGCTCGCCCGCGCACTGGTAGACGACGCGGCGGCCGTCGCTGGAGGCGTGCCGGGCGTAGAACGCGTCATGGTCCGTGTGGCGGCGCAGACCGCCGCCGTCGGGGCGGCAGGAGTAGAGGTTGCCGACGCCCTCGTGGTCGGAGAGGAACGCGATGCGGCCCCCGACGAACATCGGTGACTCGAGGTGCCCGCCGATGTCCGCGAGCAGCCGCTCGCCGTGCAGCCACAGCCGCCCCATCGCGCCGCCCCGGTAGCGCTTCCAGGCGGCCGGCTCGTGCGGCGGCTTTCCGGTGAGCAGCAGGGTGCGGCGCTCGCCGTCGATCTCGCCGACCGCGATGTCGGATACCGGGCCCCACGGGAGCCGGCCGCCGGGGCTGCCGTCCGTGGACACGCTGTAGGCCCAGGAGAAGTACGAGAACGGCTGCCGGTGCGAGGAGACGGCGAGGATCTGCGCCGCGCTGTCCGCGCAGGGCGGGGTCCAGCCGCAGACGCGGGCGTCGGTCGACCCCCAGTAGGTGAGCCGGCGGGCCGGGCCGCCGTCGACCGGGGCCAGATGGATCTCCGGGTCGAGGCTGCGCCACGTGGTGTAGGCGATCCGGGTGCCGCCGGGCGAGAAACGCGGATGGCTCACCCGGGTGCGGTCGACGGTCACCCGCCACGCGCGCCCCGGCGTCTCGCCCTCGGGGGCGAGGGGGGCCACCCAGAGATCGTCCTCGGCTGCGAAGCAGAGCAGATCCTCGTGGAGGTGCGGGAACCGGAGATACGAGACGTCGTCACTCACGTTTCCCATGCTTTCCGGGCGAGGGGGACGCGGCAACTTGTGGTGCGGAACACAAGCGAAACGATTTCGTTTCGCTCGGCGTGCGAGGTACCGTCGATGTGTACGAAACAGTTTCGTTCGATTGACTGACGTACGAATGATGCGCGAGCTCAGGAACAGGAGGTCGACCCATGGCACGCACACGGCTCACGCCCGAGCGTGAGAGCGAGCTGTACGCCGCCGTGCTCGACCTGCTCCGCGAGGTCGGCTACGACGCCCTCACGATGGACGCCGTCGCCGCCCGCACCCGTTCCAGCAAGGCCACCCTCTACCGCCAGTGGGGGAGCAAGCCCGAGCTCGTCGTCACGGCGCTGCGGCACAACAAGCCCGTGCACCTCGGCCAGGTCGACACCGGCTCGCTCCGCGGTGACTTCCACGCCGTCCTGGGCCGCAGCGACGACTGTCAGATGGAGAAGGACGCCGCGCTCATGCGGGGTCTGAGCCATGCCGTCCACGACAACCCCGATCTCCTCCAGGCCCTGCGCGAGCTGCTCATCGAACCGGAGATGACCGGTCTCGACACGCTGCTGCGCCGAGCGGTGGACCGCGGGGAACTGCGCCAGGACAACCCGGCGCTGAAGTACGTACCGCACATGCTGATCGGCGCCGTCGCCGCCCGGCAACTGGTCGAGGACCGCCCCGTCGACCAGGCGTTCCTCTCCGATTACGTCGACTCCGTGATCCTCCCCGCTCTCGGCGTCTGACACTGCCGTCCCCACGGCATCCCCGCACGGCCCTCTCCCCAAAGCTCCACCTGACACGCCGCTCTCGTCGTCGGGGTGGTTCCTCACGCCCATTTCCACTCAACGACCTGACCGGGAGTACACCTCCGTGGCCACTTTTCTCTACAAACTCGGACGGCTCGCCTTCCGGCGCCGCCGCTATGTTGCCCTGATCTGGGTGGCTCTGCTGGCGCTCGCCGGATTCGGCGCGGCCACCGCGTCCACGCCCACCTCCAGCTCCTTCTCGATCCCGGGTACGGAGGCCCAGAAGGCCTTTGACCTGCTGGAACAGCGATTCCCCGCGGCCAGCGCCGACGGCGCGACCGCGCGCATCGTCTTCAAGGCCCCCGAGGGCGAGAAGATGACGGACCCGGCCAACAAGGCCGACGTCAGGAAGATCACCGGCGAGCTGAAGTCCGGCTCGGACCAGATCGCCTCGGTCGTCGACCCGTACACCGGCGACGCCGTCTCCAAGAACGGCTCGACCGCGTACGTCTCGGTGACCTACAAGGTCAACTCGATGGAGCTGACCGACGCCACCCGGGAGGCCCTGGAGGACGCGGGCGAGTCCGCGCAGAAGACCGGGATGACCGTGGAGATCGGCGGTGACGCGCTACAGGTGATGCCGGAGACGGGCTCCACCGAGATCATCGGCATCGCCCTGGCCGCCGTGGTGCTCGTCATCACCTTCGGCTCGCTCATCGCGGCGGGGCTGCCGCTGCTCACCGCCCTGATCGGTGTCGGTATCGGCGTCTCGTCGATCACCGCGCTGGCCAATGTGCTGGACCTGGGTTCGACCACCTCCACCCTCGCGATGATGATCGGCCTCGCGGTCGGCATCGACTACGCCCTCTTCATCGTCTCCCGCTACCGCGCCGAACTGGCCGAGGGCAGGGAGCGCGAGGAAGCGGTCGGACGCGCCGTCGGCACCGCGGGCTCCGCGGTCGTCTTCGCCGGGCTCACCGTGGTCATCGCCCTGGTCGGCCTGGCCGTCGTCAACATCCCGATGCTGTCGAAGATGGGCTTCGCCGCGGCCGGCACCGTCGCGATCGCCGTCCTCATCGCCCTCACCCTCGTCCCGGCCATGCTGGGCTTCGTGGGCAAGCGGGTCCTGGGACGCAAGGCGCGCAAGGCCGCCCAGGCGGAGAACAAGCCCGAGACCAAGCCGAACATGGGCACCCGCTGGGCGCGGTTCGTGCTGCGCAAGCCGGTGTGGGTGCTGCTGGTCGGTGTCATCGGCCTGGGCACCATCGCCGTACCGGCCGCGTCGCTGGAGATGGGCCTGCCGGACGACGGCTCCCAGCCCACCAGCACCACCCAGCGTCGCGCCTACGACCTTCTGTCGGACGGTTTCGGCCCCGGGTTCAACGGGCCGCTGATGGTCGTCGTCGACACGGCGAACAGCTCGGACGGCAAGGCCGCCGCCAAGCAGGTCACCGACGAGATCTCCGAACTGAAGGGCGTCGTCGCCGTCAGCCCGGCCACCTTCAACAAGGCCGGCGACGCGGCGATGATCACGGTCGTCCCCAAGGACCGGCCGAGCTCCGTCGAGACGGAGAACGTGGTCCACGCGATCCGCGACGCGGGCACGGGCATCAAGTCCGACACCGGCGCCGAGGTCCTGGTCACCGGCGCCACCGCGATGAACATCGACTTCTCGGAGAAGATGAACGACGCGCTGCTGCCGTACCTGGCGCTCGTCGTGGGCCTGGCCTTCCTGCTGCTGATGGTGGTCTTCCGGTCGGTGCTGGTGCCGCTGAAGGCGGCGCTCGGCTTCCTGCTCTCGGTCGTCGCGGCCCTGGGCGCGGTCGTCGCGGTCTTCCAGTGGGGCTGGCTCGGCTCGCTCTTCGGGGTCGAGCAGACCGGTCCGATCATGTCGATGATGCCGATCTTCATGGTGGGCGTCGTCTTCGGTCTCGCGATGGACTACGAGGTCTTCCTCGTCACCCGGATGCGTGAGGCGCACGTCCACGGCGAGTCGCCCGGCCAGGCCGTCGTCACCGGCTTCAAGCACGGGGCCCGGGTCGTCACGGCCGCGGCCGTGATCATGATCGCGGTCTTCTCCGGATTCATCGGCTCCAGCGAGTCGATGATCAAGATGATCGGCTTCTCGCTCGCCATCGCCGTCTTCTTCGACGCGTTCGTCGTCCGCATGGCCATCGTGCCCGCGGTCCTCGCGCTGCTCGGGAAGCGTGCCTGGTGGCTGCCGCGCTGGCTGGACCGCGCGCTGCCCAACGTGGACGTCGAGGGCGAGAACCTGCGCAAGCAACTCGCCGCCACCTCGGCCGACGACGCGGGCGACGCCGGTCCGGACGCGGGCGAGCGCGAGCTGACCCGCGTCTGAGGCGGGCGTGAGCCGGCTAGGGCGCGGGCGCAAGCCGACCCGGCGAGCCGGCCGATGAGCCGCTGAACCCCCGGGGCCGCGCCTGAGCGGAGCGCGGCCCCGGAAGCGCCGGTTACCTGTGGGGACGGGGGGCCGGGGCGACGAGAGCCCCCGTGCACTTGTGCACGGGGGCTCTCGCCATGTCCTCAGGTCCTCGCGTCCTCGTGGATCAGGCGGGCGCGGTCTCCGTTCTGGCGCGGCGGTGCGTGCGGCGCAGGAAGCGGATCAGCGGCGCGCTGTCGAACTGCACCACCTCCAGGCCGTCCGCCGTGTGGCGTTCGAGGACCAGCTGCGCCCGGCCGCACGGCCAGATCCGCAGGCTGTCGTGCTCGACGGGGGCGCGCAGCCCGCGCTCCAGCAGATCGCGGGCGACGACCCACACCGGGCCGCCGGGGAAAGCGATGTGGACCGTGTGCGAGTCATCGGCGGGGTCGTAGCGCAGCTCCACGTGCACGACGGGCAGGTCGCGGGCGTCGGTGACGAGCCGGGCACGGGCATGTTCGGTGATCACGGGGGACATGGGCCTCGGCTCCTCCTGGTGATGCGTGTTCTTCGTCATCTAATGTCCCATATTTTCGTAAAAGGGCACTGTGTGAGCTCTTGGCAGTTGTGGAAGACGCGCTCTTGCGAATGGTTCGCAACAAGGCCCTATCATGAGGAGGTTCACGACCCCGCGCAGCAATGCAGAAACGCAGGAAGCGGAGCCCTTTCCATGCATGTACCCGACGGATTCATCAACGCACCCGTGTCCGCCGTCGCCGGAGTCGTGGCCGCCGGTGCGGTGGCCGTCAGTCTGAAGGGGGCCAGGCGTGAACTCGATGAGCGCACCGCGCCGCTGGCCGGGCTGGTCGCCGCCTTCATCTTCGCCGTGCAGATGCTGAACTTCCCCGTCGCGGCGGGCACCAGCGGCCATCTGCTCGGCGGGGCGCTGGCCGCGATCCTGGTCGGGCCGTACACCGGGGTCCTCTGCATATCCGTCGTCCTGCTGATGCAGGGCATCCTCTTCGCCGACGGCGGGCTGACCGCGCTCGGCGTGAACGTGCTCGACATGGGCGTCGTGACCACCGTCGTCGCCTACGCCCTCTTCCGCGGCCTGGTCGGCGTGCTGCCGCGCACCCGCCGCTCCATGACCGCCGCGTCCTTCGTCGCCGCGCTCGTCTCCGTACCGGCCGCTGCCGCCGCCTTCACGCTGATGTACTGGATCGGCGGGACGACCGACATCCCGATCGGCAAGGTCTTCACCGCGATGGTGGGCGTCCACGTCCTGATCGGCCTCGGTGAGGCCGCGATCACCGCGCTCACCGTCGGCGCCGTCATCGCCGTCCGCCCCGACCTGGTCCACGGCGCCCGCGGGCTCACCGCCCCGCTCAAGCTCCGTATCGACGGTGAGCTCGTCGACGCCCCCGCGCCCGCCCGCGAGCCCGTCGCCGCCGCCCACCGCTCCAACCGGGGCCTGTGGGCCACCGGACTGGTCACCGCTCTCGTCCTGGCCGGCTTCGTCTCGTTCTACGCCTCCGCGAACCCGGACGGCCTGGAGAAGGTCGCCACCGACCAGGGCATCGACAAGGAGGCCAAGGACCACGCGGCCAAGGACTCCCCGCTCGCCGACTACGGAGTCAAGGACGTCTCCGACGCCCGGCTCTCCGGCGGACTGGCCGGAACGATCGGGGTGGGAGCCACGCTCGTCGTCGGCAGCGGTGCGTTCTACGTGGTCAGCCGCCGTCGCCGTACGAACGACGAGGACGCGGCTGTCACCTCCCGTACCGAAGAGAAGGTCTGACATGGGCGCGGGCCACGCCCACAAGCTCTACCGGCACGGGCACTCGCCGGTCCACGATCTGCCGCCGCACTGCAAGCTCGCCGCGGTCTTCTGCTTCGTCGTGGTCGTCGTCACCACCCCGCGCGAGGCGGTGTGGGCCTTCGGGCTGTACGCGCTGCTGATCGCGGGCGCCACCGCCGCGGCCCGCGTCCCGGCCGGCTTCCTCCTCAAGCGGCTGCTGATCGAGGTGCCGTTCGTCGCGTTCGCGCTGCTCATGCCGTTCGTCGTGCCCGGCGGGCAGACGCAGGTCCTCGGGCTCTCCGTCAGCGTCCCCGGGCTCTGGGGCGCCTGGAACGTCCTCGCCAAGGGCACCCTCGGCGTCGCCGCCTCCGTGCTCCTCGCCTCCACCACCGAGCTGCGCTCCCTGCTGCTCGGCCTCCAGCGGCTGAGGCTTCCGCCGCTGCTCGTCCAGATCGCCTCGTTCATGATCAGGTACGGCGATGTGATCACCGACGAGATGCGCCGGATGTCCATCGCCCGCCGCTCGCGCGGATTCGAGGCGCGCGGAATCCGGCAATGGGGTGTCCTCGGCAAGTCGGCGGGCGCGCTCTTCATCCGGTCGTACGAGCGCGGCGAGCGCGTCCACCTCGCGATGGTCAGCCGCGGCTACACCGGCTCCATGCCCGTCATCGACGAGGTGACGGCCTCGCGGACCCAGTGGGCGTACGCAGCGGCACTCCCCGTGCTCGCCCTCGCCGTGTGTCTGCTGGGATGGACCCTATGAGCCAGCCCCCCGCCGCTTCCGTACCGCCGCCGTCCCTGGAGGTCAGCGGTCTCGCCTACGCCTACCCCGACGGCCACCAGGCGCTCTTCGGCGTCGACCTGACCGTCGCGCGCGGCGAGCGCGTCGCCCTGCTCGGCCCGAACGGCGCCGGCAAGACCACCCTCGTCCTGCACCTCAACGGCATCCTCGACGCCGGCGCCGGCAGTGTCCGCGTCGCCGGGCTCCCCGTCGAGAAGCGGAACCTCGCCGAGATCCGCCGCCGCGTCGGCATCGTCTTCCAGGACCCCGACGATCAGCTGTTCATGCCGACCGTCCGCGAGGACGTCGCCTTCGGACCGGCGTCCGCCGGACTGCGCGGCGCCGAGCTGGAGGAGCGCGTTACCGAGGCGCTGGGGCAGGTCGGCATGGAGGAGTACGCGGCCCGGCCGCCGCACCACCTCTCCTTCGGCCAGCGCCGACGCGTCGCCGTCGCCACGGTCCTCGCCATGCGGCCGGAGATCCTCGTCCTGGACGAGCCGTCCTCCAACCTGGACCCGGCCTCCCGCCGCGAACTCGCCGACATCCTGCGGTCCTTGGACGTCACCGTGCTGATGGTGACGCACGACCTGCCGTACGCCCTGGAGCTGTGCGGCCGCGCCGTCATCCTCAGCGACGGCGTCATCGCCGCCGACGACCGCACGCAGGACCTCCTGTGCGACGAGGATCTGATGCGGGCCCACCGTCTGGAACTCCCCTTCGGCTTCGATCCGCGGTCCGTGACGGTTCGCGTTCCGTGACGATCCGCGTTCCGTGACGGTGAACATCGGGTGACCCGCCCCTCGTCCGACCTGCGGCGCAATGCACCATGGGGGGATGAGCGGGAGCGCAGGAGCAGGCGTGGACGTACGGGGTACGGCGGCGCCCGGATTCGAACCGGTCCGGGATGCTTTCATCCGTAACTTCGAACAGCGGGGCGACCGAGGGGCAGCGGTCACCGTCTACCGGCACGGGCAGAAGGTCGTCGATCTGTGGGCCGGCACGAGAGACGTCGACGGCGTCGAACCGTGGGCCGTCGACACCGTGCAGGTCGTCCGCTCGGCCGGCAAGGGCATCGCCGCCGCCGTACCGCTCCTGCTGCACCAGCGCGGCCAGATCGACCTGCACGCCCCGGTCGGCACGTACTGGCCGGAGTTCAAGGCGAACGGCAAGGAACGCGTCCTCGTCCGCCACCTCCTCGCCCACCGGGCCGGCATCCCGGCCCTGGACCGGCCGCTCACGCCGGACGAGGCGGCCGACGGGGTGAGCGGGCCGCGGGCGGTCGCCGCGCAGCGCCCCCAGTGGGAGCCCGGCACGGATCACGGCTACCACGCGCAGACCTACAGCTGGCTGGTGGGCGAGCTGGTGCGGCGCGTCACCGGGCGGACCATCGGCCGCTGGGTCGCCGAGGAGATCGCCCGCCCGCTCGGCCTGGACTTCTGGTTCGGGATCCCGGCGGACGAGGCCCACCGGGTGGGACGGATCGGCCCGGTCGAGGCGCCCGCGGGCGACGGCTCCGGCGCCCTGCGCATGCGCCCCAAGCGCTCGGTGGCCGACGCCTACCGCGACCCGGACTCGCTGACCCGCCGGGCGTTCGGCGCGATCGACCCGTTCCCCGACGAGAACGACCCGGGCTACCGGGCCGCCGAACTCCCCGCGTCCAACGGCATCGCGACCGCGCGCGGCCTGGCCCGCTGCTATGCCGCGATGATCGGCCCGGTCGACGGCCACCGGCTGTTCGCCCCCGCCACCCTCACCCTGGCCCGCACCGAGGAGTCGGCGGGCCCGGACCGCGTCCTGGTCGTGGGCACCCGCTTCGGCCTCGGCTACATGCTGCACGGCCCGGCGTCCCCGCTCCTCGCCCCGGGCTCCTTCGGCCACCCGGGCCGCGGCGGCTCCCTGGGCTTCGCCGACCCCGAATCGGGCATCGCCTTCGGCTATGTGACGAACGGCCTGCAGAAGGGAGTCACGGCCGACCCCCGCGCGCAGGCGCTGGTGCGGGCGGTGCGTTCGGCGCTGTGACGCGGGCCGGGTGGCTCCGAGCATCTCAACAAGCTGCGCCACCATGAAGAACCGGCCCGCCCGCAACGACCTGCGCGCCGCTCAACTCGTATGCAGCATCAGCCCGATCCCCACCACCATCAGCCCCGCCGCCGCGATGCGCGGAGCGCCGAAGCGTTCCTTGAAGAACACCGCCCCGATGGCCGCGCCCACGATGATCGACGACTCGCGCAGCGCCGCGACCGGGGCGAGGGCCGCGCGGGTCTGGGCCCACAGGACGAGGCCGTACGCCGTCACCGAGAGGGCCGCGCCGAGCAGGCCGCGTACCGCGTAGGGGCGGAGACGGGCGGGCAGGGTGGAGCGGTGGCGGTGCAGGGCGTAGAGGGGGATCGCGATGCCCTCCAGGATCATCAGCCAGGCGACGTATCCGAGCGAGCTGCCCGAGGCGCGCACCCCGACGCCGTCGACCGTCGTGTAGCCGGCGATCGCCAGGCCGGTGGCGAGCGCGGCCAGGATGGCGGGCCAGTGGGGGCGCTCCCCCGAGCCGCGGATGCCCCACAGGGCCAGGCCCACCAGCCCCGCCGAGGCTACCGCGACGCCCGCCGCGGCCCACGCGTCCGGGTGCTCACCCACGAAGACGGCGGCCAGGACGGTGACGACCAGGGGGGCCGTGCCGCGGGCGATCGGATACATCTGGCCGAAGTCGCCCAGCGTGAACGACCGCATCAGCAGCAGCATGTACGCCACGTGCAGGGCGGCGGACACGAACAGGCAGGGCCAGGCGTCGGCCGCCGGGAGCGGTACGAAGCAGGCGGCGGCCGCGCCGATCAGCAGACCGCCTCCCGAGATGAGCGTGAAGGAGAGCAGCTTGTCGTGGATCGCGTGCGCGATGGCGTTCCAGCCGGCGTGCGTGAAGGCGGCCGTCAGGACGGCTATCGCGACGAGCGGGGTCACGCCGTCTGCTCGCGGACGTCCACCACCGTGCCGCCCGCGTGCCCGATCAGCGTCTTCGGGTCGAGCGGGAACACCGTGTACGGGGTGCCCGCCGCCGCCCACACCACCTCGTGCGCGAGCAGCCCGCGGTCGGCCAGTACCCGGGTCCTGGTGCGGTGCCCGAAGGGCGGCACCCCGCCGATCGCGTACCCGGTGGCCTCCCGCACCACGTCCGCGCCCGGGCGCCGCACCTTCACCGCGCCCAACTCCTGACGTACCAGCTCCACATCGACGCGTGAGGCGCCGTCCATCAGGACCAGGACCGGGACCCCGTCGGCCTCGAAGATCAGCGACTTGACGATCTCGCCGAGCTCGCAGCCGAGGGCGGCGGCGGCCTCGGCCGCGGTGCGGGTGGCCTCCGGGAAGCGGCGGATCTCGACGTCGAGACCGAGCTCGCGCAGGGCCTCGGCGAATCGGGGGTGGGCGGCGGAGGTCTCGTTGCCCGTCGGGGCGGAGGCGTCGGAAGTGCTCATGCCCCGCACGCTATCGGCCGTCGCCCGGGGCGTGCGATCGGGTTCCGGCGGTCATGGCGCGGTCGCGGTCACGGGCCCGCGAGCAGGACCTCCGCGACCACCGGACCGGCCGCGTCCCCGCCGTGGCCGCCGGACTGGACGAGGGCCGCCGCCGCCAGGTCGTTGCTGTAGCCGGTGAACCAGCTGTCGGACGTGGCCTGACCGCCGATCTCCGCCGAGCCGGTCTTACCGCCCTTGTCGCCGCCCACGCTCGCCATCGCGCGCGTGGCGGTGCCCTCCGGGCTCGTGGCGGTGTACTTCAGCATTTCCCTCAGCTGCGCCGACACCCCGCCCGGCAGCGGGCTCGCGGTGGCGAACTTCCGGTTGTCCAGGTCCCTCGGGACGATGTACGGCTGCAGGAACTGGCCGTTGACAGCGGTGGCGGTGATGGACGCCATGTTCAGCGGGTTCATCTGGATCTTGCCCTGGCCGATGTACGACGCGGCGGTCTCCGCCCCTTCGGAGGGCGGCACCGAGCCGTCGAACGTCTTGATCCCGGCCTGCCAGTTCTGGCCGATTCCGAAGTACTGCGAGGCCTCGTTGCCGAGTGCCGTGTCCCGCTTGCCGCTGCCCAGAGGCAGGACCGGCTTGATGAACGTGGTGTTGCAGGACTTCGCGAACGCTCGCTTCAGGGTGGCGTTCGGCAGCGAGAAATCGTCCAGGTTGTGGAAGGTCCGGCCCTCCCAGGGCACCGTGGACGGGCACTCGGCCGGCCCGTTCGCGCTGCCCAGTCCGTTCTGGATGATCATCGCGGCCGTCACGATCTTCATCGTCGAGCCGGGGGCCACCGTGGCGAACCGGGCCGGTTCGAAGCCGCCCGCCGGGTTGTTGGCGATGGCCCGGATCGCGCCGGTCGACGGCTCGACGGCCGCCACCGACGACTTGTCGTACTTCTTCACGGCCTTCTCCGCCGCCGCCTGGATCCCCGCGTCCAGCGTGGTCGGGACGCGGCCCGGCTTTCCCTTGACCAGGGTCAGCAGCGTCTGGTCCGCGCCGTCGGCGTTCGCGCTGTTGATCCACGTCTCGATGCCCGTGGTGCCGCCGGCCTTCTCGCCGTACTTCGCGCGCAGCTCGTCCAGGATGCCGCCAAGCGACGGGTACTTCTCCTTGGTGAGCACGTTGCCCTTGCGGTCGACCGCCTCGATCGACGCGGTCTTCGACTCCCCGGTCTCCAGCGACTCGCCCTTGTCCAGTTCCGGGTGGATGACGGAGGGCAGCCAGTCGACCAGGGGGTGACCGGTCGTCAGTCCGCGTACGACGGTGAGCTCGGAGGCGTACGACCAGGCCTTCGTCCTCCCCTCGTAGGAGACGGTCGCCTTGACCGTGTACGGCACCTTGGAGCCGGTCGCCGGGCCCGGGGTGATCACTGCCTTGGTGACATGGGCGGATTCGCTGTACGCGGCCAGGGCCGGTTCGGCGTCGCCCTTGTTGTTCGTGAGCTCCGCCGCGACGGCCGCGTCGCCCTTCGCCCACGCGGCGAGGAACTTCTCCGACGTCTCGGCTATCTCGTCCTTCGTGACCGGACCCGTCTTCACCTCGGCCGTGGTGGCCTTGCTGTCCGTGCCGCCCCCGACACCGCTGTCCCCAAGCCCGTCCAGGATGTTGTACGCGCCGTATCCCACCCCGCCCAGCACCACCGCGAACACCCCGCCGACCACGGCTACCTTCGCTCCACTGCGCATCCCTGCAGTCCCCCTCCCCAGGAGTCCCCCTTGAACGTGTTCAAGGGGGCTTTTCCCGGCACTTTACGGGACTGCCGTGACAGCGGGGGGTGTTGTTATCGGAATGCGATCCGGTCCGGTGCGAAGAGACCGGTGATCAGACCGGTGCATAGGCCACCGAACAGATCGGTCAAATCCAGGTATCCAGCCACATGCGATCCCGCCAGGAATCCTCCGGAATCGGGGTCCCGGTATAGAGCGGCCAGAAATAGATGAAATTCCACACGATCAGAAGGACCAGCACACCGGCCGCGACGGCCCCCACGGTCCGGCGCCGTTCACCCGAAGGATCACCCTTCGCCAGACCCAGTTCGTGTTTCGTCCCGGCCCCCGCCGCAGGGCCCAGCATCGCGCCGATCATCATCGCGACCGCGAGACAGAGGAACGGCACGAACACGACCGCGTAGAAAAGGAAAATGGTGCGTTCCTGGTACAGGAACCACGGCACCCATCCCGCCGCCACCCCGCACGCGATCGCGCCCGCCCGCCAGTCGCGGCGGAAGAACCAGCGCCACAGCACGTACAGCAGGGCGAAGCACGCCGCCCACCACAGCAGGGGCGTGCCGATCGCCAGGACCTCGCGCGCGCACTTGCCCGTCGACGACTGGACGCAGCCGTTCTGGTCCTCGTAGAAGTACGAGACGGGCCGGCCCAGCACGATCCAGCTCCAGGGATTGGACTGGTAGGTGTGGCCGGACGTCAGGTTCACATGGAACTCGTAGACCTGGTTCTCGTAGTGCCACAGGCTGCGCAGCCAGTCCGGCAGCCAGGTCCAGCTGCCGCCCTTGCCGTCGGTCGCCGCCCAGTCCCGGTAGTAGCCGTGCCGGTCGGGGTCGTTGTGGATGATCCAGCCGGTCCACGAGGCGAGGTACGTGAGGATGGCGACCGGCACCGTGGAGACGAACGCCGGCAGCAGATCCCGCTTCAGCACCGCCTTGTACGGCTGCACCGCGCCCGCCGTCCGCCGCGCGCCCACATCCCACAGGACCGTCATCAGGCCGAAGGCGACCATGATGTACAGCCCGTTCCACTTCGTCGCGAAGGCCAGCCCCAGCGAGATCCCGGCCGCGATCCGCCACGGCCGCCAGCCCAGCCGCAGCCCCTCCGCGACCCCGGCGTCCGGCCGCAGCACACCGTCCTCGCCGACCGGCAGCGCGGCGGCGAGCCTGCGCCTCGCCCAGTCCCGGTCGGCCAGCAGACAGCCGAACGAGGCCAGCACGAAGAACATCAGCACCAGGTCGAGCAGCGCGGTCCGGCTCATCACGAAGTGCAGCCCGTCCACCGCGAGCAGCCCGCCCGCCAGACAGCCCAGGAACGTCGAGCGGAACAGCCTGCGGCCGATCCGGCACAGCATCAGCACCGACAGGGTGCCGAGCACGGCCACCATGAACCGCCAGCCGAACGGCGTGAACCCGAAGAGCTGCTCACCGATGCCGATGATCCATTTGCCGACCGGCGGGTGCACCACATAACCGGGATCGGTCGGGACCGGCACCTGCGAGGGATCGTTGAGGATCAGCTTGTCGACGTCCTTGGGCCACGAGCCCTCGTAGCCCTGCTTGACGAGCGCCCAGGAGTCCTTGGCGTAGTACGTCTCATCGAATATCACCGCGTGCGGGGTGCCCAGCTTCCAGAACCGCAGCACCCCGGCGACGGCCGCCACCAGCAGCGGACCGCCCCACGCCGACCAGCGCACCAGCCGGTCCGCGAGCAGCGGGGGCACCCCGAGCACCGCCCAGAACTGCCCCCCGGGGCGGGTGTACGGCGGAACCAGCCGCTCCCGCAGCCCGATACCGGGGCGCGGGAAATGGCCGAAGCGGCGCAGCCGCTGCTGCCAGGAAGTCGGCTGCGGGCCGTGCTCTTCCCCGGCGTCTTGGCCCTGCCGGGCTTCGGGCGCAGTACTCGTCACCGCGCCATCGTAGGGAACGCGTCTGTGCGAGTGGCGTCGCCCGTGCTGGGAGGATGGACGTTGTGACTGGATCGACTGGAACGCTGGTACTCGCAGGGACCCCCATCGGCGACGTGGCGGACGCCCCGCCACGCCTCGCCGCCGAACTGGAGACGGCCGACGTCGTCGCCGCGGAGGACACCCGCCGGCTGCGCCGGCTGACCCAGGCGCTGGGCATCCACACGACGGGGCGTGTCGTCTCCTACTTCGAGGGCAACGAGTCCGCCCGTACGCCCGAACTCGTCGAGGCGCTGCTGGGCGGCGCCCGTGTGCTGCTGGTGACGGACGCCGGGATGCCGTCCGTTTCCGACCCCGGCTACCGGCTGGTCGCCGCGGCCGTGGAGAAGGACATCAAGGTCACGGCGGTGCCGGGCCCGTCGGCGGTGCTCACCGCGCTCGCGCTGTCCGCGCTGCCGGTGGACCGGTTCTGCTTCGAGGGCTTCCTGCCGCGCAAGGCCGGTGAGCGCCTCGGCAAGCTCCGGGAGGTCGCCGACGAGCGCCGCACGATGGTCTTCTTCGAGGCCCCGCACCGGCTCGACGACACCCTCGCCGCGATGGCCGAGGTCTTCGGAGCCGAGCGGCGCGCCGCGGTGTGCCGCGAGCTGACCAAGACGTACGAGGAAGTGAAGCGCGGCCCGCTGGGCGAGCTCGCCGTCTGGGCGGCCGAGGGCGTACGCGGCGAGATCACCGTCGTCGTCGAGGGCGCGGCCGACTCCGGGGCCGAGGAACTCGACGCCGAGGAGCTGGTGCGCAGGGTGCGGGTGCGCGAGGAGGCGGGGGAGCGGCGCAAGGAGGCGATCGCCGCCGTCGCCGCGGCGGCGGGGCTTCCCAAACGCGAGGTGTTCGACGCGGTCGTCGCGGCAAAGAATGCGGCTCGGACCGGCCCGGCGGACGTCAAAGGACTACTCTGAAAGGCAAAGCGAGAGCCGTGTTCCGGGCCCTTTTGCCACGAGAAGGCCAAAACCGCTCCAACACTCGACAGGGGCCGGTGCGCTCCCGCCGGTAAAGGCGTCCACTGGATCCAGGACGCATTCTCCGGAGTGCTTGTCCGGCGGACAAGAGGAGCAGGCATGAGCGACATCGCAGCAACCACCGTGCACGAGGCGTATGCCTTCGCGTGCATGAGGTGCGGATACGGCTGGGAACAGGCCTACGAAATAGAGCACCACGTCGACGCCTCCAACCACGCATTCGTCGTCTACAAGGCCGATGGCGAACGCGTGCCGTCGCCGCTCTCCACCCCGACGTGCACGAACTGCGGCGGGCACGTCGTACGGATCATGCGGGCCGGCCGCGTCTCGACCGTGCAGCAGCTGCTCCAGAACCAGGGCCAGGGTTACGGCCGGGGAAGCCAGGACCAGGTGCAGGCACCCGCCGGGCCGCTGCGGCCCGTCGAGCCGCCTCAGGGCGAGCGCGTGGCCGCCACCGCCGCGCCGACGAGCGGCCACCACTGGCACCTCTCCGACCTGCTCCACCCCTTCCACCGCAGGTGACGCCCGCCCGGTGAGACCCGCACGGTGACGTCACCGGCCACGGTCCTCGTACGATCGTGGCCATGAGCCGTACCGAAGCCCCGCCGCTGCCCGAGCCCCTCCGGGTGCCGGTCGCCGATGCGCACACCCACCTGGACATGCAGGACGGCACCGTCGAGGAGGCCCTGGCCAGGGCCGCCGCGGTGAACGTGACGACCCTGATCCAGGTGGGCTGCGACGTGAAGGGCTCGCACTGGGCGGCCGAGACCGCCGCCGCGCACGCCAGTGTGTACGCGGCCGTGGCGCTGCACCCCAACGAGGCCCCGCGGATCGTGCACGGGGACCCGGAGAACTCGGCGCGGCAGGGCGCGCGCGAGGGCGGCGGAGCCGCAGCGCTCCACGAGGCGCTCGCCGAGATCGACGCACTGGCCGCACTGGAGCACGTACGCGCCGTCGGCGAGACGGGACTCGACTACTTCCGCACCGGCCCCGAGGGCATGGCCGCCCAGGAGGAGTCCTTCCGTGCCCACATCGAGATCGCCAAACGGCACGGCAAAGCACTCGTCATCCACGACCGCGAGGCGCACGCCGACGTGCTGCGCGTCCTGGCCGACGCGGGCGCCCCCGAGCGGACCGTCTTCCACTGCTACTCCGGCGACGCCGACATGGCCCGCCTCTGCGCGGACGCCGGGTACTTCATGTCCTTCGCGGGCAACATGACGTTCAAGAACGCCCAGCCGCTGCGCGACGCGCTGGCCGTGGCGCCGATGGAACTGGTCCTGGTCGAGACGGACGCGCCCTTCCTCACCCCCGTCCCGTACCGCGGACGGCCTAACGCGCCGTACCTGATTCCGGTCACGCTGCGCGCCATGGCGGTGGTCAAGGGCGTCGACGAGGACACCCTGGCGTCGGTGATCGCGGACAACACGGCACGCGCCTTCGATTACTGACCCGTCCCGGCCCGTGCCCGGCGACGCTGTGTAGTCGCGCCGCCTTGGAGAGTGACGCCGCCTCCGCTATCGTCCCGGGCGCCAAGGGTGAGCCGGCCGGTACGGATCTTCTGGAGCGAGCGTCGTGAGCAATTCGCAGGGCAGTCACCGTGCCGCACGCGGCAGAGGACGTACGGCGGCGACCCGTCCGCGCGGGCCCGTCACCGTCGTCGTCCCGGGCCCGTCCCCCGTACCGCCGCACGAGGAGCTGACGCTCGCCGCGTGGCCCCGGCCCACGCCGACCGTCGTCGACGTACCGGCGGGACGGACCGAGGCCGCGACCGGCGGCGCGGGGCGCCTCGCCCAGGCCCCCACCGTCACCGCCCTCACCGTGCCGGCCTCCGGCGGCAGGGCCGGAGCGCGGCGGGGCACCCGGCGGCGGGCGTCCACCGGGCCCGAGCAGTTGCGCCGCCTGGTGCCGCAGGCCCTCGTGGTGGCGGTCCTGGCGGGCGGGACGACCGCGTTCGTCGCCGAGGACAAGGCGGTGACGCTGGACGTCGACGGAGAGCCCCGCACCCTGCACACCTTCGCCGACGACGTGGGCGAACTCCTCGCCGAAGAGGGCATCGACGCCGGCACCGCGGCGGTCTCACCGGCCCCCGGCACCCGCCTCGGCGACGGCGACGTGATCACCGTCGGCGGCCCGCGCCCGGTGACGCTCACGCTCGACGGGGTGCGGCGCAGGGTCTGGACCTCCGAGCCCACCGTCGGCGCCGCCCTGCGCCGGCTGGGCGTACCGGCCGACGGCGCCTACCTCTCCGTGTCCCGTGCCGCGCCCATCGGCCGTACCGGACTCACCCTCGACGTGCGCACCGAACGCACCGTCACCGTCATGGCCGACGGCCGCGAACACACCGTCCGCACCAACGCCGCCACCGTCCGCGAGGCCGTCGCCCGGGCCGGCGTCGTCCTGCACGGCGAGGACACCACGTCCGTGGCCCCGGACAGCTTCCCGCGCGAGGGCCAGACCGTCTCCGTACTCCGGATCGCGACCACCAGGGTCGTGCGCGAGGAGCTGCTGCCGTACGCCGTCGAACGGACCGGGGACGGGAACCTGCCCGCCGGCACGGAGGTGGTCGAGCGCGAGGGGCGCGACGGATCGCGCCGCGTGATGTACGCCGTGCGGACCGTCAACGGCGTCCGGCAGAAACCCCGGGTACTGGCCACGGAGGTCCTGGAGGAACCGGTCAGCCGGGTCGTGAAGGCCGGCACCGGGCCCCGGGGGGCGGGCCCCGCGGCCGCCCGGCGGCCGTAGGCTTAACGGGTGAGCACCACAGAGCCCGACGCCCTCCTGGGCCCCGCAGACATCCGCGAGCTGGCCGCGACGCTGGGCGTACGCCCCACGAAGCAGCGCGGCCAGAACTTCGTCATCGACGCCAACACGGTCCGCCGGATCGTGCGCACCGCGGAGGTCCGCCCGGACGACGTGGTGGTGGAGGTCGGCCCCGGTCTGGGCTCGCTGACCCTGGCGCTGCTGGAGGCGGCCGACCGCGTCGTCGCCGTCGAGATCGACGACGTGCTGGCGGGCGCCCTGCCGGCCACCGTCGCCGCCCGGATGCCGCAGCGCGTCGACCGGTTCACCCTCGTCCACTCGGACGCGATGCTCGTACGGGAACTGCCGGGGCCGCCGCCGACCGCACTGGTCGCCAACCTCCCGTACAACGTCGCGGTGCCCGTGCTGCTCACCATGCTCGACCGCTTCCCCAGCATCGAGCGGACCCTGGTCATGGTGCAGGCCGAGGTCGCCGACCGGCTGGCCGCCAGGCCCGGCAACAAGGTCTACGGCGTGCCGTCGGTGAAGGCCAACTGGTACACCGACGTCAAGCGCGCCGGCTCCATCGGCCGCAAGGTCTTCTGGCCCGCGCCGAACGTCGACTCGGGGCTCGTGTCGCTGGTGCGCAGGACCGAGCCCGTCGCCACGACGGCGAGCAAGGCCGAGGTCTTCGCGGTCGTCGACGCCGCCTTCGCCCAGCGCCGCAAGACGCTGCGCGCGGCCCTGGCCGGCTGGGCGGGCTCCGCGCCCGCCGCCGAAGCGGCCCTGGTCGCGGCCGGCATCTCGCCGCAGGCCCGCGGCGAGGCCCTCACCGTCGAGGAGTTCGCCGCCATCGCCGAGAACAAGCCGGAGCCCACCGCATGAGCCAGAGCGTCACCGTCCGGGTACCCGCCAAGGTCAACGTCCAGCTCGCGGTCGGCCCCGCGCGCCCCGACGGCTTCCACGACCTCGCCAACGTCTTCCTCGCCGTCGGCCTGTACGACGAGGTCACCGTCACCCCGGCCGACGCGCTGCGCGTCACCTGCTCGGGCCCGGACGCCGGCCAGGTGCCGCTGGACGCCTCCAACCTCGCCGCCCGCGCCGCGACCGCGCTGGCCGGGCGTCACGGCATCGCCCCGGACGTCCACATCCACATCGCCAAGGACATCCCCGTCGCCGGCGGCATGGCGGGCGGCAGCGCGGACGCGGCCGGTGCGCTACTGGCCTGCGACGCGCTCTGGTCCACCGGCGCCACCCGCGAGGAGCTCCTCGAGATCTGCGCCGAGCTGGGCAGCGACGTGCCGTTCAGCCTCGTCGGCGGGGCGGCCCTCGGCGTCGGCCGCGGGGAGCGGCTCACCCCCGTCGAGGTGGGCGGCACCTTCCACTGGGTCTTCGCGGTCGCCGACGGCGGCCTCTCCACCCCGGCGGTCTACAGCGAGTTCGACCGCCTTACGGCAGGCACCCCGGTGCCCGACCCCGTCGTGTCGCCCACGCTCCTGGACGCCCTGCGGTCCGGCGACACCGACGCCCTCGCCGGAGCCCTCAGCAACGACCTGCAGGCCCCGGCGCTGTCGCTCCGGCCCTCGCTGGCCCGCACCCTGGCCGCGGGCACCGTCGCGGGCGCACGGGCCGCCCTGGTCTCGGGCTCCGGGCCGACCACCGCGTTCCTCACCGAGGACGAGGCATCGGCCCGCGCGATCGCCGACGCGCTGACCGCGTCGGGGACCTGCCGCACCGCCCGGATCGCGTCGTCCCCGGCGCCGGGAGCGACGGTTCAGCGGCCGTAGTGGTAGCGGAAGGAGGCGATGCGTACCTCGTCCTCGGTCACGCGGTAGACGAGGCGGTGTTCGTCGCTGATCCTTCGGGACCAGTACCCGTGGAACGCGTGCCGCAGAGGTTCCGGCTTCCCGATGCCCTCGTTCCCTTTGCGGGTGATGTCCAGGAGCAGGGCGTTGATCCGCTTGAAAATCTTCCGGTCCTGGGCCTGCCACCACACGTAGTCCGCCCACGCGGTCTCGTGCCAGACGAGTTTCATTCGACGAGCTCCCGGACCGAGCCGCCACCGTTCTCGAGATCATCGATCGCAGCCAGCACGCGACGTGCGTTCTCGGGGCTCCGGTACAGGTAGGCCGTCTCCTTCATGGCCTCGTACTCGTCGAGCGCCACGATCACCACGGGCTCGTGCCCGGCACGCGTAACTATGACCTCTTCGCGGTCGTCGACGACCGCGCTGAGGGTCTCGGCGTACTTGGCCCGCGATTCGGTGTAGGTCATCGTCCGCACGGCTGCCTCCTCGGTGGCGTACAGGATGCTGTACGTACGGATAAGTGTGCGTACAGCGGTCGAGTGGGGCAACGGCGACACCCGTACGCCCCCGCCTCAGCCGAGCCGCACGCTCCGCTTCGCCAGCTCGAAGGCCGGCAGCATGGACTTGTGCTCGTGCGCGTCCAGCCCGCCCAGATGCACCACGACCGGCCCGTCCGGGGTGGCGACGGCGAAGGCCCGGTTCAGGCGTGTCTCGTCCAGGAGCTCGCTGTAGATGGTGTAGCGGGCCTCGGTCACGGACAGCTCGCCGACCGTGGTCTGCGTGTACGTGATCTTCGATGACCCGGTGTCGGCCTTCACGAAGCCTTCCAGGGCCTGGCGCGCCGTGCTCCCCTTGTCGTCGCCCTGCCACACCCGGAGGAACCCGATGTGCCCGGCGGGCTTCGCGTCGATCTCGCAGGCCAGGGTGACCGGGCCCTGGACGCCCAGCTCGGCGAAGTCCGAGCCCGGCTCGGCGGCGACCACGGACTCCGCTGTCCAGTGCTGCGCCGTGTCGAGGACGACGGGCAGCTTGCACACGGAGCCGGGGCCCCCGACCGTGCCGCCCTTGGCAGCGGACGGGTCCGTCGTCGCCTTGGCCGTCCTCTTCGCCGTGGCGCCGCCCGGCTTCGTGTCCACCTTCGTCGCGTCGTCGGCCTCCGACGAGCAGCCGGTCAGCGCCGCGGCTGCCAGCAGGAGGACGGGCGCCAGTGCGCGGACCGTACGTCGTGTCATGAAGTTCCCCACCCCGGGTCACCCGGGGACGGGCCCCGGGCCTTGATCAATTCGGGCAAGGTACCGCACGGGGGGTGTAGACGAGAACGCCGTGCCCGGCACCGGCCCGTACAGGTGAGCGGGCGCTCGTCAGGAGACCGGCGCCGCGGCGACTACGCTGAAGGTTCAGTGTTCTCCTTCTAGCTGGAGCGTTCGTGGCCGTCAACCTCGTCAATGTCGAGCAGGTCAGCAAGGTGTACGGCACCCGTGCACTGCTCGACGGTGTGTCCCTCGGCGTGTCCGAGGGGGACCGGATCGGTGTCGTCGGCCGTAACGGGGACGGCAAGACGACCCTCATCCGGATGCTCGCCAAGCTGGAGGAGGCGGACACCGGCCGGGTCACCCACAACGGCGGGCTGCGCCTCGGTGTCCTGACCCAGCACGATTCGCTCGACCCGAAGGCCACCATCCGCCACGAGGTCATCGGCGATCTCGCCGACCACGAGTGGGCGGGCAGCGCCAAGATCCGTGACGTACTGACCGGACTCTTCGGCGGACTCGCCCTGGCCGGCTTCGAGCACGGCCTGGACACCGTCATCGCCCCGCTCTCCGGTGGCGAGCGCCGCCGGATCGCGCTGGCGAAGCTCCTCATCGCCGAGCAGGACCTGATCGTCCTCGACGAGCCGACCAACCACCTCGACGTCGAGGGCATCGCCTGGCTGGCCGGGCACCTGCGCGCCCGCCGCTCCGCACTGGTCTGCGTCACCCACGACCGGTGGTTCCTGGACCAGGTCTGCACCCGCATGTGGGACGTCCAGCGCGGCACGGTCCACGAGTACGAGGGCGGCTACAGCGACTACGTCTTCGCCCGGGCCGAACGCGAGCGGATCGCCGCCACCGAAGAGGGCAAGCGGCAGAACCTGATGCGCAAGGAGCTGGCCTGGCTGCGGCGCGGCGCCCCCGCCCGCACCTCCAAGCCGCGCTACCGCATCGAGGCGGCCAACGAGCTGATCGCCGACGTGCCGCCCCCGCGCGACACCAGCGCGCTGATGAAGTTCGCCAACGCCCGGCTCGGCAAGACCGTCTTCGAGCTGGAGGACGTGACGGTCCAGGCCGGCCCCAAGACGCTGCTCACGCACCTCACCTGGCAGCTCGGCCCCGGCGACCGGATCGGCCTGGTCGGGGTCAACGGCGCGGGCAAGACCTCGCTGCTGCGGGCGCTGGAGCAGGCGGCCCGCACCCAGGGCGAGGCGCAGCCCGCGGCCGGGAAGATCGTCGTCGGCAAGACCGTCAAGCTGGCCTACCTCTCCCAGGAGGTCGCGGAGCTCAACCCGAACCTCCGGGTTCTGGAGGCCGTGCAGCAGGTGCGCGACCGCGTCGACCTCGGCAAGGGCCGGGAGATGACCGCGGGCCAGCTCTGCGAGCAGTTCGGTTTCTCGAAGGAGAAGCAGTGGACCCCCGTTGGCGACCTGTCGGGCGGTGAGCGGCGCCGGCTGCAGATCCTGCGGCTGCTGATGGACGAGCCCAACGTCCTCTTCCTCGACGAGCCCACCAACGACCTCGACATCGAGACACTGACCCAGCTGGAGGACCTCCTCGACGGCTGGCCCGGGTCGATGATCGTGATCTCCCACGACCGGTTCTTCATCGAGCGGACCACGGACCGGGTGCTGGCGCTCCTGGGTGACAAGTCGCTGCGGATGCTGCCCCGCGGCATCGACGAGTACCTGGAGCGAAGGCTGCAGATGGCCGCCTCGGCCACGCCCTCCGCCGCACCCGCCTCGGTCGCCCAGGCCGCCCAGGCACCGGCCGTCTCGCCGCAGGAGGCACGCGCGGCCAAGAAGGAACTCCAGAAGGTGGAGCGCCAGCTCGAGAAGATGTCGACCCGTGAGACGACGCTGCACGCCCAGATCGCCGACAACGCCACGGACTTCGAGAAGGTCGCGAAGCTCGACGCCGAACTGCGCGAACTCGTCGCGGAACGCGATGTGCTGGAGATGCGCTGGCTCGAACTGGCCGAGGACGCCTGACCGGTCGCCGAGGCTCCGCCGCGTGGCCGGTACAACTGCTGTGACCGGTGTGGCCGGTGTGGTCTGTGGGACGGGTGGTAAAAAGAAGTCCCGTCCGGCGTGAGGTGCGTGAGGGCGGGACCGCGTCGCTCGCACCACAGGCACCGACGGAACGACAACGGAACAGGGGATCGGGCCGATGAGTCAGCCGCCCGGACAGCAGCCGCCGCCGCAGGGCGGGTTCGGAGCTCCTTACGACCCGCCGCCCGGTTCGTATCCGCCCCCGGCCGCCCCGCCGCAGCCGGCCGGTCCGTACGGGCAGCAGCCCGGTCCGTACGGCAATCAGCCGGGTCCGTACGGCAATCAGCCCGGCCCCTACGGCAACCAGCCGACGCCGGGCTTCGGTTACGGCTACCCGCCGCAGCAACAGCAGCAACAGCCTGGGTACGGCTACCCGTCGCAGCCCCCGCCGCCCGGCGGGCCCTCCGGCGGCGGCCGGTTCCGCGGCCGGGCGGGGATACTCATCGGCGGGCTGCTCGCGGTGGCGCTCCTCGCGGGCGGCGGCATCTGGCTCGCCACCGGTGACGAGGACGAACCCGCCGCGAAGGGCGGCGGCCACAGCTCCGCGCCCCCGGCGCCCTCCCCCTCCCCGACCGGCGGGAACGGGAACGGCAAGGGCGAAGAAACGATCAGTCCCGCTGCCGAGACCGCCGCCGTCAACGCGCAGCGCAAGCCGGGGGAGTCGAAGCTCCTCTGGCTCCAGAAGGCCGGCGTCGACCTCCCGGAGCTCGGCGAGGACGTGTACGGCCCGTGGTTCGCCGGCGACACCGTCGTCACGGCGATGTACCACACCGTCACGGGCTACTCGATCGCCGACGGCTCGCTCAAGTGGAGCCTGCGGCTGCCCGCCAACGCGTGCGCCGCGCCCACCCTGCCCACCGCCGACGGCAAGCTCGTCCTGGGCATCGAACACAGCACCGCGACCGACGCGGCCTGCGACAACCTGCAGATGGTCGACCTCACCACGGGCAGGGCCGGCTGGCGCAAGGCGTACGTCCGCGACGGCGCCTGGGACGGACTGTCCGACCTCGCAATGGCGATCAACGGCGACACCGTGACCGTGGGGCGCACCAGCAGGACCGACGCCTTCCGGGTCAGCGACGGCAAGGTCCAGTTCGGGAAACTGCCCGGCAACTGCCAGCCGTTCGGCTTCGCCAGCGGCCCCGTGGGGATCGCGGCGGCGAGCTGCCAGACCGCGGCGGACGACCACAAGGAACACCTGGTGCAGCGGATCGATCCCGCCACCGGCAAGGTGCGGTGGACGTACAAGGTCAAGAAGGGCTGGCAGGTCGCGCAGATCTACTCCGCCGACCCCCCGGTGATCTCACTCAAGGGCGAGAAGAAGTGGGCGATCCTGGTGCTCAACGCCAACGGCACCTACCGCTCCCAGCTCTCCGGCGGACCGGGCAACTACGCGCCCAAGTGCGACAAGGACCAGCGGAGCCGGGGGTCCAATCTCGACAGCTGCGTCGGGGTGGCCGCCGGCGCCAACACCTTCTACATGGCGACCGACGCCGTCGACATCAAGGTGGGTACGGCGAACAAGGTCGCCGCCTTCGACCTGTCCACCGGCAAGTACAAGTGGTCGGTCACCTCCCCGGCCGACCAGCCCCTCACCCCACTGCGGACGGAGGGCGACAAGCTGCTGATGTATCTCGCGGCGGCCAAGAACAAGGGCGGTGGCATCGCCTCCGTGCCGTCCACCGGCGGTGACTGGGATGTGGTGCTGCAACACCCGGCGGCGGCATCGAGCATCGAGCGCGCCTTCTTCGGACCGCACATCTTCTACGTCAACGGGCGCAGTTTCCTGACGCATTCGAGGATCAGCGGCACGGACGACGACGAGATAGAGCAGCGATCCATCGCGGCGTTCGGCAACTGACGTGCCTTTAGGCGTAACGGCGGCATCACGGGGCGGTTCTCCCTTGGGCACAGGGGTGGACCGAACCGGCTGCGGTGACGGGCCGGGTGGTAGAAAGAAGCCCCGCCCGACTGACGTAACACTGCGGGATCCATGCCCGATTCGCTCCATTTCGCCGGCAATTCGGGGGTCTTCGCGGACTCCTGCGGTTCCGGCGCGATCGCGGGGGAGTCCGGACCGGGCACCGGACCGCATGAAGGGGGACGTGCTGATGACCCAGCCGCCCAGCCAGCAACCGCCGCAGGGAGGCTTCGGCGCTCCGCAGGAGCCGCCGCACGGAGTTCCTCAGCCGCCCCAGGGCCCGCCGCAGACACCTCCGCCCGCGCAGCCGCCCCAGGCGCCGGCCGCCCAGCCGGGTTACGGCTATCCGCAGCAGCCGGGCCAGCCGCCGCAGGCCGGCTACGGCTACCCGCAGCAGCCCGGTCCGTACGCCCAGCAGCCCGGGCCCTACGGCCAGCAGCAGCCCGGCCCGTACGGCCAGCAGCAGCCGGGTCCGTACGCCCAGCAGCCCGGCCCCTACGGCCAGCAGCCGGGCCCGTACGGCCAGCCGCAGCAGCCGGGTCCCGGATATCCGCAGCAGCAGTACCCCGGTGCACCGGTCCCGGCGGCTCCCGGCGGCAAGAACCCCTTCAAGGGCAAGCCCGCCGTGATCATCGGTGCCGCGGTCGCCGCGCTCCTGGTCGTCGGCGGCGGCGTCTTCCTGCTGTCGGGCGGGGACGACGACGACAAGAAGCCCGTCGCGAAGAAGAGCGAAGAGGCCCTGAAGCCGTCCACCTCGCCGTCCGTCGACGAGGGCGACGGCAACGGCACCGGTCGTGAAGGCGGCGACGACCTCAACGGCGGACGCAAGCCCGGCGAGGCGAAGGTCCTCTGGCTCCAGAAGAACGACGTCGACCTGCCGCGCAACGGCGCGGACGTGTACGGCCCGTGGATCGTCGGCGACACCATCGTCAAGGGTATGTACCGCACGGTCTCCGGCTACTCGGTGGCCGACGGCAAGCAGGCGTGGACGCTGAAGCTGCCCGCGGACATCTGCTCCGCGCCGCAGCAGACCACCACGGACGGCAAGATCGTCATCGCGGTGAAGAACGGCACGACCGACAAGGCCGACTGCTCCACCCTCCAGCTGATCGACCTCACCACGGGGAAGGCGGGGTGGAAGAAGGAGGTCAAGAAGAGCGGGCTCTTCGACCTGATGTCGGACCTCTCCCTCGCCATCAGCGGCAACACCGTGACGGTCGGCCGCACCGGCAGCTCCAACGCCTACCAGGTCAGCGACGGCAAGGAACTGTTCGGCAAGCGCGACGGCATCTGCCAGCCGTTCGCCTTCGCGGGCGGCGCCAAGCTGATCGCCGCCACCAACTGCCGGACCGATGACCCGTACAACCCGCAGCACGAGATCGAGGAGATCGACCCGGGGACCGGCAAGCCGAAGTGGACCTACAAGCCGGCCCGCGGCTGGGAGGTCGACAACGTCTACTCGGTGAGCCCCCTCGTCGTGTCGCTGACCAAGGGCTCCAGCAGCAAGGACAAGAAGTGGAGCATCCTCGCGCTCCGGGACAACGGCACGCTCCGCTCCCAGGTCATCAGCGACAAGGGTGACAAGTTCCCGATGACCTGCGGCAACGCCTTCGCCATCTTCGGGAAGCCTGTCGACGGCTGTGACGGTGTCGCCGCCGACGCCAACACGCTCTACATGCGGACGGAGGACGACACCAGCGGATCCGCCCGCACCAACCAGGTCGTCGCCTTCGACCTGAACACCGGCAAGACGAAGTGGAAGGCGAAGGCCCCGGCCGGGCAGACCATGAAGCCACTGCGGACGGAGGGTGGCAGCGTGTTCCTCTACGTGGACGCCGGCTACGGCAAGGGCGGCGGCATCGCCTCTCTGACACCCTCCGGCGGCACCCCGAAGATGCTGCTCCAGCACCCGGCCTCCACTTCGGAGATCGAGAACTCGTTCTGGAGCGAGAGGGTCCGGTATGCGGGCGGCCGCTCGTTCATCATCAGCGGACGTGTCAGCGCGACCAACGACGAGGCGGAGCTGGAGACGAAGACCATGATGGCCTTCGGCAAGTAACCGCTCCCCACAGCGCCCGCAGGAACACCGCCGGGCCGCGGACGGTGGCAGACCCGTCCGCGCCCGGCTCCGGCCCACCGACCGACTCCCTTCCCCAGAGGTACGCAACGCCATGACGCAGCCGCCCCAGCCGCCCAACGACCCGCCGCAGGGCGGGTTCGGCGCCCCCCAGGACCCGCCGCCCGGTGGTTTCGGCGCCCCCCAGGACCCGCCCCCCGGCGGTTTCGGTGCCCCGACGCCGCCGCCCGCCGACCCGTACGGCAAGCAGCCGGCCACTCCGCCGCCCCCGGCCCCCGGCGGCTACGGCACCCCGCCCCCCGCCGGCCCGCCCCAGCAGCAGCCCGGCTACGGTTATCCGCAGAGCCCGCCGCAGCAGCCCGGCTACGGCTATCCGCAGGGCCCGCCCCAGCCGCCCGGTTACGGAGTCCCGCAGGCGCCGCCGCAGGGCCAGCCGCAGCAGGGTTACGGATTCCCGCCCGGCCAGGCGCCTCAGCAGGGCTACGGCTACCCGACCGCCCCCATGCAGCAGCCGTACCCGCCGCAGCAGCCCGGCGGCAACGGGCCGAAGAAGTTCTCCGCCCAGTCCCAGATCATCGTCGCCGCCGCGGTCGCCGTGGCCCTGATCATCGGCGGGGGCGTCTGGTTCGCCTCCAGTGGCGGCGACGGCAAGAAGGACGAGGCGTCCACCTCCGCCGGCGCCACCGGCGAGAACAAGGGCGGGGCGGACGGCGGCAACAGCGGCATCGGCGGCGGCGGCAAGGAGAAGGCACCGGCCGACGTCAAGTCCCAGGCCGGCTTCCAGCTCCCGCAGCCCAAGGTCACCGAGGTCACCACGGTCTCCGGCTCCTGGCTGACCGACAAGGCGTACGTGAAGACGGGCGTCGACGAGATCGTCGGTTACGACCCGGCCAAGGGCACCAAGCTCTGGTCGATCCCGCTGGACGGCCAGCTCTGCGCCGCCTCCCGGCACATGACCAAGGACTTCAAGACGGCCATCGCCTTCGAGGAGGGCAAGCGGACCGCGGCCAACAAGTACCCCACCTGCAACCAGGTCGGTGCCCTCGACCTCAGCACCGGCAAGCTCCTGTGGAGCAAGTCGGTGACCGCCGCCACCGGCGGTGACCGCCCGGTCCGTTTCGAGGAGGTCACCCTCAGCGGCAGCACGGTCGCCGCCGGCGGCACCGAGGGCGGCGCGGCCTTCGACCTGAACACCGGCGCCGAGCGCTGGAAGCCGAAGGTCAGCACGGACGGCTGCTACGACACGGGGTACGGCGGCGGCGAGGCACTCGCGGTGGTCCGCAAGTGCGGGACGTACGACGACCCGCAGCTCACCATCCAGGCCCTGAACCCCACGACGGGCGCCCCGCTCTCCTCGTTCAAGATGCCTCCCGGCGTCGAGTACGCGAGCATCGTCTCCACCAAGCCCCTCGTCGTCGCCGCCGATGTCGGCGACACCGCGGGCGACGGCAGCGGGATCTCCGACCTCTTCTCGATCGACGCCGCCACCGGCAAGCTGCTCACCAAGATCGCGGCGGACGGCGACAAGTACGCGGCGAGCTGCCGTGCCACGAAGGTGGAGAGCTGCCAGCACCTCGCCGTGGGCAACAACCGCGTCTACCTGCCCACCGAGGAGCACGAGGGCACCGGCGAGTACGGCAACACCAACGAGATCGTCTCGTTCGACCTGACCACCGGCAAGCCGACCAGCGACCGGGCCGACGCCGGCGACCGCTACTCGATGTTCCCGGTCCGCATGGACGGCGGCAACCTCATCGCGTACAAGGAGCCCCCCTACGACAAGGGCGGCCAGATCGTCTCCATCGACGGGGCCACCTTCAAGCAGACCGTCCTGATGGACAACCCGAGCGACGAATCCGTACGTGACGCGGAGACCAGCTTCTCCCCGGACTACGCCGAGTACCTCTACGGCGCCGGCCGGCTGTTCATCTCGGAGACGATGATCAGCAAGCCGCGGGAGAGCTCGCTGGGCGACAAGGAGTACCTCGTCGTCTCGTTCGCCACGAGCTGACCACAGCACACACGTGAGGGGGTGGAGCCGGCCGGCTCCACCCCCTCACGCATGTCTCCCGACGGCCGGGAAGGTGATCAGGAGTTGGTGCTGTCGTCGAACGCCGGGTACATGATGCCGGAGGAGACGCACTTCAGGATCGTGGTTCCCTCCATCTGGCACAGCTCGATCCGCGCGGTGCTGATCCAGCCACCGGGGTTCGCGTAGCTCGTCGCGCTCCACGCGGTGCCGGCGCCGGTGGAGACTCGGTGGATCGGGAAGTAGTGGGTGCCGGCGTCACCGGTGGTGATCAGCCGCACGCCCACCGAGTGACCGTCGGCGTCCTTGTCCTTCACGTACAGGTAGAGCGGGTCGAGCCGGTACGGGTTCAGCCGCCAGGCCGCCTTCACCTCGGCGTATCCCCAGGTCGTGGAGACGTCCTCGCCGGTGACGTTGGAGGCGGCCGAGGCCGTCCCGGTGAACGCGGGACCTGCCAGCACGGCACAGGTGGCGGCCGAGACGAGCAGAGTCTTCCTGAGACGCAAGATTCCCCCAGAAGGTGATTCGTCATGAACAGCATGCAGGTTACAACAGGCGGAAAACCGCCATGATGCATCATCAACTCGCCCTCGACGCGGCGGAAACCGGCGATCTCGGTCCTTCTCTCCGTTAAGACGCCCGCGGCCTCGAACAAGCGTGTAGCTTGCCGGGTCTGGAGGGCCGGGGGGCCTGCACGGTGCGAGGGGGATGGCAATGGGCGTGCGGCTCATGGTGGTCGACGACCACCGACTGCTCGCCGAGGCACTCGCCTCGGCACTGAAACTGCGCGGGCACCGGGTGCTCGCCGCCGCCGCGCCCACCTCCGGGGCGGCGGAACTGGTCGTCAGCAGGGCGCCGGAGATCTGCCTGTTCGGCACCGCGGCGCCCGCCGAACCGGGCACCTTCGACCCGGTCGTCAGGATCAGGCGCGAGCGCCCGCAGACCGCAGTGGTGGTCCTCGGCCCGGTGCCCAGCCCGCGCGGCATCGCGGCCGCCTTCGCGGCCGGCGCGGCGGGTTACGTCCGGCACGACGAACGCATCGAGGGCGTGGAGCGCGCGATGGTCAAGGCGCGCGCCGGTGAGGCGGCGATCTCGCCGCAACTGCTCCAGGGCGCCTTCGCCGAACTGCTCAACCCGGCGGCGCAGCCGGACGACGAGGGCCGCCGGCTGCTGCTGATGCTCACGCCGCGCGAGGCCGAGGTCCTGGTCCGGGTCGCCGAGGGCGAGGACACCCGGGTGATCGCGGCCGGTATGCGGATCGCGCCGAGCACCGCCCGTACGCATGTGCAGCGCGTACTGATGAAGCTGGGCGTCGGCTCCCGGCTTGAGGCGGCGGCGCTCGCCGCCCGCACCGGTCTGCTGGACCGGGCGGCCCTGGGGACGCCGCAGGGGCCGGACGCAGTCGGCTGACGGCGGTCCGGCCCCTGCGGGCGGTGAGCTGATCCGGCGTCAGTTTGCCGACGTGTCCGCGGTGTCCGGCGCGGCGGCCGGCGGCTGGATCGGGCGCAGCTTCAGCCAGACCAGGAAGAACAGCCCCAGGGCCAGCATGGCTATGCCCGTCCACAGGTTGATGTGGACGCCCTCGGCCTTCTTCAGATCCGCGTCGGACGGGCTGATCCCGGCGATGGTGACGATGACGCCGTAGACGACGAACAGGCCGCCGATGATCCGCCGGATGTCGAACAGCCGGGCCGCCGTGGCGGACTTCTTCTCCAGATCGGAGACTTCCTTGTGCAGGTCGGACATGGTGGGTGACTCCGATCAGAACGAGTAGGGGAGGTAACACAGGGCGGCGAGCACGATCGCGCCCCAGCCCAGCAGCGCGGGCCTGCGGTACCAGGCGCTGTCGCCCTCCTCGGGCACCTCGTCGGTGTCCGGCGACTCGGTTCCGTAGACGAGACCGGCCAGTTCGGCCTCGGGCTTGGGAGCCGTGAACAGCGTGACGGCGACCATGACGACCGCACCGGCGACGAAGCCGACGATCGCGGAGACGAAGTTGGCGCCCTGGTCGGTCGGTATGTCGATGACACCCTGCTTGTAGATCACGAAGTAGTTGATCATCGCGGCGGTGGTGCCCGCGACCAGGCCCCAGACGCCCGACTTCATCGAGGCGCGCTTCCAGAACATCCCGATGATGAAGACGACGAACATCGGGACGTTGAAGAAGGAGAACAGCGTCTGGAGGTAGCTCATGATGTTGGAGAAGCTGGCGGCGATGAACGCCGTGCCGATGGAGGCCAGCACCCCGATCGCCGTGATCAGCCGTCCGAAGCGCAGGTAGTACGCGTCCGGCCGGTCCTTCTTCACGTACCGCGCCCAGATGTCCGTGGTGAACACCGTGTTGAACGACGAGACGTTGGCGGCCATGCCGGCCATGAACGCGGCCAGCAGACCCGTCACCGCGATGCCGAGCACACCGTTGGGCAGCAGCTCCTGCATCAGCAGCGGGATCGCGTCGTTGTAGGTCAGGTCCGATCCCGGGGTGCCGATCTGCGGCACGAGGACGGCGGCGACCAGACCCGGGATCATCACGAGGAAGACGATGAAGATCTTCGGGAACGCGGCGATCAGCGGGGTGCGCTGCGCGGCCGAGAGGTTCTTCGCGGACAGGGCGCGCTGCACCTCGGCGAAGTTGGTGGTCCAGTAGCCGAACGAGAGCACGAAGCCGAGGCCGAGGATGATCGTCAGCCAGTTGGCGCCGAGCGGGTTGGCGTCACCGATGCCGGTGCCGCCCCAGGCGGACAGGAAGTCCTGGCCGTGGCTCTTCTCCAGCGAACCGGTCAGCCCGTCCCAGCCGCCGACGCGCTTGAGGCCCAGGAGGGTCAGCGGGATCAGCGCGGCGAGGATGACGAAGAACTGCAGCACCTCGTTGTAGATCGCGGAGGACAGACCGCCGATGGTGATGTAGATCAGCACGAAGAGGCCCGCGACCACGATCGCGACCCACTGCGGCCAGCCGAGGAGCGCCTCCACGACGATCGACAGGGCGTACAGGTTGACGCCCGCGATCAGGATCGCCGCGAAGGCGAAGAGTATGGAACTAAGCAGGTGCGCGGACTTGTCGAAGCGCTGGAGGAGGAATTCCGGGACGGAGCGCACCTTCGACCGGTAGTAGAAGGGCATCATCACGAGGCCCAGGAAGACCATGGCCGGGATGGCGCCGATCCAGTACCAGTGGACGACCGCGACGCCGTACTGCGCGCCGGTCGCCGCCATGCCGAGGATCTCCGTGGCGCCGAGATTCGCCGCGACGAAGGCCAGGCCGGTCACCCACGCGGGCAGTGACCGTCCGGACAGGAAGAAGTCGAGGCTCGTCTTCACGCTCGCCCGGGCGGCGAAGCCGATGCCGAGGACGACGACGAAGTAGATGGCCAGGATCGTGTAGTCGAGCCCGTTCGTGGGGAGCCGGAGCCCTGCAGCCAGATAGTGCATGTGGGGGTACTCGCTTCGTTGCGCGAACTGAACCCGAAGGAAACTACGCTCTTGTGTTCAAAAAATGAACACTTCACCTGAGGTTCTTTGTTTGATTGTGATCGTATGGCCAGAAAAACCGGTCTCAACCCTCCAAAGACCTCGCTCCCGGGCCCGCGTGCACGACAGGCGGTCGACTCATTGACGCGCCTGTTGATTCGTGGTTCATTGTGTTCGGTTCTGTTTGGGAGGAGTCTGGTGAAGAAGACGGTTACGACGCTCGCCGACGGCCGGGAGCTGATCTACTACGACAGCCGTGACGACGTCGTCCGCGACGCGGTCGACCCGCGTCCGCTCGATGCCGTCTCGACGTCGTCCGAGGTCCGCCGCGACCCGCTCCTCGGTGACAGCGTCGCCATCGCCTCGCACCGCCAGGGCCGCATCTACCACCCGCCGGCCGACGAGTGCCCGCTCTGCCCCTCGCGGGACGGCCGGCAGAGTGAGATCCCGGAGCCGGACTACGACGTCGCCGTCTTCGAGAACCGCTTCCCCTCCCTCGCCGGCGACTCCGGCCGCTGCGAGGTCGTCTGCTTCACCTCCGACCACGACGCGTCCTTCGCCGACCTCACCGAGGAGCAGGCCGCTCTCGTCCTGGAGGCGTGGACCGACCGCACCGCCGAATTCGCCGAGCTTCCGCAGGTCACCCAGGTGTTCTGCTTCGAGAACCGGGGCGCCGAGATCGGCGTCACGCTCGGACACCCGCACGGCCAGATCTACGGCTACCCCTTCGTCACCCCACGCACCGAGCTGATGCTCCGCTCCGCGGCCGCCCACCGCGCCGAGACCGGCGGCAACCTCTTCGACGACCTCGTCGCCCGGGAGGAGGCCGACGGCTCGCGGATCGTCCTCGCCACGGAACACTGGGTCGCCTTCGTGCCGTACGCGGCCCACTGGCCGTACGAGGTCCATCTCCACCCGCGCCGCCGCGTCCCCGACCTGCGGGAACTCGACGAGGCCGCCCGCACACAATTCCCACAGGTCTATCTGGAACTCTTGAGGCGATTCGACCGGATCTTCGGCCCCGGCGAGCCGCCGACCCCGTACATCTCCGCCTGGCACCAGGCGCCGTTCAGGGTCGAGGGACGGGAGGACTTCGGGCTCCATCTGGAGCTTTTCACCATCCGACGCACCTCCGGCAAGCTGAAGTTCCTCGCGGGTTCCGAATCCGGCATGAGCGTGTTCATCAACGACGTGCCGCCGGAGACCGCGGCCCAGCGACTGCGAGAGGTAGCGAGCGAGTGAGCAAGTCCCCGAAGAAGTACCTGGTGACCGGCGGCGCGGGATACGTGGGCAGCGTGGTCGCCCAGCACCTGCTGGAGGCCGGGCACACCGTCACCGTCCTCGACGACCTCTCCACCGGTTTCCGCGCGGGCGTCCCGGCCGGCGCCGAGTTCATCGAGGGCCGCATCCAGGACGCCGCCAAGTGGCTGGACTCCTCCTACGACGGGGTGCTGCACTTCGCCGCGTACTCCCAGGTCGGCGAGTCCGTCACCGACCCCGAGAAGTACTGGGTCAACAACGTCGGCGGCTCCACCGCCCTGCTCGCCGCGATGCGCGACGCCGGGGTGCGCACCCTCGTCTTCTCCTCCACCGCCGCCACCTACGGCGAACCGGTCTCCAGCCCCATCACGGAGACCGACCCCACCGCCCCGACCAGCCCGTACGGCGCCACCAAGCTCGCCGTCGACCACATGATCACCGGCGAGGCGGCCGCCCACGGCCTGGCCGCGGTCTCGCTGCGCTACTTCAACGTGGCGGGGGCGTACGGCAGCTGCGGCGAGCGGCACAGCCCCGAGTCCCACCTCATCCCGCTGGTCCTCCAGGTCGCGCTCGGCCGACGCGAGTCGATCTCCGTCTACGGCGACGACTACCCCACCCCCGACGGCACCTGCGTCCGCGACTACATCCACGTCGCCGACCTCGCCGAGGCCCACCTGCTGGCCCTGGAGGCCGCCACCGCGGGCGAACACCTGATCTGCAACCTCGGCAACGGCAACGGCTTCTCGGTCCGCGAGGTCATCGAGACGGTCCGCCAGGTCACCGGCCACCCCGTCCCCGAAACCGCGGCCCCCCGCCGCGGCGGCGACCCGGCCGTCCTCGTCGCCTCCGCCGCCACCGCCCGGGAGCGCCTCGGCTGGCAGCCGTCCCGCGCCGACCTGGCCGCCATCGTGTCCGACGCCTGGACGTTCGCCCGCCGAGAGGAGCCCACCGCACCATGACCCACGACGCTGAGCCGACCGAAGCCGTCACCGACCTGACCGCTTCCTTCACCGAGCTGTACGGGAGCGCCCCCGAGGGAGTCTGGGCCGCGCCCGGCCGGGTCAACCTGATCGGCGAGTACACCGACTTCAACGACGGCTTCGTGATGCCGCTCGCGCTGCCGCACACCGTACGGGCCGCCGCCGCCCGCCGCACCGACGGCCAGCTGCGGCTCCACTCCACCGATGTGCCGGGCGGCGTCGTCCAGCTCCGCGTCGACGAGCTGGCCCCCCATTCCGGCCACGGCTGGGCCGCCTACCCGGCCGGGGTCGTCTGGGCGCTGCGCGAGGCGGGCCACGACATCACCGGCGCCGACATCCAGCTGTCCTCCACCGTCCCCACCGGCGCCGGGCTCTCCTCGTCCGCCGCCTTGGAAGTGGCGACCGGACTGGCCCTGAACGACCTCTTCGGGCTCGGACTCGCCCCCGCCGAACTCGCCGTCCTCGCCCAGCGCGCCGAGAACGCGTTCGTCGGCGTCCCCTGCGGCGTCATGGACCAGATGGCGTCGGCCTGCTGCACCGACGGCCACGCCCTGCACCTGGACACCCGCGACCTCACCCAGCGCCAGGTCCCCTTCGACCTGGCCGCGCACGGCCTCCAGCTCCTCGTCGTCGACACCCGCGTCAAGCACGAGCTCGGCGACGGCGCGTACGCGGAGCGGCGCGCGGGCTGCGAGGAAGGCGCCCGTCTCCTCGGCATCGGCACCCTGCGCGAGCTCCCGTACGAGGGACTGGCCGCCGCGCTCGAGACGCTGTCCGCGGCAGGCGCGGACGAGTCCGTGGTGCGCTACGTACGCCACGTGGTCGGCGACAACCAGCGGGTCGAGCAGGTCATCGCGCTGCTCGACGCGGGCGGGGTCCGCGCGGCCGGCCCGGTCCTCACCGCCGGCCACATCTCGCTCCGCGACGACCTGCGGGTCTCCTGCGTGGAGCTGGACCTCGTCGTGGAGACGGCGAACGCGGCCGGTGCGCTCGGCGCGCGGATGACCGGCGGCGGCTTCGGCGGCTCGGCGATCGTGCTCGTGGAGGAGTCGCAGGCGGACACGGTCACCAAGTCCGTGCGCGAGGCCTTCGCCGCAGCGGGATACGCGGCCCCGGGTGTCTTCCCCGCGGTGCCGTCGGCAGGGGCCCGCCGGCTCGCCTGAGCACCGGCCGGGCACGGACCGGAGCCGGCTGCACGCCGTTCAGACGAGCTCCTTGATGAGCGTGAACTCGGTGAGGCCGGGCGGATAGTCCTCGATCCGCCCGCTCACCTCGTACCCCAGCCTCCGGTAGAAGTCCGGGGCCTGGAAGTCCCACGTCTCCACCCGGGAGCGGGCGCAGGCCCGGTCCGTGCGGGCCACCCGTTCCGCCTCGGCGAGCAGCCGCGAGCCGAGGCCACAACCGCGCAGACGGGGATCGACCCACAGCAGGTCCACATGGAGCCAGTGCGCCCACGTCCGGCCGGTCAGCCCCGCGACGAGCCGGTCCTCGGCGTCCAGCGCCCATACCTCCAGCGGGACTTCGAGCGCGGCGGGCGTATCGCGCAGGGCGCGCAGCCGTGGTGAGCGGGCCGTGTTGTCGTCACGCAGCCACTTGTTCAACAGCTGACGTCGTTCTTTGTCCACTTCTGTCTCAAGACGGAACATGCACCACACCCTAGGACCCCGCTTCGGTCCGACTGCCCGTCAGTTCTGCGAATCTCCCCTCCCGCCGGAGCCGCCGCCCGTACCCTGATGCACAGCGCCGGTGGGGGCCGGTGCTGATTCAGGGGTACGAGAGCGCCGGGTGCGACGCCCGGACGGGGTGGCAGTCGCTGCACGGCGGCGGCCGTGGACTGCGGTTCGGCTCCCCGCCCCGGGCGTCGTACCCGTGCCGGTCCGTCCCTGCCGGGGGCCGCGCGCCTGTCGCGCCCCCCAAAGCACACAGCATGGGGGTGTCTGTGGTCCGTATCCGGGTTCTCGTCGTCGACGACCACCGCATTTTCGCCGAGTCGCTCGCCGCGGCCCTCGCCGCCGAGCCGGACGTCGACGTGGCCGCCGCGGGCAGCGGCCCGGCCGCGCTGCGCTGTCTGGAGCGCGCGGCGTCCGAGGGCCGCGGCTACGACGTGATACTCGTCGACGCCGAGCTGGGCACCGTGCGCCCGCCCGGACGTCCGCCCACCGGCCCGGTCCCGGTGCCCGCCCAGAACAGCGGGGAGAACGGGCTGGTCGACGGCATCTCCCTGGTCGCCGGCATCCGCTCGCTGCGCACCCCCGTGCGTACGGTGGTGCTCGCCGAGAGGGACGACCCGCGCCGGGCCGCGCTCGCCCTCCAGGCCGGCGCCTGCGGCTGGGTCGCCAAGGACAGCTCCCTGCAACGGCTGCTCGCGGTGATCCGGGGCGTGCTGCGCGACGAGACGCATCTGCCGCCCGCGCTGCTCACGGGCGTACTGCGGGAGCTGATGGCGGACCGCAAGCACCGCACCGAGAGCGAACAGCTCGTCGAGTCCCTGACCCCGCGCGAGCACGAGGTGCTGCGCTGCATGGTGGCGGGACTCGGCCGCAAGGCGGTGGCGGAGCGGCTCTATCTCTCCCCGCACACGGTGCGCACCCATATGCAGAACGTGCTGGGGAAGCTCGGCGTGCACTCGACGCTGGCGGCCGTGGCACTGGCCAGGCGGGCGGGCGTAGGACCCGCCGACCTCGATGCGGAGGGGTCGGCGCTAACCGGGGATGTTGTCGAACGGGGCAGTCAACTGGCGTAGCAGCCCGGCCAGTTCGCCCCGTTGCTGACGCGAGAGCTCGCCGAGGATGGCACGCTCCTGGGCGAGCAGGCCGGCCAGTGACTGGTCGGCCTTGTCGCGGCCCTCGGCGGTGAGGCGGACCAGTACGCCGCGGCGGTCGTTGGGGTCGGGCAGCCGCTCGACGAGATTCTTCTTGGTCAGCCGGTCGATGCGGTTGGTCATCGTGCCCGACGTGACGAGGGTCTGGGTGAGGAGCTGGCCGGGGGAGAGCTGGTACGGGGCGCCCGCGCGGCGCAGCGACGTGAGGACGTCGAACTCCCACGGCTCCAGCTGGTGCTCGGCGAAGGCGATTCTGCGGGCCCGGTCGAGATGGCGGGCCAGGCGCGAGACGCGGCTGAGCACCTCGAGTGGTTCCACGTCGAGGTCGGGGCGCTCTCGGCGCCATGCAGCGACCAGTCGGTCGACCTCGTCCTCCATGTGGATCAGTGTAGAGGGTCTGTCGACATGAAGTCTCTTGAATTCAAGTGTCTTGACATCAAGATACTTTTCGGCCGATGCTGGATGCCATGACCGCACCCACCTGGGACCCGCAGCAGTACCTGCGCCACGCGGACCACCGCACCCGTCCCTTCCACGACCTTCTCGCCCGCGTCCCCGAGCTCCCGACCGCCCCCTCTCCCCGCATCGCCGACCTCGGCTGCGGCGCGGGAAACGTCACCGCCCTGCTCGCCGCGCGCTGGCCCCGGGCCCGTATCACCGGCTACGACAACTCCCCGCAGATGCTGGAACGGGCCCGCACCCACGCCACCGCCCTGCTCGACTTCGCCGAAGCCGACGCCGCGGCCTGGTCCCCCGACGAGCCCCACGACCTGATCATCTCCAACGCCCTGCTCCAGTGGGTCCCCGGCCACGCCGACCGCCTCCCCGACTGGCTGGACGCCCTCACCCCCGGCGGCACCCTCGCCCTCCAGGTCCCCGGCAACTTCGACCAGCCGTCCCACGCCCTGATGCGCCGGCTCGCCGAGTCCCCCCACTGGCGCACCCGTCTCGACGGCCGCCTGCGCCACACCGACGCGGTCCTGAGCCCCGCCGGCTACCTGGACCGCCTCACCGCACCCGGCGTCACCGCCGACGTCTGGGAGACCACCTACCTCCACCTCCTGCCCGGTAAGGACCCCGTCCTCGACTGGGTGAAGGGCACCGCACTGCGCCCCGTCCTCACCGCCCTCGCCGACGACGAGGAGGCCAAGGACGCCTTCCTCGCCGAATACCGCGACCTGCTGCGCACCGCCTACCCCGCGGGCCCGCACGGCACCGTCTTCCCGTTCCGCCGCGTCTTCGCCGTCGCCCACCGGGAGAAGTGATGATCGCCGCCCTCGACCACGTCCAGCTCGCCGCCCCCGCAGGCTCGGAGGAGGCGCTGCGCTCGTACTACGTCGACGTCCTCGGCATGACGGAGATCCCCAAGCCCCCCGTTCTGGCCGCCCGCGGCGGCTGCTGGTTCCGGGCCGGCCCGGTCCAGCTCCACCTGGGCGTCGAGGCGGACTTCCGCCCGGCCCGCAAGGCCCACCCCGGCCTGCGGGTCCGGAACATCGAGGCGTACGCCGCCCGGCTGACGGAGCACGGCGCCGAGGTCCGCTGGGACGGCGACCTGCCGGGCCACCGCCGCTTCTTCAGCCACGATCCGGTGGGCAACCGGCTGGAGTTCCTGGAACCGGACGGGGCCCCGCCACCGGAAAACCGGTGACGGGGCCCCGTCGGAACGCGATCGTGCGGTCGCGGTCGCGCGTCGTGGGTCAGTTCAGGACGCTGTACGTGTTCCAGCCGCCGCCGAGCCTGACCGGGTGGGCGAACTGGCCCGAGCCGTTCGAGATGTACAGGTAGAGGCTGCCGTTGCGGTCGACCCCGACGAGGTCGGCCTTGCCGTCCCCTGTGAGGTCGCCGGGTGCGGCCAGCTTCGTGTAGGTGTTCCAGCCCCGGCCCACGGGGAACGGGGACTGGAACGGCCGGTACCTGTCACCGGTGCCCCGGTACATCTTGAGCACCCCGTCGGAGGTGCGGCCCAGTACGTCGGTGAGGCCGTCCCCGGTGAAGTCGCCGGCGCCGATGATCACGCTGTACGTGTTCCAGCCGCCGCCGACCCTGATCCGCGCGGCGAGACCGCTGCCCGTGCCGTTGCCGGGGTGGAGGTACAGCGTGCCGCCGGTGTCGCGGGTCAGCAGGTCGCCCTTCCCGTCGCCGGTGAGGTCGCCGGGGCCGATCGTGAGGTTGTAGCTGCCCCAGCTGTTGCTCATCCGACGTGGATCGCCCGGCGCGTAGCTGTAGTTGTAGACCGTGCCCTCGTGCACGTCCATCAGGTCGACCAGGGCGTTCTCGTTGAGCGAGGAGGCGTAGAAGGGCTTGGCGCCCCTCCACCCGCCGGGACTGCTCAACTGGTCGCGTGGGGTCAGCTTGCCGTTGTTCAGCGACCAGTAGGCCCAGAGGGTGCCCTTGGTGTCGAGCCCGAGAAGGTCGTTCTTGCCGAAGTCCGGGCTGCCGCCCGCACCGGCGAGGAGCGAGGCCGTGTTGAGGCCGCTGCCGCCCGCGACGCGGGTCGCCAGCTCGCCGCTGTCGCCCGTGGAGAGGTAGACAAAGACGTCACCGTTCACTGCGCGGGCGATCAGGTCGCCGCGGCCGTCGCCGTCCAGGTCGTCGGCGCCGATCACCTGGTTGTAGATGTGCCAGCCGTGACCGATCCGGGTGCTCTCCGTGAAGGGGGCCTTCGCCGATCCGGTGCCCGTGTAGAAGTACAGATCGCCGGAGACGGTCCGCCCGTAGAGGTCGGCGATGCCGTCCCCGGTGACGTCGTTCGCCCCGATGAGCTGGTCGTACCAGCCCCAGCCCTTGCCGATCAGGACCCTCGCGCCGAACGGCGCGGTGCTCGTGTTGCCGGTGGCCGGATACAGGTACAGCTCGCCCGCGGGCGTGCGGGCCAGCAGGTCGGCGCGCCCGTCGCCGGTGAGGTCGCCGGGCGAGAGCACCTTGTTGTAGATCTGCCAGCCCTTGCCGGTCCAGCCGGCGTTGCCGGTGCCCGCGCCCGACAGGCCCGCACGGAAGGTGAGCGAGCCGTACGGGGACAGGGTCAGGAGGTCCGCGACCCCGTCCCCCGTCTGGTCGCCGATGGGGATGAGGTCCTTGAACGCCGACGGAACGTTGCCGGGGATCTCGAAGCCGTGCTCCCCGTCAACGCTGCTCGGCGTGGTGCGGAGGTCGGATTCGTAGTTCCGGTAGACGAGGTCCGAGTAACCGTCGCCGTCGAAGTCCGCACGGGGCTTCGAGGCCGAGGCCGCCTGCAGCCGGTCGGTGTGCTCCGGCAGGTTCAGGGCCGGCCGCAGCTCCGCCGAGGAGGCGGGCCGCTCGGTCACCGTGCGCTGCGGTGCGGTGTCGTCGGCCGAGGCCGGGGCGGCCAGCAGCATGCCGGCCGAGAGAACGAGTGCGGTGCAGGCCGCGAGGCGGCGCGCACGCGTGGAACGTGCGGGCACGACGCGACGGCCGGATTCCACAGATGACATGGTCCCCCCAGGGATACGTGGTGAAGCGTCCGCGAGGGCCCCGCCACCGGAAAACCGGTGACGGGGCCCCGTTGGAACGCGATGGTGCGGTCGTGCCGTGGATCAGTACAGGTTGGCGTACGTACCCCAGCCGCCGCCGACCCTGGCCCGGGCGCCGAACTTGCCGGTGCCGGTCGAGGTGTAGCGGTAGAGGTCGCCCTTGCCGTCGACACCCAGGAGGTCGGCCTTGCCGTCCCCGTTGATGTCGCCGGGCGCGGCCAGCTTCTTGTACGTGTTCCAGCCGCCGCCGATGGTCAGGCGCGACTTGAAGGGCTTGGACGCGACGCCCGTACCCGGGTAGAGGTAGAGCGTGCCGCCCGTGGTGCGGGCCAGCAGGTCGGTGAGTCCGTCGCCGTTGTAGTCACCGGCGCCGACCAGCTTGTTGTACGCGTTCCAGCCGCCGCCCACCGTGATCCGCGACGCGAACCCGGCACCCGTGCCGGTACCCCGGTAGAGGTAGAGCGTCCCGCCCGTGGTGCGGGCCAGCAGGTCGCCCTTGCCGTCGCCGCTGAGGTCACCCGGGCCCACGAGGCTGTTGTAGACGCCCCAGCCCTTGCCGATGACGTAGTCGCCGTTGTAGAGCGTCCCGGCGTACAGCTCCAGGAGGTCGGCCCGGCCGCTGTTGGTGAGGGACGACGGGAAGGTGATGTTGGCACCGCCCCAGTTCTTGCCGACCTGCTGCCGGGCGGCGAGCAGGCCGTTGTTCTTCGGGTAGTACCAGTACAGGTTGCCCTGGGTGTCGAGCCCGAGCATCTCGTTCTTGCCGAAGTCGGGGTTGCCGCCCGCCCCGACGAACTGCGACGCCACGTACCAGCCGGTGCCGCCGCCCGAACGGGTGAGGAAGCTGCCCACGCCCGTCGACTCGTAGTAGTACATCGCGCCGGCCGTCGTCCGGGCGAGGATGTCGCCGAGGCCGTCACCGTTGGCGTCGTCGACGCCGATGATCTGGTTGTAGCCGTTCCAGCCGTTGCCGACCTTCACCCGGCCGGTGAACGGCTGGGCGGCCTTGCCGGTGCCGGCGTAGAAGTACAGCTCACCGGCGGGCGTACGGGTGAAGAGGTCGCCGATGCCGTCGCCGGTCACGTCGTTGGCACCGACCAGCTGGTCGTAGGCACCCCAGCCGTTGCCGACCTTGACCCGGGACCTGAACGGGTTGCTGCTGACCGCGCCGTTGGCGGCGTACAGGTACAGCTCGCCCGACGGCGTACGGGCCAGCAGGTCGCCGCGCCCGTCACCGGTCAGATCCCCGGCGCCGACCAGCTTGTTGTACGCCTGCCAGCCCATGCCGGACCAGGTGGCGTAACTGCTGCCGGTGCTCTGGCTCTGGTAGAGCGAGAGCGTGCCGGTGGCGGACAGCGTCAGGAACTCGGGGCTGCCGTTGCCGTCCAGATCGCCGGGCGCGACGAGGTCCTTGAACTGCACGCCGTCCGCGCCGTAGATCGAGTACTCGTAGGAATCCGCGCCGGTCGACGGCTCGACGTACACCTTGCCGTCGATCGCGCGGTACATCGTTTCGCTGTACCCGTCGCCGTCCAGGTCCAGGCGCGGCTTCGCGGGCACGACCGCGGCAGCGGCACCCTCGACGGCCGCCGCACGCGACTTCTGCGCGGGGTGCTTCGGGAGCGTCAGGGACGGCAGCCGGTCGAGAGCCGGTGCGGACTGCTCGACGGCGGTGCGGTTCGGTGCGTTGTCATCGGCCGAGGCCGGGGCGGCCAGCAGCATGCCGGCCGAGAGAACGAGTGCGGTGCAGGCCGCGATCCGGCCGGCGCGCTTCGAGCGCGCGGGCAGGGCACGACGGCCGGGTTCCACAGAAGACAAAGCCCCCCCAGGGGTACGTGTGGTGGAACCGGGAGAAACGCCTTCACAGGTGCATCACGTGCACACTGAAGCATTCCCGGGATGGTCACAGACTCTACAACTGTGACCAGCGGGAATAAAGTGTTTTAGCGATGAACAGTGTCCGGATCCGGCGCACGGCAGGGAGCAATTCAGGACAGCCCCGCTCAACTCTTCCGATGCCCGATCAACCGAGGCTTCGACTCCAGGTTCTCCAGGCCGTGCCACGCCAGATTCACCAGATGGGCCGCGACCTCCGCCTTCTTCGGCTTGCGTGCGTTCACCCACCACTGACCCGTCAGCGCCACCATCCCCACCAGCGCCTGGGCGTACAGCGGCGCCAGCTTCGGATCGAAGCCCCGGGCCTTGAACTCCAGACCCAGAATGTCCTCCACCTGCGTGGCGATATCGCTGATAAGAGAAGCGAATGTCCCCGTCGACTGGGCCACCGGAGAATCACGGACCAGAATGCGGAAACCGTCCGTATACGTCTCGATGTAGTCCAGCAGCGCGAACGCCGCCTGCTCCAGCAGTTCACGCGGATGACCGGCGGTCAGCGCACTCGTCACCATGTCCAGGAGCTGACGCATCTCCCGGTCCACCACCACCGCGTACAGCCCCTCCTTGCCGCCGAAGTGCTCGTACACCACAGGCTTCGACACCCCGGCACGCGCCGCGATCTCCTCCACGGACGTGCCTTCGAACCCCTTGTCGGCGAAGAGGGTGCGACCGATGTCCAGCAACTGCTCGCGGCGTTCCTTCCCCGTCATCCGCACCCGGCGGACTCGCCGGGGCGAAGGTGCACGGGTGTTCTCGCTGCTTGCGCTGCCATCGGTCGCCACGTCCTCAATCATGCCGCGTCGGCCCGAGCGGAGCGCCGCCGGGACTCGATACGCGCGGAGTCGGGCCAGCGCACGTCCGACGCCCAGCCCAGCAGCTCGAACCAGCGGATCAGCCGGGCACTCGAATCGATCTGACCCCGCATCACCCCGTGCCGCGCACTCGTCGGGTCGGCATGGTGCAGGTTGTGCCACGACTCACCGCACGACAGGACCGCCAGCCACCAGACATTGCCGGACTTGTCACGGGACTTGAACGGGCGCTTGCCGACCGCGTGGCAGATCGAGTTGATCGACCAGGTCACATGGTGCAACAGCGCCACCCGGACCAGCGAACCCCAGAAGAAGGCCGTCGCCGCACCCCACCACGACATCGTCACCAGGCCGCCCACCAGCGGCGGAATGGCCAGGGACACGATCGTGAACGAGAGGAAGTGGCGGGAGATCCCGCGGATCGCCGGGTCCCTCATCAGATCGGGGGCGTACTTCTGCTGCGGCGTCCGCTCCTCGTCGAACATCCACGCGATGTGCGCCCACCACAGGCCCTTCAGCAGGGCCGGCAGCGTCTCGCCGAACCGCCACGGCGAATGCGGATCACCCTCCGCGTCCGAGAAACGGTGGTGCTTGCGGTGATCGGCCACCCAGCGGACCACCGGGCCCTCCACCGCCAGCGAACCGGCCACCGCCAGGGCGATACGGAGCGGACGCTTCGCCTTGAACGAGCCATGCGTGAAATACCGGTGGAAACCGATCGTGATGCCATGGCAGCCGATGAAGTACATCGCCACCAGCAGACCCAGATCGAGCCAGCTCACACCGCGGCCCCAGGCCAGCGGCACCGCCGCGACCAGCGCCACGAACGGCACGACGATGAACAGCAGCAGCGCGACCTGCTCGACCGACTGCTTGCTGTCCCCGCCGAGCGTGGCGGGGGGAAGAACCTGACCGTCAGCCGCGTCGGCGGCCTCGATCACTTCGGGGCTGGACTTCATGGGGAGTCCCCTGTGGGTAGGAATGCGAGGGAAACAGCCGGGGCTACGCACCCGTAACCTACGGCATCGTAAGTATGGCAGCGCCGAGCCCCGCCACACGGAAGGACAACGCGGCCGGAACCAACCGGTCCCCTACAAGGCCGCGCCCCTCACGCCTACCCGCGATGAACACCCGGCACCCCTCGGGCCGCGAACAGCACCGACAGCACGGACACCTATCCTGGACACGTCGGACAGCGCGGTCCGCACCCTGCCACCCGGGGGGTCGCGTCGGCACCGCAGCCGGCCGCGGGTCCCGGATCCCGTGCTCAACCACTGCAAGGAGCCGCACACTGTGAGCAGTGCCGACCAGACCCCCGCCGCAAGCCCCGAGCTGCGCGCCGACATCCGCCGCCTCGGCGACCTCCTCGGCGAGACCCTCGTCCGCCAGGAGGGCCCGGAACTCCTCGACCTCGTGGAGCGCGTCCGCGCCCTCACCCGCACCGACGGCGAAGCCGCCGCCCAGCTCCTCGGCGACACGGACCTGGAGACCGCCGCGCAGCTCGTCCGCGCCTTCTCCACCTACTTCCACCTCGCCAACGTCACCGAGCAGGTCCACCGCGCCCACGAGATGCGCGACCGGCGCGCCGCCGAGGGCGGACTCCTCGCCCGGACCGCCGACCGGCTCAAGGACGCGGACCCCGAGCACCTGCGCGAGACCGTCAAGAACCTGAACGTGCGGCCCGTCTTCACCGCACACCCCACCGAAGCCGCACGGCGCTCCGTACTGAACAAGCTGCGCCGCATCGCCGCGCTCCTGGAGAGCCCGGTCATCGACGCCGACCGGCGCCGTCAGGACATCCGGCTCGCCGAGAACATCGACCTCATCTGGCAGACCGACGAACTGCGCGTCGCCCGCCCGGAGCCCGCCGACGAGGCCCGCAACGCCATCTACTACCTCGACGAACTCCACGCCAACGCCGTGGGCGACGTCCTGGAGGACCTGGCCGCCGAACTCGAGCGCGTCGGCGTCGAACTGCCCGCCGGCACCCGCCCCCTCACCTTCGGCACCTGGATCGGCGGCGACCGCGACGGCAACCCCAACGTGACGCCCGCCGTCACCTGGGAGGTGCTGATCCTCCAGCACGAGCACGGCATCACCGACGCCCTCGAACTCGTCGACCAGCTCCGCGGACTCCTCTCCAACTCCATCCGCTACACCGGAGCCACCGACGAGCTCCTCGCCTCCCTCCAGGCCGACCTCGAAGCACTCCCCGAGATCAGCCCCCGCTACAAGCGCCTCAACGCCGAAGAGCCCTACCGGCTCAAGGCCACCTGCATCCGGCAGAAGCTCGTCAACACCCGCGAACGCCTCGCCACCGGCACCCCCCACCGCCCCGGCTGCGACTACCTCGGCACCGCCGAACTCCTCGCCGACCTCACCCTCATCCAGACCTCCCTGCGCAAGCACAAGGGCGGCATCGTCGCCGACGGCCGCATGGACCGCACCATCCGCACGCTCTCCGCGTTCGGCCTTCAGCTCGCCACGATGGACGTACGCGAACACGCCGACGCCCACCATCACGCCCTCGGCCAGCTCTTCGACCGCCTCGGCGAGGAATCCTGGCGCTACGCCGACATGCCGCGCGACTACCGGCAGAAGCTCCTCGCCAAGGAGCTCCGCTCCCGCCGCCCCCTCGCCCCGACCCCGGCCCCGCTCGACGCCGCGGGCGAGAAGACCCTCGGCGTCTTCCACACCATCAGCCAGGCCTTCGAACGCTTCGGCCCCGAAGTCATCGAGTCCTACATCATCTCGATGTGCCAGGGCGCCGACGACGTCTTCGCCGCGGCCGTCCTCGCCCGCGAAGCCGGACTCCTCGACCTCCACGGCGGCTGGGCCAAGATCGGCATCGTGCCGCTCCTGGAGACCACCGACGAGCTCAAGGCCGCCGACGTCATCCTCGACGAGATGCTCGCCGACCCGTCCTACCGCCGCCTCGTCTCACTCCGCGGCGACGTCCAGGAGGTCATGCTCGGCTACTCCGACTCCTCCAAGTTCGGCGGCATCACCACCTCCCAGTGGGAGATCCACCGCGCCCAGCGCCGGCTCCGCGACGTCGCCCACCGCTACGGCGTACGCCTGCGGCTCTTCCACGGCCGCGGCGGCACCGTCGGCCGCGGTGGCGGCCCCTCGCACGACGCGATCCTCGCGCAGCCGTGGGGCACGCTGGAGGGCGAGATCAAGGTGACCGAGCAGGGCGAGGTCATCTCCGACAAGTACCTCATCCCGGCCCTCGCCCGCGAGAACCTGGAACTGACCGTCGCGGCCACCCTCCAGGCCTCCGCGCTGCACACCGCCCCCCGCCAGTCCGACGAGGCCCTGGCCCGCTGGGACGCGGCCATGGACACCGTCTCGGACGCCGCCCACGCCGCGTACCGCAAGCTCGTCGAAGACCCCGACCTGCCCACGTACTTCCTCGCCTCCACCCCCGTGGACCAGCTCGCCGACCTCCACCTGGGCTCGCGGCCCTCCCGCCGCCCCGGCTCCGGCGTCTCCCTCGACGGACTCCGCGCCATCCCGTGGGTCTTCGGCTGGACCCAGTCCCGCCAGATCGTCCCCGGCTGGTACGGCGTCGGCTCCGGCCTCAAGGCACTGCGCGAAGCCGGCCTGGACACCGTCCTGGACGAAATGCGCGAACAGTGGCACTTCTTCCAGAACTTCCTGTCCAACGTCGAGATGACCCTCGCCAAGACCGACCTGCGCATCGCCCGGCACTACGTCGACACCCTCGTCCCCGACGAGCTCAAGCACGTCTTCGACGCCATCGAGGCCGAACACGCCCTGACCGTGCAGGAAGTCCTCAAGGTCACCGGCAACACCGAACTCCTCGGCACCAACCCCGTACTCCAGCAGACCCTCGCCATCCGCGACGCCTACCTGGACCCGATCTCCTACCTCCAGGTATCCCTGCTGGCCCGCCAGCGCGAAGCAGCCGAACGCGGCGAAGAAGCCGACCCGCTCCTCGCCCGCGCCCTGCTGCTCACCGTCAACGGCGTCGCCGCCGGACTGCGCAACACCGGCTGATCACCGCGGACGCGGGCGGGGGCCTCTCACAGGGCGATGAACGTCGCCACGAGCAGGACCCCGCCCGCGATCCCGGCGCCCCAGCCCACCCGGGGCAGCCGCAGACCGCCCCCGATCACCAGCCCGGCCAGCACCAGCGCCCCGCCGAACGGCACCCACGCATGCAGAAAGCCCGGCGTCCCGGTGCGTACGACCTCGAAGGTGCCCGGCTTCACGACGACGGGGAAACGGTCACCCTTCTTCGCCGCCACGGACTTCTCCACCGACACCCGGGAGCGGGCCGCCCCGCCGTCCGTCGGCGCGTAGGGGCCCGTGCACACGTCACTGCCACAGCCCGTGACCGTCATCGTCCCGTGCTCACGGCCCTTGGCCAGCACGATGTGATGCGCCGAGTCCCACGAGGACCACACACCCGCGACCAGCAACACCAGGACGACACAGCCGAGCGCCGCGCTGCGGCCGTACAGCACGGCCCGGTGGGAGGAGCTCCGCTTCATGGGGGCCGATCCTTGGCCAGAGCCCTGCGATCGGTCAAGCCGTGGCTGAAAACAGCAGGGTTACCAGCAGGTATGTCAGGATTCGCACCCGCCCGCCCCGCTCACGAGTTGTACGCGCCCTGTGCGCGCTCCAACCCCTCCGCCAGCAGACACTCCACCGAGTCCGCCGCCCGGTCCACCAGGAAAGCGAGCTCCTTGCGCTCCGTGGAGGAGAAGTCCTTCAACACGAAATCCGCCACCTGCATCCGACCCGGCGGCCGCCCGATCCCGAACCGGATCCGGTGATAACCCGGCCCCATCGACTTCGTCATCGACTTCAGCCCGTTATGACCGTTGTCCCCGCCGCCCAGCTTCAGCCGCAGCGTCCCGTAATCGATGTCCAGCTCGTCATGCACCGCCACCACATGGTCCAGCGGCACCTTGTAGAAGTCGCGCAACGCCGTGACAGGGCCACCCGACAAGTTCATGTACGACAACGGCTTGGCCACCACCACCCGGCGGCTCAACGGCCCCGGAGGACCGATCCGCCCCTCCAGCACCTGCGCCTGAGCCTTCGGAGCCCGCTTGAACTTCCCGCCGATCCGCTCCGCGAGCAGGTCGGCCACCATGAAACCGACATTGTGCCGGTTCGCCGCATACTCAGGACCGGGATTGCCCAGGCCCACGATCAGCCAGGGGTCAGTGGCGTCGGACATCACGCTCGGTCTCCTCGCGTACAGACGGGTGGCAGACAGGGAAACGGGGCGGCGGCCCCCTTTCGGAGATCCGCCACCCCGTCAGTCAAGCAGGTGAGGCGAGAATCAGGCCTCGGTGGTCGCGGCCTCGGCGCCCTCGGCAGCCGGCTCCTCGGCCTGCGCGGCGACGACCTGCAGCACGACGGCGTCCTCGTCACCGGCCAGCACGGAACCCGCCGGAAGCGGAACGTCCTTCGCGAGGATCGAGTCACCGGCGTCCAGGCCCGCGATCGAGACCGTGACGGACTCGGGGATGTGCGTGGCCTCGGCCTCGACGAGCAGGGTGTTCTGCACGTACTCGAGCAGGTTGCCACCCGGGGCCAGTTCGCCCTCGACGTGCACCGCGATCTCGACCTCGACCTTTTCGCCGCGCTTCACGGTCAGCAGGTCGACGTGCTCGATGTTGCCCTTGAGGGCGTTGCGCTGCACGGCCTTCGGGATGACCAGGGCGTCCTTGCCATCGATCTCGAGACCGATCAGAACGTTGGCCGTACGCAGCGCCAGGTGCAGCTCGTGAGCCGGAAGCGTGATGTGGACGGCCTCGGCGCCGTGGCCGTAGACAACCGCGGGAACCAGGTTGGCGCGACGGGTGCGACGGGCAGCGCCCTTGCCGAACTCCGAACGGACCGCGGCGTTGAGCTTGATCTCGGCCATGACTGCACTCCTCGTAAGGTGACAAAGCTACGGATGGTCACCCGGCCCACGACAGGCCTGCTACGAAGAGCGCGTCGATAACGGACCGCCGTACCTATGAGTACGGCCTCCCTCGCCGAGCAACTCGCTGAGTCTACCCGGCGGGGAGGCCGCACCCAAAGTGGATCTTCTACAGCGCGGCTACGACTGCTCCTCGAACAGGCTCGTCACCGAACCGTCCTCGAAGACCTCACGCACCGCACGCGCGATCGTCGGCGCGATCGACAGCACCGTGATCTTGTCCAGCTCCAGCTCACCCGGCGTCGGCAGCGTGTCCGTGAACACGAACTCGCTCACCTTCGAGTTCTTCAGCCGGTCCGCGGCCGGACCCGACAGCACACCGTGCGTCGCCGTCACTATGACGTCCTCGGCACCGTGCGCGAACAGCGCGTCGGCGGCGGCGCAGATCGTGCCACCCGTGTCGATCATGTCGTCGACCAGCACACAGACCCGGCCCTCGACGTTGCCCACGACCTCGTGGACGCTGACCTGGTTCGGCACGTCCTTGTCGCGACGCTTGTGCACGATCGCCAGCGGAGCGTCCAGACGGTCACACCAGCGGTCGGCCACCCGGACCCGGCCGGCGTCCGGCGACACGATCGTCAGCTTCGAACGGTCGACCTTGGCGCCCACGTAGTCCGCCAGGATCGGCAGCGCGAAGAGGTGGTCGACGGGGCCGTCGAAGAAGCCCTGGATCTGGTCCGTGTGCAGATCGACGGTGAGGATGCGGTCCGCACCCGCCGTCTTCATCAGGTCCGCGATCAGACGGGCCGAGATCGGCTCACGGCCACGGTGCTTCTTGTCCTGACGGGCATAACCGTAGAACGGCACGATCACCGTGATGGAACGGGCCGACGCGCGCTTCAGCGCGTCCAGCATGATCAGCTGCTCCATGATCCACTTGTTGATCGGAGCCGTGTGGCTCTGGATCAGGAAGCAGTCGGCGCCGCGGGCGGACTCCTGGAAGCGGACGTAGATCTCACCATTGGCGAAATCGAAGGCCTTCGTCGGCACGAGGCCCACACCCAACTGGTGCGCAACCTCCTCGGCCAGCTCGGGGTGGGCGCGGCCGGAGAAGAACATCAGTTTCTTCTCGCCGGTCGTCTTGATCCCGGTCACAGCACAGTCTCCTCAGACGTGTATCTGGCGCTGCACGCAGATGTCCCGATGTGCAACGAGCCAGCCGAAATGGGGTGAGCATCTATCACGGTACGCCGTACGTGACGCACCTGTTTCCGGTCAGCTTTCGCTGCCGGCGTCCTCCGCCGCGGCCTGCGCGGCCTGCGCGGCCGCACTCCCCGGACGCTTACGGGCCACCCAACCCTCGATATTCCTTTGCTGGCCCCGGGCCACGGCCAGCGAACCGGCCGGCACATCCTTCGTGATCACCGAACCCGCGGCGGTGTACACCCCGTCCCCGACCGTGACAGGTGCCACAAACATATTGTCCGAACCGGTACGGCAGTGCGAGCCGATCGTCGTGTGGTGCTTGTTCACGCCGTCGTAGTTCACGAAGACGCTCGCCGCACCGATGTTCGTGTGATCACCGATGGTCGCGTCACCCACGTACGACAGATGCGGGACCTTCGTCCCCTCACCGAGGGAGGCGTTCTTCAGCTCCACATACGTACCGGCCTTGGACTTCGCGCCCATCCGCGTGCCCGGCCGCAGATACGCGTACGGACCGACCGTCGCACCGGCGCCGACCTCGGCCCCGTCCGCGACCGTGTTGTCCACCCGCGCGCCCGCCCCGACGACGGTGTCCTTCAGCCGCGAATTCGGACCGACCTCGGCGTCCTCCGCCAGATGCGTCGACCCCAGCAGCTGCGTACCCGGGTGCACGACCGCGTCCCGCTCGTACGTCACCGTCACGTCGATCAGCGTCGACGCCGGATCCACCACCGTCACGCCCGCCGTCATCGCCCGCTCCAGCAGCCGCAGATTCAGCAGCCGGCGCGCCTCCGCGAGCTGCACCCGGTTGTTGATCCCCAGGATCTCCCGGTGGTCACCGGCGACCGACGCACCGACCCGGTGCCCCGCCTCGCGCAGGATCGACAGCACATCGGTGAGGTACTCCTCGCCCTGGCTGTTGTCCGTACGCACCTTGCCGAGCGCGTCCGTGAGCAGCTGCCCGTCGAACGCGAACACCCCGGAGTTGATCTCCCGGATCGCGCGCTGCGCGTCGGTGGCGTCCTTGTGCTCGACGATCTCGGTGACCGCACCCGTCGCCGCGTCGCGGACGATCCGGCCGTAGCCGGTCGCGTCGGGGACCTCCGCGCTGAGCACGGTGACGGCGTTGCCGTCGGCGGTGTGGGTGGCGGCGAGCGCGGCGAGCGTCCCGCCGGACAGCAGCGGGGTGTCGCCGCAGACGACGATCACGGTGCCGTCGACGGTCCCGCCCAGCTCGTCGAGCCCGACGCGCACCGCGTTCCCGGTGCCCTTCTGCTCGGCCTGGAAGGCGGTGCGCACCTGGGCGTCCGCGGCGGTGAGGTGGGCGGTGACCTGCTCGCTCGCGTGGCCGACGACCACGACGAGGTGCTGCGGGTCCAGCTCGCGGGAGGCGGCGACGACATGACCGACGAGCGAGCGCCCGGAAATCTCGTGCAGGACCTTGGGGGTCTTCGACTTCATGCGGGTGCCCTCACCCGCTGCGAGGACGACGACGGCTGCCGGGCGTACGGAGCTCACGGATAGGCCCTTCGGCTTCGGGTGATGGACATCCGCAGGATACCGGGGGGCGATGAGACGGACATGAGTGCGGGCCCCGACCGGTGAGATCGGGGCCCGCATCGCGATGCTCCCCCACCAGGACTCGAACCCGGACAAATAGCACCAAAAGCTACTGTGCTGCCAATTACACCATGGGGGAATAAAGCCGAACTGACCGGACATTGCGTCAGGTCGCCGGATCGGCACCCAACACTATGCCGTACCACCGGCCCTCGGCGCGACGGTATAGGTCCGCGCTCGGTCGACGCGAACCCCCGCCCATTCGAATCCGTTCGACGCCGGGACGTGCTGCGCAGGTCACCCGAAAATGAGGTGCGCCCGCCCGTACGCTGGATGCCATGACCGCAACGGGGGCAGACCGGGAGGCGGCGGGATCGACCACCCGCTCCTACTGGTGGTGGGAACGGCGACGGAGTGTCGCACTCGACGGAGGGCTGGCGCTGGCTTCGGCGCTGGAGTGCGCGTTGGAAGGGGTGGTGTTCGCCGGGGACACCGGGCTGCCGGTGCCGCTGGGGGTGGTCTTCGGGCTGTTCGCGGGGGCCGTGCTGCTGGTGCGGCGGAAGTGGCCGATCGCGGTGGTGCTGGTGTCGATCGCGACGACGCCCGCCGAGATGGGTTTCCTGATGGGCCTGGTCGGTCTGTACACGCTGGCCGCGTCCGATGTGCCGCGGCGGATCACCGCGGTGCTGATGAGCATGTCGCTGGTGGGGACGTTCATCGTCACGTACGTACGGCTGCGGCAGGGCGTCGACGCCGACGCGGACTTCGGGCCCGGTGACTGGTACGTCCCGATGCTGTCCCTCTTCATGGCGCTGGGCCTGACCGCGCCGCCGGTGCTGTTCGGCCTCTACATAGGGGCGCGGCGGCGGTTGATGGAGAGCTTGCGGGAGCGGGCGGATTCGCTGGAGCGGGAGTTGTCGCTGCTCGCGGACCGTGCGGAGGAGCGGGCGGAGTGGGCGCGTACGGAGGAGCGGAACCGGATCGCCCGCGAGATGCATGACGTGGTGGCGCACCGGGTGAGCCTGATGGTGGTGCACGCGGCGGCTTTGCAGGCGGTGGCGCCGAAGGATCCGGCGAAGGCGGTGCGGAACGCGGCGCTGGTGGGGGACATGGGCCGGCAGGCGCTGACGGAGTTGCGCGAGATGCTCGGTGTGCTGCGCACGGGTGAGCCGGTGGCGGCGCGGGTGGCGCAGGTGCCGTTGGCGTCGGTCGGGCGGTCGGTTCCGGTGGTGCTGGAGGAGGGGCCGCGGCTGGACGAGGTGGAGACGTTGGTGGGGGAGTCGCGGGCGGCGGGGATGACCGTGGAGCTCTCGGTGGAGGGCGAGGCGCGTCCGTATGCGGCGGAGGTGGAGCAGACGGCGTACCGGGTGGTGCAGGAGGCTCTGACGAACGTGCACAAGCATGCGGCGGGTGCGAAGACGTGGGTGCGGTTGGCGCACCGGGATTCCGAGGTGGCCATGCAGGTGGAGAACGGCCCGTCGGACGCGGCCACGGCGGATGCGGGGCTGCCGAGCGGGGGTAATGGCCTGGTGGGGATGCGGGAGCGGGTTCTGGGGCTGGGGGGTGTGTTCGTGTCCGGTCCGACGGACGCGGGTGGTTTCCGGGTGTCGGCGGTGCTGCCGGACGGTGGCGGGGCGTAGCGGGGAGGCGACGGCCGTGACGCCTGCCCCTCCCGGCCGCGTCAGCCGGAGGTTCCGTCCCGTCCCGCCTCAGCCTGCGGTCTCGTCCCGCCCGCGTCAGCCGGAGGTGAGGCGTTCGGGCTGGGTGCCGGTGACGAGGGTGGCGAGCGCGCTGTCGATGTCGGGTCCGAGGTACCAGTCCCCGGTGTGGTCGATGCTGTAGACCCGGCCCTGTGCGTCGATGGCGAGGACGGCCTGTCCGTCTCCCTCTTCCCCGAGGGGCGCGACCTCGGTTTCGAGGGCGCGTCCGAGGTCCCCGAGGGTGCGGGCGAGATGGAGTCCGCTCAGTGGGTCGATGCGTACGGCCGGGGGTGCGATCTGGCGTCCGGGTGCGGTGGCGGTGATGCGCAGTCCGCCGAATTCGGCCCATGCTTCGACGGCGGCGGGGAAGACGGCGTGCTGGTGTCCGGCGGGGGAGGCGTGCGAGCGCAGGGCGTCGGCCCATTCCTCGGCCTGGCGGATGTCCCAGCGGCCGGGCTGCCAGCCGGCGGTGCGCAGGGCGGCGTCGACGGCGACGGGGAAGCGGGTGGTGCTGTGGCGGTCGTGGTGGGCCGGGCCGGTTTGTGCGGGGAGGTCGGTTCGGTCCTGCATGGGGGCGCGGTCAGCCCTTCTCGGCGGTGGTCGCCGTTCCGGTCGTGGTGAGGTCGACGGGACGGACGCCGAAGTGGGCGAGCATGACGGTGCAGGAGCGGCAGGGTGCGGCGTAGCTGCCGTGGAGGGGGTCGCCGTCCTCGCGGATGCGGCGTGCGGTGAGGCGGGCGTGTTTGAGGGAGCGCCGGGCTTCGCCGTTGGTGAGGGGTTTGCGCTGGGCTCGTTTGGAGCGGTCGGTTTCGGCGGCGGTGAGGTGGCGGGACAGCAGTATGGCCTCGGGGCAGCGGCCGGTGAAGCGTTCGCGTTGTCCGGTGGGGAGGGTGTCGAGGAAGTCCTGGACGAGGTGGTGGAGTACGGGTGGCTGGTCGCCCTTGCCCGCGGTGCAGGTGAGGGTTTCGCCGCGTACGGACAGTGCCGCGGCGACGGCGGGCAGGATGCCGTCGCGGCGGTGGGTGAGCCGGGGGGTGTGGCCGGTCTCGTTGCTGCTCCAGCTCAGTCGGGGGTCCCCGGTTGTGACGGTGTGTGCCGAGTGTGCGGTGTGCATGGTGCTGTGTCCCTCCCGTGCCCGCAGCGGCTGCTGCCGAATGTGCACGCCCCCGTGTATGCGGTGACAGCCTGCCAAATGTGTCGGGTCCTGTGAAAGCGGGGTCGCTGAAACGTGTCTGCGTGTCGCGATTCAGTGGCCTGTTTGTCGCTTGTCCGTCACGCTGTTGTGACGGTTGGTGACGGAAGTGGCCGTGGGGCACTGGGGCGGGGTCGGTGGCGGGCTCACCGCTTAGGCTGTGCCTGGACCGCCCCCGTGGGCAGGTCGGTCCTCATCAGACCAGACGCAGCAGGGGGCAACCGCCATGACGACAGGTCGGCTCGGGCAGCAAGCCGCGCCACCGAATGCGGCCTACGCCGGGCAGCTCGTGCACTTCCCGGACCCGGTCCGGGCGTCCCGCCACCCCAGGGGTGTGCGTATGGACGGGAACGGCTGCCCGGACTTCGCGCCGTATGCGCGTGCCGCCGCTGAGATCGCCGAGCCTCCGCAGGGGTTCGGTGTCGACGAACTGCGGCTCACGGACTATGTGTCGGCGAACGCTGCGCTGGCGGCGAGCGGGCATGAGCTGTGGGGGACGATTCCCGCGGTGGCGACCCCGCACGGCTGGACGTGGCATCACGTGCCAGGTGGCCGGCGGATGGAGCTCGTGCCGGTCGAGGTGAAGGCGCTGCTCCGGCATCACGGCGGGCTGGCGACGACCGCGGTGGACCAGAACAAGCGGGGCACGCGTCCGCTGCAGGAGACCCGGCCCGCGCACTTCCGGCTGCCGAAGGGCTCCGTGGCGGTGAGTGAGCAGCAGATCCAGGGTGTCGAGGAGGACCTCGGTTACCGGCTGCCGGGTGCGTACCGCTCGTTCCTGAAGGCGGCGGGCGGTTCGGCTCCGGTCGGCGCGGCGCTCGACGCGGAGCTCGGTCTGCTGGTCGACCAGCCGTTCTTCACGGTGCGTGAGGAAGCCGGCGTGAACGACCTGGTGTACGTGAACAAGTGTTTGCGGGATCACCTGACGAAGGACTATCTGGGGGTCGGTTTCGTCCAGGGCGGCATCCTCACGGTCAAGGTCCGGGGTGAGGGCCTGGGTTCGGTCTGGTTCTGCGCGTACGACGACGCGCGTGACCGGGACGGCTGGAGTGTGCAGGAGCGGGTGGAGCGCCTGTTGTTGCCGTGCGGCGCCGATTTCGACGCGTTCCTTCAGCGTCTCGCGGGGAATCCGCCGGAGCTGGAGACGGTGGCGAACCTGATGGTGGACGGCGGCTTCGCGCGTGCCGTCCCGGTGGAGGGGTGAGCGCGATGGTGACGTTTGCGCAGGCGCAGGAGCGTGCGGACGAGTGGGTCAACGGTGACGTTCCCGCGTACCAGCACCGCGAGGTGCGGGTGCGTGAGTTCGAGCTGGGTTTCGTCGTGTGGGCCGAGGACCGCGCCGAGGGTCCGGTGTCGGACGGTGGGCGCCAGCGCCTGGTGATCGCCCGGGACAGCGGCGAGGCGACGCTGTGGCCGGGGTTGCCGGTGGGTGAGGTGATCCGGCGGTACGAGGAGGAGTACGGGTCCTTGGGCGCTGCGCCTTCGGCTCCGGAGCCGCCGCAGCGTATCGATCTGAATCAGACGTCGTTCCTGTTGAGCCCGCCGGAGTGGCTCCAGGAGGCGGCGGACAAGCTGGGTATTCCGGACCGGCGTGCGGAGGCGGGGCAGGGAGCCCCGGCCGCGCAGGGTGGGCCGGTTCCGTATGAGCCGACGGCTTCGCCCGGCGTTCGGGCGTCCGTGCCGCAGCCGCCTGTGGGGGCGACTCCGTGGGCGGGGACGGATACCAACGCGGGGTCCGACGAGGGTGAGGTGGCGCTGCCGGCGACGGTGTTCGCGCCGCCGCTTTCGGGTGCCGATGACGAGGGTGTGCCGCCGCGGGCGGTGTCGGCCGATGCCCCGACGGCGTTGATGTCGGGTGGCAGCCAGTTGCCGCGGACGGCGATCGTGCCGGGCCTGAGTCCGCAGGCGCCCGCCGCCCCGGCCGCGCCCGTGCACGGCGGTCCGGTGACTCCGCCGGCTCCTGTGCCGGGTGCTTCGGCGCCGGGCCGCCCGGCGGGTCCGGGTCGGGGCTCCGGTTCCGGTGACATTTCGGACGAGGCGACGAGCAAGGCGGTCGTTCCGCCGCGCGGTGCGCGGGGCGGTGGTGTGACGACTCCGCCGCCGCCGGGTGCTCCCGGTACGCCGGGCGCCCGGCCGGGTGCGCCTCTGCCGCCGCCTTCGGGGCCGGGTGCGCCGGGTGCTCCGGCGGGCGGGTATGTGCCGACGCAGCTCGTGTCGCAGCTGGGCCCGCCCGGTGCGCCGCAGCCGCCCGGTCCGCCGGCGCCGCCCGGTTCCACGCCGCCGCCCGGTGGTGGCGATGTGCACCATGCGGCGACGATGTTCGCCGATCCGGGCATGGTAGGGCCGTCGGCTCCGCGGCCGCCGGGCCCGCCTGGTGCGCCTGGTGCCCTTGGTGTGCCTGGTGCTCCGCAGCCTCCGGGTCCGCCCGGGGCCCCCGGTGCGCCGCAGCCGCCCGCGCCGCCCGGTTCCACGCCGCCGCCCGCCGGTGGCGGTGTCCACCATGCGGCGACGATGCTCGCGGGTCCGGGGCCGGTCGGGCCGTCGGCTCCGCAGCCGCCCGGTCCGCCCGGTCCTCCCGGTCCTCCCGGTGCGCCGATGGGCCCGGGCGGTTCGCTGGGCGGGGCCCCCGGTCCCGTACCGCCGCAGGGTCATACGCCGCCGCCCGCGTACGGGTATCCGCAGGCTCCGGCGGGGCAGCCGACCGTCGGCCCCGGCTACCAGGCGGTGCTGAGGTATCGCGGGCCGGACGGCAGTGAGCAGCAGCTGATCCGTCGTTCGGCGCCGGGCACTCCGCATCCCGAGTGGCAGATGCTGCACGAGCTGCGGGCGATGAACGTGCCGCCGCAGCAGGTCATCGAGCTGCACACGGAGCTGGAGTCGTGTGAGCTGCCGGGTGGTTACTGTGCCCGGATGATCCGTGAGACGTGGCCGCAGGTGCGGATCACAAGTGTCGCGCCGTACGGGACGGATCACGCGAGCCGGCAGCAGGGCATGCGGCATCTGCTCACGCATCAGGGCGAGCTGCATCAGGTCGCGGACGGTCCGGCGCGTCCGGCGCCGGTGCGCGCTCCGTTGCCGCAGGTGCCGCCGGCGATGGCGGTGCCGCCGGAGGCGATCGCGGAGGAGATGCTGCAGACGTTCGGCCCGCAGAGGGTGCTGCGCTTCGATCAGCGTGCGGTGTCCCGGCAGGGTGTGCCGGAGATCGTGGCGCGGACGCTGGTGTGGGCGGGGCTGCCCGCCGACTTCGGGCCGTTCTTCTGGGCGCAGCCGGGTCAGCCGGTGATTCCGACGCTGGCGGAGCTGGCGGCGCAGCGGCAGGTGCAGGCGGCTCCTGACGCGGGGTCGTATCTGGTGATGGGTTCGGACTTCGGCCGTGCCGTCTGTGTGCAGTACGGGACGGCGAACATCGTGGCCGTGCCGGTGGAGGCGGGTCCCGGCGGGCAGTCGGTGCCGCCGCAGTTCGTGAACACGGGGCTGCCGGAGTTCGCGCGTTCGATGGCGTTGCTGGGCCGCATGTGGCAGCTGCGGTTCGGGTTGAACCCTGAGCAGGCGGGTCGTTGGACGGTCGATTTTCAGGCGCAGTTGGTGGCGATCGATCCGGCGGCGCTGGCGTCGCCGGAGAGCTGGTGGTCGGTGCTGCTGGAGCAGATGTGGGACGGGCTGATCTGACGCCCGGGTCTTCTCGGTGGTGCCGGGGTGCGGCGCCTCTTCCCTTCGGGGGAGGGGCGCCGCACCTTTTCTGTGGGCTGTGATGCGGGTCGCTTCCGTCCGGAAAGCAGCGAAGCGATTCGGACTTCTTGGCCAATTGCCGCATCCTTGGCGTATTGCTCAGTGGTCGGAGAGTCGGAAAGAGGCGTCAAGGATGAGTGCTGCACCGGTGTCCGGGCACGGCTTCGTGGGCGTACGGGGGCGTGGGTACCGTCCGGAGCAGGTGGACCGGGTGGTGGCCGCACTGTCGGCGGAGGGTGACCGGGCGCGGGAGCAGGTGGCGCGGCTGACGGAGCTGGCGGAGCGGCTGGTGGCCGAGTCGGCCCGGCTGGACGAGGTGGTGGCAGGGCTGGCGCCGCAGGACTACGCGTCGTTGGGGGAGCGGGCGCAGCGGATTCTGGCGTTGGCCGAGCGTGAGGCGGAGGCCGTCCGGGCGGCTGCCGCGGAGGAGTCGCAGGCGCTGACGGACGCGGCGGATGCGGCGGCGCGGGCCTTGCGCGAGTCGGCGCGGGCGGATGCCGAGGCGATGCGCGCGGCGGCGAACGGCCACGCCGAGCAGGTGCTGGCCGCTGCCGGGAAGACGGCCGGTGAGGCGCTGGCCGCGGCCCGGCTGGAGGCTGCGCGGCTGCGCGAGGAGGCGGAGGCCGCGATGGCGGCGACCGTGAGCCGTACGGCGAGTGTGCTGGCGCATCAGGAGCAGGAGCACGGTGAGCGCTGGAAGGCGGCCGGGCAGGAGCTCGCGGACGCGGAGGCGGCGCAGGCGGCCGGGCACGTGGAGCTGTTGGAGCGGGCGGAGGCCGGTCTTGCGGGGGCGCGGCGCGCGCTGGCGGAGGCCGAGGAGGCGGCGCGTCACGGTCAGGAGGACGCGGAGGCCCGGGCGGCCGGGCTGGTGGCGGAGGCCCGGGTGCGGGAGGAGCGGGTGGTGAGGGAGACGGAGCGGATTCTGCGGGAGCACGAGGAGGGGCGCGAGGAGGTGCAGGCGCATATGGCGCATGTGCGGAACTCTCTGGCGGCGCTGACCGGGCGGGTGGCTCCGGCGGAGGACTGAGGCCGCTCGCGCCGGCCCGGAGGTCCGGGAATTCACGGTCCCCGCAACTCCCGCGTTCCGGGGGAGTTGCGGGGACCGCGGGCGTTGAAGGGGTGGTCGGTTGCGGGCGGCGGCTCGCCCTCGCGGGGTGTGCACTGGACACATGATGTGTATGACACATCAGGCATGTACGATGCACGTCGCCGTCCCGGTAGCCGGGACCACGACCCCAAGGAGCCCCTCCTCATGGATGCCCCCCAGCCGACAGCCAGATCCGGCGGCGTGGTCGCCACGCTGGCCTTCGCCGGCACCGTGGCGGCGGTCATGCAGACCCTGGTCACCCCGCTCATCGCCGAGCTGCCGAAGCTCCTGAACACGTCGTCGTCCAACGCCGCCTGGGTCATCACCGTCACCCTGCTGGTCTCCGCGGTCTGTGTGCCGGTCTCCGGACGGCTGGGCGACCTGCTGGGCAAGCGCCGGATGCTGCTCGTGTGCTCGGTGCCGCTGTTCGCCGGCTCCGTGGTGTGCGCGCTCTCGTCCACTGTCGTCCCCATGATCGTCGGACGTGGTCTGCAGGGCATGGGCATGGGCATGGTGCCGCTCGGCATCGCCCTGCTGCGCGACGTGGTGCCGAAGGAGAAGCTGAGCTCCTCCATCGCGCTCGTCAGCGCCTCCCTCGGCATCGGCGGTGCCCTCGGCCTGCCGATCGCCTCCGCGGTCGCCCAGTACGCGAACTGGCGGGTGCTGTTCTGGGGTTCCGCGGTGCTGGCCCTCACCATCTCCGCACTGATCTGGTTCCTCGTCCCGGACGTGCCGGCCGCCGCGAAGGGGCAGCGTTTCGACGTGCCCGGCGCCCTCGGCCTGGCGGTCGGCCTGGTCTGCCTGCTGCTCGCCGTCTCCAAGGGCGCCGAGTGGGGCTGGGGCTCCGCGACGACGACCGGCCTGTTCGCCGCCTCCGTCGTGGTGCTCATCGCCTGGGGCTTCTGGGAACTGCGCACCAAGGACCCGCTGGTCGACCTGCGCACCACGGCCCGCCCCCGTGTGCTCATCACCAACCTCGCGTCGCTCTTCGTCGGCTTCGGCATGTACGCCGGCATGCTGATCGCGCCGCAGCTGCTGCAGTTCCCCGAGGCCACCGGCTACGGCCTGGGTCAGTCGATGCTCCAGGCGGGCCTGTGGATGGCCCCGGGCGGCATCATGATGATGATCGTCTCCCCGTTCGGCGGAAAGCTGACCGACGCCCGCGGCCCGAAGTTCACGCTGATCTCCGGCGTGCTGGTCATCGCGGCCGCCTACGGTCTGGGGATCGTCCTGATGGGCTCCGCGTGGGGCCTGATGCTCTTCCTCATGGTCAGCAGCAGCGGCGTCGGCCTCGCGTACGGGGCGATGCCCGCCCTGATCATGAGCGCGGTCCCGGCCTCCGAGACGGCCGCCGCCAACGGGTTCAACACCCTCATGCGCGCGCTGGGCACGTCGATCGGCGCCGCCGTCATCGGTGCGGTCCTCGCCCAGATGACCACGGAGACGGCCGGCTTCACCTTCACCTCGGAGGCCGGGTTCCGCACGGGCCTGATCTTCGGCTGCGGTGTCGCCCTCGTCGCCGTGCTGATCTCGGCGTTCATCCCGGCCGTACGCGGCTCCGCCGACGCCGGCGGGAAGGCGGCGGCGACCTCCGCCCCGGAGGCGGCCACGGCCAGGAGCTGAGGTCCCGGCCCCCGAGGGGCCGGTGCCGGTCAGGGCGCGTACGGGCGCAGCGCCGCGGAGGCGTGTTCCAGGGCGCGTACCAGAGCGGTGATCTCCGCACGGGCGCGGCGGTGGCCGAGCGTGGCCACGCCGATGTGCCGGGCCGGGGCCGGCGGCTCGACCGGGACGGTGCACAGGCCCGGCACCTCCGGGGTGAGCGCGATGGACGGGATCAGCGAGACGCCCATGTGCGCGGCGACGAGCGAGCGGGCGAAGAAGTAGTCGGTCGTGGTGCCGCGCACCTCGGGCTCGAAACCCGCCCGCTCGGCGTAACGGCGCAGGTACGCCTCCGTCTTGAGGCAGCCCAGCACCCACGGTTCGCCCGCCAGCTCGGCCAGGACGATCGCCTCGCGTCCGGCCAGCCGGTGACCCAGGGGCAGGACGACGTGCAGCGGGTCGTCCAGGAGCGGGGTCCACTCCAGGGCGGGGCTGCCGCCGCCCGGCTGCCCGGGCAGAGGGCCGTCGAAGTGGTAAGCGAGCGCCAGGTCGACGGCGCCCTGGCGGACCAGGGGGAGGCTGTCCTCGGGCTCGTACTCCCGGACGTGCAGCACGGTGCCGGGGTGAGCGGCGGTCAGCGCGGTGAGGGCACCGGGGAGCAGCAGCCTGCCTCCGCTGGTGAACGTGGCGACGGTGAGCTGGACGCGGCCGGTGCCGAGTTCGGAGACCTGCCGCTTCGCGTGCTCGATCTCGGCGGCGACCGACTCGGCCGCGCCGACCATGATCCGGCCGGCCGGGGTGAGGGCGACTCCGCGGGTGCTGCGGGTGACGACCTGGGAGCCGAGGCCCCGTTCGAGGGCGGCCACGTGCTGCGAGACGGCGGAGGGGGTCAGGCGCAGGACGGCGGCCGCCCGGTTGAAGCTGCCGTGCTCCGCCACCGCCCGCAGGACACGGAGCCGCTGCACATCGATCAACAGTTTTCCTTACGACGCAACCAGTAAGCGGGCACTTCTGCTGGCGACGGTACGTCTCCACGATGGGGGCATGCAAAGGATCTGCGTCATCGGCGGTAGCCGGTACTTCGGAAAGCTCCTGGTCGAGCGGCTTCACGCCGCCGGACACCGGGTCACGGTCATCAACCGCGGCTCCACGCCGCCACCCCCGGGCGTCGAGCACCTCGTCGCCGACCGCGACGACGAGTCCGCGCTGGCCGCCGCGCTCGGCACACGTACGTTCGACGTGGTCGTCGACCAGGTCTGCTACACGCCCGTGCAGGCCGGGATCGCCGTCCGCGTCTTCTCCGGGCGCACCCGGCGGTACGTCATGACGTCGACCATCGAGGTCTACGACCCGGCGACCGCCACCCCGCCGGCCGGAGCACAGGACACCCCGGCGGAGGAGGAGCGCGTCGATCCGGCGACGTGGGCGGTCCGCGCGGACCTGCCCTGGCACGACGAGGCCTACCTGGACGCCCACTACGCCGAGGGCAAGCGGCAGGCCGAGGCCGTCTTCACCCAGGACGGCCGGTTCGGCTTCGCCTCCGTGCGCAGCGCCCACGTACTGGGCGGCGGAGCCCGGGAGTTCACCGGCCGGCTGGCGTACTACGCCGACCGCCTCGCCCGGGGCGCGGACATCGTCGTGCACGCGCGGGAGCTGCCCACGGTGTTCATCCACTACGAGGAGCTGGCGGACCTGCTCCTGTGGGCGGCGACGGCCACCGGCTTCACCGGCCCGCTGAACGCCTGCTCCGACGGGCTGCTCGACGTGCGGGACATCGCCGACGCCGTCGCGGCGGCAACCGGGCGCCGGCCCGTGTACCGGACGGCGGCCGCGGGCGAGCCGGCCGGGCCGTTCTCCTTCGACCGGTACTACCCCATGAGCAACTCCCGTGCGAAGACGCTGGGTTTCGCCTTCTCCCGTACCGCCGACTGGCTCCCGGGCGCCGCCGCCGAATCCGTCACCGCTTCCGCCGCCCCCGCGGCCCGAGGAGCGCACCAGGCATGAGGCAGCGCACCATCGGGAACATCACGGTCGGCGCCATCGGCCTGGGCGCCATGCCGCTCTCCATCGAGGGACGCCCGGACGAGCAGCGGGCCCTCGCCACCGTCCACGCCGCTCTCGACGCGGGCGTCACCCTCATCGACACCGCCGACAGCTACCACTGGCATGCCGGCGAGAGCGGCCACAACGAACGCCTCATCGCCCGCGCGCTACGGCTCCACGGCGGCGACACCTCCGGCGTGCTGATCGCCACGAAGGGCGGACGCGGCCGGCCCGGCAACGGCAGCTGGACGGTCACCGGAACGCCCGGGCACCTCAAGCGCGCCGCCGAGGCCTCCGCGGGGCGCCTGGGCGTGGAGGCGATCGGCCTCTACCAGCTGCACAAGCCGGACCCGGCCGTCCCCTGGGCCGACTCCGTCGGCGCGCTGCGCGACCTGCTCGACGCCGGCACGATCCGGGCCGCCGGGATCTCCAACGTGACGACCGGCCAGATCCGGGAGGCGCACGCGATTCTCGGCGACGGCCTGGTCTCCGTACAGAACCGGTACTCGCCCGCCGTGCGCGACAGCGAGCCCGCACTACGGCTGAGTACGGAACTGGGCCTGGCGTTCCTGCCGTGGAGCCCGCTGGGAGGCATCTCCCGCAGCTCGCTCGACGGCCACGCGGGCCCGGCCTCGGCGGGCACCGCCTTTCACGCCCTCGCGGCCGAGCGCGGGGTCAGCCCCCAGCGGATCGCCCTCGCCTGGCTGTTGGCCCGCTCCCCGGCGGTCATCCCGGTGCCGGGGGCCAGCCGGCCGGCATCGGTCCAGGACTCGGCCGGGGCGGCGGAGATCCTGTTGAGCGAGGCGGAGGCGGCGCGGCTCGATGCCGCAATCGACTAGCGCGGGCCCCAGCCGGACCCCGGCGGCCGCACCAGTCCGTGGCGCCGGGCCCAGGCGTCGATCGCCTCGGCCAGCTCCTCGGGGCGGTCCTCCGGCGAGTGGTGACCGGCCACGCCGTGACGGGAGACCTCCAGGCCCGCGATGTTCTCCTCGCACCAGGCCACCGCCCCCGCGTCGGTCATCGCGCCCGGACCCGGCTCGAAGGCGGCGAGCAGCTTCGGTACGTGGGGGGTGGCGGCCAGCCAGGCGTCGTACCGCTCGATGCGCGCCACGACGTCCGCGGGTTCGCCGTCCAGCGGCAGCATGCGCGTCCACGCCAGCACCGGGCGCCGGCTGTCCGGGGTCGGGAAGGGCCGCCGGTAGACGTCCAGGTCGGCGGGGGAGAGGGAAGTGGCGAGCGTAGCCGGGAGGCCTTCGATGAAGAGCGACTGCTCCAGGATCATCGACTCGCCCACGCCGGGAGTCCGGAGCAGAGTGAACAACTCCCGCCCTGCAGCCGGGAATTCGTCGCCCACCAGCGGCTTGACGATCGTCTCGGTGAAGGCGAGTGCGCGGACGGCCCCCGGGAGCCGGGCAGCCCGGTCGAAGGCGAGCGCGCCGCCCCAGTCGTGGCCGATCAGGACGGCCTCGGCCAGACCGAGCGCGTCGAACCAGGCGTCGAGGTGGCGGGCGTGGTCGTCGAAGGAGTACGTGAGGCCGGGCTTTCCGGACTCGCCCATGCCGATCAGGTCGGGGGCCAGGAGCCGGCGGCCGGGCGCGGCCACCCCGGGAAGGACGTTGCGCCACAGGTGGGAGGAGGTGGGGTTGCCGTGCAGGAAGACGAACGGCAGCCCGTCGGGGTCGCCGGACTCGCGGTAGTGGATCGTGGTGCCGAGGACGGGAACGGTGGGCATTGCGGTGTCACATCACTCTCTGGTCCGGGGTGCGTACGGGTCGGAGGCCGAGGCTCAGGACACGGTCGACGGTGATCTCGACGACGACCAGGTCCGGCGGGGCGGGCGGGGCCGTGCGGTAGCGGGCGGTGTAGCGGGCGACCGCCTCGGCCAGGCGTACGGGGTCGTCGCCGACCTCGGCCCGGCCTTCGAGGGTGAGCCAGCGGAAGCCGTCCGCCTGGCAGAGCGCGACCCGGGCCGCGGGGCCGCCCGCCGACACGTTGCGGGCCTTGCGGGCGCCCGCCCTGGTGGTCACCCGGGCCAGACCGGTGGACGCGTCGAACGTGAAGCGGACGGGGGCGACGTGCGGGGTGCGGTCGGGGCGCAGCGTGGTGAGGGTGGCCGTGCGGGGACGGGCGAGGAACTGCAGTGCTTCGGAACCGAGTTGGAGGACCTGCCTGCTCACTTCTTCTTCACGCCCTCGTTCCAGATCAGCCTGGCGATGTTCGGCTTCACCTCGGTGGTGATGACGCCCATGGCCGTACGGACATAGCGCCGCTCCTCGAGTTCGCGCAGCATGCTCGCGGCGAGGTCGGTACGGGCGGTGAAGACGCCGTCGGCGCTGACCGGTGCGGTGCGGTAGTCCGTGACGACGGGGTGCTCGAAGAGGCCCGAGGGGCGGACGAGGGTCCAGTCGAGGCCGGTCGCCCGGATCACGTCCTCCATGCGGCGCATGTCCTCGTGGAGCGTGCGGCCCAGGCGCCGGTTCACCAGCGGGTCGAGCACGTGGTTGAAGAAGTGCGCGCCGGTGGGCCGCCAGCCGGGGTCGGCGATGCTGGAACTGACGGCGAGGAGCCGTTTCACGCCGTGGCGGACCATGGCGTCGGTGATCGCCGTGGCGCTCGCCGAGTACAGGGAGACGGAGTCCTTGCTGAAGCGGGCGCCGAGCGCGGACAGGACGGCGTCCGTTCCTTCGACCGCGGCGTCGACGGCCGCCTGGTCGGTGGCGTCGGCGACGGCCAGGCGGAGGCCGGGGCGGGCCGGCGGGGAGCCGGGGCGGCGGGTCACGGCGACGACCTCGTGCCCGGCGGCGAGGGCCTGGGCGGTGAGGTGGCGGCCGGTCGGTCCGGTGGCGCCGAAGAGTGCGATACGCATGGCGGGTGATCCTTCGTGCGGCGGCGGTGGGAACGCCCTTGACTGTGCCGATCAGGAAACGCACGCTCAACGCTGATGAATAACGCCGTCCCCGCCGCCGCCCGCACCCGAGGCCGCCCCCGAGGCAACCCGCCGACCCGCGAGTCGATCGTCCCGGTGGCACGTGCGCTGTTCCTGGAGCGCGGCTACCGGGCCACGACACTGCGCGCGGTGGCCGGGGCCGCCGGGGTCGACCCGGCGCTGATCGCCTACCACTTCGGGTCGAAGAAGGGCCTGTTCGCGGACGTGATGCAGTTCCAGTGCGCCAACGCCCTGGCGGTGGACGAGGTCCTGGGCGGTGACCCGGCCACGCTGCCGGGCCGGCTGGTCGACGCGGTGACGGGCCTGTGGGAGGACGCCGACTTCCGCCGGCTCACCACACAGGGCGACGAGGCGACCGACGTGATCCGCGAATACCTGGAACGCGAGCTGCTGGCCCGGCTTGTTGAATTCCTGGGCGGCCGGGACGCGACCGCCCGCGCGACGGCCGTGGTGACGATCCTCGGCGGGCTCATCTACACCCGCTATCTGAACCCGCTCGCCACCCCCGCGGCTCTCACCCCGGCCGAGACGCGCACCGTCCTCACCCCGGCCCTGCGCGCGGCGCTGGCCCCGCGGCCCCGCACCGCGCGTTAGGGCCTTTCGCTGGGATCATGCCGGGCTCGCGGGGTCCGGCACGCGCATCTGCGGCGTTGTCGTCGGTCGCCAATTCCCCCATAGCCCGAAAGGCGTGGGGGACCCCCATCGCAGTGACTCCCTCCTCCGCCTCGCAGCTGCACGCACCGGACCCCTGCGCTCCACCCAGGGGTGGTGCACCCGAGGGCGCAGTCCCTGAGATACGTGTGCACCCCCGGGCCCAGACCCCTAGGGGAAGCTCCTCAGATCTGCCGAGGGGCCGTTCCTCCCGGCGGAGGACGCGGCCCGCCCGGCTGCTCCGTAGCGTTGTCACGTACAGAGATTGCGGCAGACCACAGGGGGCGGGGTGGGGAAAACCCCACCCGAAGACTGCGCTGGGCACCAGCGCGCCCGACCCCCTCCAGCGACCAGACTTCACATCAGAACGGCGACGACCCGTCGCCGGCCGACATAGGAGAAAAACCGTGACAACGGCTGTAACCATTCCCAGGCACGGGGGCACTGGAGGGCGTACGGCCGTAGCTGCGCGGGCGCGGCAGGTCGTCAAGGCGTACGGGGCCGGGGAGACCCGGGTCGTCGCGCTCGACCACGTCGACGTCGACATCGCCCGCGGGCAGTTCACGGCCATCATGGGCCCGTCCGGCTCCGGCAAGTCGACGCTGATGCACTGCCTCGCCGGTCTGGACACCGTGACCTCCGGGCAGATCCACCTCGCGGACACCGAGATCACCGGGCTCAAGGACAAGAAGCTCACCCAACTGCGCCGGGACCGCATCGGGTTCATCTTCCAGGCGTTCAACCTCCTGCCGACGCTGAACGCGCTGGAGAACATCACGCTGCCGATGGACATCGCGGGCCGCAAGCCGGACGCCGCCTGGCTGCGGCAGGTCGTGGAGACCGTCGGGCTCGCCGAGCGGCTGAAGCACCGGCCGACCGAGCTCTCCGGCGGCCAGCAGCAGCGCGTCGCCGTGGCGCGGGCGCTCGCCGCCCGGCCGGAGATCATCTTCGGTGACGAGCCGACGGGGAACCTGGACTCGCGGGCCGGCGCGGAGGTGCTGAGCTTCCTGCGCAAGTCCGTCGACGAGCTCGGCCAGACGATCGTCATGGTCACCCATGACCCGGTCGCCGCCTCGTACGCCGACCGTGTGCTGTATCTCGCGGACGGGCGCATCGTCGACGAGATGCTCAACCCGACCGCCGACCAGGTGCTCGACCGGATGAAGGACTTCGACGCACGCGGGCGGACGTCATGACCGTCTGGAAGACCTCGATGCGCAACTTCTTCGCGCACAAGGGACGCATGGCGCTGTCCGCCGTCGCCGTCCTGCTGTCGGTGGCGTTCGTGTGCGGCACGCTCGTCTTCACCGACACGATGAACACCACGTTCGACAAGCTCTTCGCGGCGACGGCGGCCGATGTCACCGTCAGCCCGAAGACGGCGAAGGTCGACGACACCCCCGAGAACGGCAAGCCCCAGTCGCTGCCCGCCTCCGTGATCGCCCAGGTCGAGAAGGCCGACGGCGTGAAGAAGGCCGAGGGGGCGATCTCCAGCTCGGCGGTCACCGTCGTCGACAGCGACAACAAGAACATGGGCTCCGACACGGGCGCCCCCACGCTCGCCGGCAACTGGACGTCCAACGACCTGCGCTCCATGGAGATCACCTCCGGCCACGCCCCGCGCGGCCCGACCGAGGTCATGGTCGACGCCGACACCGCGGACAAGCACGGCCTGAAGATCGGTGACGAGCTGCGTACCATCGCGGTCACCGGCGACATCCGGGCACGCATCAGCGGTATCGCCACCTTCAAGGTCACCAACCCGGGCGCGGCCATCGTCTACCTCGACACGGCCACCGCCCAGCAAAAGCTCCTCGGCAGCCCCGACGTCTTCACGCAGATTTCGATCACCGCCGAAGACGGCGTCACCGACACGCAGTTGAAGCAGGACGTCACCGCGGCACTGGACGGCTCGGCCGCGTACAAGGTGCAGACCCAGAAGGAGGCCGCGGAGGCCAACAAGGACTCGATGGGCTCCTTCCTCGACGTGATGAAGTACGCGATGCTCGGCTTCGCCGGGATCGCCTTCCTCGTCGGCATCTTCCTCATCGTCAACACCTTCTCGATGCTGGTCGCCCAGCGGACCCGCGAGATCGGCCTGATGCGGGCCATCGGCTCCAGCCGCAAGCAGGTCAACCGGTCCGTGCTCCTCGAAGCGGTGCTGCTGGGCATCGTCGGATCGATCCTGGGCGTCGCCGCCGGCGTCGGACTGGCCGTCGGGCTGATGAAGCTCATGGGCGCCATGGGAATGGAGCTGTCCACCAAGGACCTCACCATCGCCTGGACGACCCCCGCGATCGGACTCGCGCTCGGCATCGTCGTGACCGTCCTCGCCGCCTACATCCCGGCCCGCCGGGCCGGCAAGGTCTCCCCGATGGCCGCCCTGCGCGACGCCGGAACACCGGCGGACGCCAAGTCGGGCTGGATCCGGGCCGGCATCGGCCTGGTCCTCACCGGCGCCGGTGCCGCAGCCCTTTGGGCGACGACGCAGGCGGACAAGGCCAGCGACGGCTCGCTCTTCCTCGGTCTGGGCGTCGTGCTCACCCTCATCGGCTTCATCGTCATCGGCCCGCTGCTCGCCGGGGTCGTCGTACGGGCACTCAGCGTCGTCGTCCTGCGGCTGTTCGGCCCGGTCGGCCGGCTGGCCGAACGCAACGCGCTGCGCAACCCGCGCCGGACCGGTGCGACCGGTGCGGCCCTGATGATCGGCCTGGCCCTGGTGGCCTGCCTGTCGGTGGTCGGCTCCTCCATGGTCGCCTCGGCCACGGACGAGCTGGACAAGTCGGTGGGCGCGGACTTCATCGTGCAGTCCTCGACCGGCCAGCTGATCGTGCCGCAGGCCGCGAAGGCGTTGGAGACCGCGCCGGGCATCGAGCACGTCACGAACTACAAGGCCATCGCCGCGAAGCTCACCAACCCCGACGGCTCCACGACGGACGAGGACGTCACCGCCGCCGACCCGACGTACCCGCAGGATCTGCGGCGCGAGACCGTCGCCGGTGACCTGAGCGCCGCGTACGGCGAGAACGCCATGTCGGTCGGCGACGACTACGCCACCGCGCACGGCATCAAGGTCGGCGACACGATCACCGTCGCGTTCAAGGCGGGCGAGGCGGCGAAGCTGAAGGTCGCCGCGATCACCTCGGACGACACGACCGTGGACCAGGGTGCGATGTACATGAACACCACGACCGCCGAAAAGTACGTCCCCGCCGACAAGATGCCCAAGAACGTGATCATGTTCGCCAAGGCGCAGGACGGCAAGGAGAAGGAAGCCTACGCCGCCCTGAAGGGCTCGCTCGCCGAGTACCCGCAGTACAAGGTGCAGAATCAGGCCGACTTCAAGCAGGATTTGAAGGACCAGATCGGCCAGCTTCTGAACATCGTCTACGGCCTGCTCGCCCTCGCGATCATCGTCGCGGTGCTCGGGGTCGTGAACACCCTGGCCCTCTCCGTGGTCGAGCGGACCCGCGAGATCGGCCTGATGCGCGCCATCGGTCTCTCCCGCCGCCAGCTGCGCCGGATGATCCGGCTGGAGTCCGTGGTCATCGCCCTGTTCGGCGCCCTGCTCGGCCTCGGCCTGGGCATGGGCTGGGGCACCTCGGCCCAGAAGCTGCTGGCCCTGGAGGGTCTCGGCGTCCTGGAGATCCCGTGGCCGACCATCATCACGGTGTTCGTCGCCTCGGCCTTCGTCGGACTGTTCGCGGCACTGGTCCCGGCGTTCCGGGCCGGGCGGATGAACGTGCTGAAGGCCATCGCCACCGACGGGTGAGCGGGCGGTCCGCATAGACTGACGGTTCCCGCTCCGGGGCGTTCCTCCAAACGCCCCGGGGCGGGATTTCCGCGTGCGGGCGTCGGCGCGCGCCCCGTTGCGGGAGCGGCTGTCACCCCGGAGTCGTACGCTGGAACCCCGGCCCGTGGCACGTGTCGGGCCCTTCGTGTTGCCCTGGCAGCAGCCGGCTGTCAGACCTCCCCCTCGTTACCCGGACGGAAGCCCTTCATGAGCCTGCACGGTCTGCTGGATGTCGTCGTACGTGATCCGGCGCTCGACGAAGCGGTGAAGGCCGCCGGAGACGGCCACCGGATGCACATCGATCTGGTCGGCCCGCCCGCCGCGCGCCCCTTCGCCGTGGCGGCGCTCGCCCGGGACGCCGGCCGGACCGTGCTGGCCGTCACCGCGACGGGGCGCGAGGCCGAGGAGCTGGCGGCCGCGCTGCGCACCCTGCTGCCGCCGGACACGATCGCGGAGTACCCGTCGTGGGAGACCCTGCCGCACGAGCGGCTCTCCCCGCGCTCCGACACCGTGGGCCGCCGGCTGGCCGTGCTGCGGCGCCTCGCGCACCCGAGGCAGGACGACCCGGAGACCGGGCCGGTCTCCGTCGTCGTCGCACCGATCCGTTCCGTGCTCCAGCCGCAGGTCAAAGGGCTCGGCGATCTGGAGCCCGTGGCACTGCGGATCGGGCAGAGCGCGGATCTCGGCGAGACCGTGGAGGCCCTTGCGGCAGCCGCGTACTCACGCGTCGAACTGGTCGAGAAGCGCGGCGAGTTCGCGGTGCGCGGCGGCATCCTGGACGTCTTCCCGCCGACCGAGGAGCATCCGCTGCGGGTGGAGTTCTGGGGCGACGACGTCGAGGAGATCCGCTACTTCAAGATCGCCGACCAGCGGTCGCTGGAGATCGCCGACCACGGGCTGTGGGCGCCGCCCTGCCGCGAGCTGCTGCTCACCGACGAGGTCCGCGAGCGGGCCGCCGCGCTCGCCGAGGCCCACCCCGAGCTCGGCGAACTCCTCGACAAGATCGCCGAGGGCATCGCGGTCGAGGGCATGGAATCCCTCGCCCCCGTCCTCGTCGACGACATGGAACTCCTGATCGACGTGCTGCCCCGGGGCTCCATGACCGTCGTGTGCGACCCCGAGCGGGTCCGTACGCGGGCCGCGGACCTGGTCGCCACCAGCCAGGAGTTCCTGGAGGCGTCCTGGGCGGCCACCGCGGGCGGCGGCGAGGCCCCCATCGACGTCGGCGCGGCCTCGCTGCGCGGTATCGCGGACGTCCGCGACCGGGCCCGCGAGCTGAACATGATGTGGTGGTCGATCTCCCCGTTCGCCGCCGACGACGAGCTGGACGACGACACCCTCAAGCTCCGGATGCACGCCCCGGAGGCGTACCGCGGCGACACCGCCCGGGCGCTCGCCGACACCAAGGGCTGGCTGGCCGACGGCTGGCGCACGGTGTACGTCACCGAGGGCCAGGGGCTCGCCTCCCGTACCGTCGAGGTGCTCGGCGGCGAAGGCATCGCGGCCCGCCTGGACGCGGACCTCGCCGAGATCAGCCCATCCCTGGTCCACGTCTCCTGCGGCGCCATCGAACACGGCTTCGTCGACCCCGCGCTCAAGATCGCCGTCCTCACCGAGACGGACCTGACCGGCCAGCGCACCGCCACCAAGGACCTCGGCCGGATGCCGGCCCGCCGCAGGAAGACCATCGACCCGCTGACGCTGGAGGCGGGCGACTACATCGTCCACGAGCAGCACGGCGTGGGCCGTTACGTCGAGATGGTGCAGCGCACGGTGCAGGGCGCCACCCGCGAGTACCTCCTCGTCGAGTACGCCCCCGCCAAGCGCGGCCAGCCCGGCGACCGGCTCTACATCCCGACCGACCAGCTGGAGCAGGTCACGAAGTACGTCGGCGGCGAGGCCCCGACCCTGCACCGGCTCGGCGGCGCCGACTGGACGAAGACGAAGGCGCGCGCGAAGAAGGCCGTCAAGGAGATCGCCGCCGACCTGATCAAGCTCTACTCGGCCCGCATGGCCGCCCCCGGCCATGTCTTCGGCCCGGACACCCCGTGGCAGCGCGAACTCGAGGACGCCTTCCCGTACGCGGAGACGCCCGACCAGCTGACCACCATCGCCGAGGTCAAGGAGGACATGGAGAAGTCCGTCCCCATGGACCGGCTGATCTGCGGCGACGTCGGCTACGGCAAGACGGAGATCGCGGTCAGGGCGGCGTTCAAGGCGGTCCAGGACGGCAAGCAGGTCGCCGTCCTCGTCCCCACGACCCTCCTCGTCCAGCAGCACTTCGGTACGTTCACCGAGCGCTACGCCCAATTCCCCGTCACTGTAAGGGCGCTGAGCCGCTTCCAGTCGGAGTCCGAGTCGAAGGCGACCCTCGAAGGGCTTCGCGAGGGCTCCGTCGACCTGGTCATCGGCACCCACCGCCTCTTCTCCTCCGAGACGAAGTTCAAGGACCTGGGCCTGGTCATCGTCGACGAGGAACAGCGCTTCGGCGTCGAGCACAAGGAGCAGCTGAAGAAGCTCCGCGCCAACGTGGACGTCCTCACCATGTCCGCGACGCCCATCCCCCGTACGCTCGAAATGGCGGTCACCGGCATCCGCGAGATGTCGACGATCACCACCCCGCCCGAGGAGCGCCACCCGGTCCTCACGTTCGTCGGCCCGTACGAGGAGAAGCAGATCGGCGCGGCCATCCGCCGTGAACTGCTCCGCGAGGGCCAGGCGTTCTACATCCACAACCGCGTCGAGTCGATCGACCGCGCCGCAGCCCGCCTCCGCGAGATCGTCCCCGAGGCGCGGATCGCCACGGCCCACGGCCAGATGTCCGAACAGGCGCTGGAACAGGTGGTGGTGGACTTCTGGGAGAAGAAGTTCGACGTCCTGGTCTCCACGACCATCGTCGAGTCCGGCATCGACATCTCCAACGCGAACACCCTGATCGTGGAGCGCGGCGACAACTTCGGCCTCTCCCAGCTCCACCAGCTCCGCGGCCGCGTCGGCCGCGGCCGCGACCGCGGCTACGCCTACTTCCTGTACCCGCCGGAGAAGCCGCTCACCGAGACGGCCCACGAACGCCTCGCCACGATCGCCCAGCACACCGAGATGGGCGCGGGCATGTACGTGGCGATGAAGGACCTCGAGATCCGCGGCGCGGGCAACCTCCTGGGCGGCGAGCAGTCCGGCCACATCGCGGGCGTCGGCTTCGACCTGTACGTCCGCATGGTCGGCGAGGCCGTCGCGGACTACCGGGCGTCGCTCGAGGGCGGTGTGGAGGAGGAGCCGCCGCTGGAGGTCAAGATCGAGCTCCCGGTCGACGCGCACGTCCCGCACGACTACGCCCCCGGCGAGCGGCTGCGCCTCCAGGCGTACCGCTCGATCGCCTCGGCGTCCTCGGAGGACGACATCAGGGCGGTGCGCGAGGAGCTCACCGACCGCTACGGCAAGCTTCCGGAACCGGTCGAGAACCTCCTCCTGGTCGCGGGTCTGCGCATGCTGGCCCGCGCCTGCGGGGTCGGCGACATCGTGCTCCAGGGGTCGAACATCCGCTTCGCGCCGGTGGACCTGCGCGAGTCGCAGGAACTGCGCCTGAAGCGCCTGCACCCGAAGACGATCATCAAGCCGGCCCTGCACCAGATCCTGGTCCCGCGCCCCACCGCGGGCAGGATCGGCGGCAAGCCGGTCGTGGGGCGCGAACTGCTGGCTTGGACGGGGGAGTTCCTTACGACGATCCTGGGGTCGTGAGGGGGGGGCGAATTCCCGCCGGCCCTGCCCAAGGATCTTGGGCGGGGCCGGTGCCCTGTGCGGGATGTACCGGGGCCGCCGTCAGGCCCCAGAGGGCCTCTTGAAGGCCAGCCGCACTGTCTTTCCGACGACGTGGTGGTCGACGCCGAACTCCGCAGCCAGCTCGCCGACGAGGAACAGTCCGCGGCCGGAGCAACTGTCTTCGTCCGGATACTGAACAACCGGTCGGCCGCCGCCGCTGTCCCGCACTTCCAGGCGTACGAAGTCGTCATCGCCGCCGGTGTGCAGAAGGACGGCGAATTCTCTTCCCGGCGGGACACCGTGAAGCAGGGCATTGGTCGCCAACTCCGAGACGCAGAGCTTTATGTCCTCGATCAGAGGCGTGAGCTGCCACTCCGCGAGGACGTTGACGACGAAGTCGCGTGAGGCACCGACGGAACTGCGCCGTCGGGGGAAACGCCGTTGCTGCGACAGGGGCACGGTGGTTCACCGCCTTGCTCGTGGGCCGTAACGCGCTCACCGTACTGCTATTCGCGAATAGCGGCAAGGTGGTCTTTGGTGGCCGAATGGGTTCGCCTACCGTGTTCAGCAGCAGGACCTCTCGATGTCGGTGGTGAAGGAGCAGGTCATGGGTGAAGGCGAGTGGACCGGAGCGTCCGCCCGATACCTGGCGCGGCCTCTCCCGGGTGCGGGTGATGCCTGGGGGGCCGAGGCGGCAGCCGAGGGGCGGCGTGGCACGCAGCGGATCGTGCGCGCCGGAGAGGTGGTGGCCCCTGACCGGGTGGCCGACCTGCTGGGCGTGGGGCGCGGCAGCCGCGTTGTCGAGCGGCGCAGGATCATGTATCTCGACGACGTGCCGTGCGAACTGACCGACACCTACTACCCATTGGCGATCGCCGCAGATACGGGACTGGGCGGGACGGCCAAGATTCGTGGCGGGGCCGTCCGGCTGCTCGCCGATCTCGGGTATGTGGGTGTCCGGGCCGAGGAGCAGGTCGTGGCCCGTATGCCGTCCGGGGCCGAGCAGGCGTCGTTGGCCCTGGACGCCGGTGTGCCGGTCCTGGAGTTGACGCGTCGCACACTGGACGCGGACGATCGGCCGATCCAGGCCGACGTCATGGTGATGTCACCGCGTGGGCAGAAGCTGCGGTACGAGATCGGGATCGGATGACCGTGCTCGAAGCGGAAGGCGAAGGCGAGGACCGGCGCTCGCTCCATGAGCGGATCGCGGCCGATCTGCGCGACGAGATCATGTCCGGCGATCTGGGGCCGGGGGCCAGTCTCCCGTCCACGGCCCAGCTCAAGGACCGGTTCGCGGCCTCGAACGCCACCGTGCAGAAGGCCCTGCACCTGCTCAAGGACGAACGGTTGGTGATCGGCCGGCCCGGTGCTTCGGTGAGCGTACGGGAGCACCGTCAGCGCACCATGCGCCCCGCCGCCTACATGGCGCCAGCGGCTTCCGGAGAGCCCTACCGCTGGCTGTCCGAGGTCTCCGGCTCCGGTGTCCGTGCCCGCAGCACTCTGCTGGATGTGGCGGAAGAGGTGCCGCCGGCGGACGTGGCTGCCGCCCTGCGGCTTCAACAGGGCGGTCTCGCGCTGCTTCGGCGCCAACTCCTGTCCATCGATGACGAGCCCGCGGAACTCGTGGCCTCGTACTACCCGCTGGAGATCGCCGGCGGAACCGCTCTGGCCGAGCGTCGCAGGATTCCCGGCGGCACGCCCACCCTGCTCGCGGCGCTGGGGTATTCGCCGAGGCGCAGCGTGGACAGGGTGTCGGCGCGCGTGGCCACCCAGGAGCAGTACCGATCGCTGCGGCTCCCCGGCGACATCCCCGTGCTCCGCACCCTGCGTGTCGTCCTCGGTGATCGTGACCTGCCTATCGAGGCCACGGTGATGGTCAAGGCAGGGCATCTCTACGAGCTGGAGTACACATTCCTTCCCGGCTGATCAGGGCCAGTTGGGCCCACCCTGCGCGAAGGCCGGCGTGGCCAATGCGCGGAACACCTCCTCCGGGTCCCGGTCGCCCACGGCCCCGGCCAGGTTGCCGGTGAGCAGCAGGGTGGCGAAGCCGTGGGCCAGGGACCAGGCGGCCACGCCGGTGAGCCGGGCGTCGTCACCGCCGCCGGAGGGGAGGCTGTCGACGCCCGCGCGCAGTTCCACCGACGCCCGCTCCTTCGCCGCGATCAGGTCCGGGTCGCCCGTGCGGTAGAGGGCCGGCTGGAACATCACCTGGAAGTGCGCCGGGTGTTCGGCCGCGAAGCGTACGTACCGCACGCCGCGCTCCCGTAGGTCCGGCGCCTCGGCCAGGGCGTCGGCGAAGAGGGTGTAGCCCTCGGTGGCGATGGCGGTGAGCAGGCCGGTGCGGTCCTTGAAGTGGTGGGCGGGGGCGGCGTGGGAGACGCCGGCCCGGCGGGCCAGGTCGCGCAGGCTCAGCGCGGCGGGGCCCTCGGTGCGGATGACGTCGAGGGCGGCGGTGAGGACGGCCCGCCGGAGGTCGCCGTGGTGGTAGGTGCGGTCACTGCTCATGAACAGCAGCCTACGCGGAATCTAGTCATTGACAAGTTGGTGCGGTGGGGTGCAGTCTTGCTGCCGCAAGGGAATCTAGTCGGTGACTAGATCGAAGCGGTGACGGAAGGCGGAGACATGTCCGACGAGCTGGGTCGCGTACGGCAGCTGTGGCACCTGCTGGAGCCCCTGCACGCTGTTCTCTATTACGCGCCGGAGGCCTTCGAGGAGGCCTCGGCGCTCGGGTACGCCGTCGACGAGCGCTGGCCGAGCTACTTCGCCTGGCGGGCGGCGCCGCTCGGGGAGGCGTCGGCCGGCCGGGTGGCGGAGACCTTCTACAGCTTCAGTCCGCGGATGGTGGACGCGTACGTCCCCGCCATCTGGTCCGTCGCCTCGCCGGACACCGTGCTCGCCGCCCGGCGACGGGCCGTCGACCGTACCTACCGCACACTGCTGGGGGAGTCGGTCACCGCTCCGGAGACGGCCGAGACCGCCGTGCTCCTGCGACGCGTCGCGCAGGCCGCCGACACGGCGGACCGCCCGCTCGCCGCCGCGAACGCCGCACTTCCCTGGCCGGACGAGCCGCACCTCGCGCTCTGGCACGCGGCGACCGTCCTGCGCGAACACCGCGGCGACGGCCACCTCGCGGCACTCGCCGACGCGGAGCTCGACCCGGCCGAGGCGCTGGTCTCGTTCGCCGCCATCGGTGCGGCCCGCCCGGAGGTGTTCGCGAGCCGGCGGTGGAGCGACGAGGAGTGGTCGCAGGCCCGCGAACGCCTCGCGAAGCGTGGCCTGTTGGCGGGCGACGGTACGGCGACGGAGGCGGGCCGGGCGCTGCGCGCGGAGGTCGAGCGGCGCACGGACGAGGCGGCGGCCGCCCCGTGGCGGGTGCTCACCGATGAGGAGCGGGAGCGGCTCGTCGAACTCCTGGGCCCCCTGTGGGTGGCGGCGATCGGGTCCGGACTGCTGCCGTCGGAGACGACGCTGGGGATCGGCAAGGTGTGATTCGGGCCGCATCCGGAGGGCAGGGACGCCATGAACGGGTCCCGGCGGGGAAGGAATCCATAGGATTCCCGGGTTGGTTCGGCTTTCTCCCCGTCAGGACGGCTTCGAGTGATATCTCCGCGCGTGTGTCGAGTGGTCGTGCCCGCCCTGGGTGTGGCGGCGGTCCTGGCCCTGACCGGCTGCGACCCCGACCAGGTGGCCTCCGGTGACGGCGGCTCGAGCGGCGGCGGCCGGCCCGCCACCGGCTTCGGCGCCAGCCCGCTGGACAACCCGGACGGTACGAAGCCGGGCCTCGCCCCCCTCACCTCCGACACGGACCGCGCGGCGGCCCGGAAGATCATCGAGAAGGTGGCGACCAAGGGGCGCGGCCCGAAGACCGGCTACGACCGGGACGAGTTCGGGTACGCCTGGAAGGACTCGGTCGACGGCATCCCGCTCTCGCGCAACGGCTGCGATACGCGGAACGACCTCCTGAACCGCGATGGCCGCAAGGTCAGGTTCCGTGACGGTTCGGACTGCGTGGTCGTCGCCATGACGCTCATGGACCCGTACACCGGCTCGGCCATCGAGTGGCGCAAGCGGCAGGCCGCCAAGGTCCAGATCGACCACGTCATGCCGTTGTCGTACGACTGGCAGATGGGCGCCGCCCGCTGGAACGAGGCCAAGAGGCAGCAGATCGCCAATGATCCGTTGAATCTTCTCCCGGTCGACGGCCCCGCCAACAACGCCAAGCGCGACTCGGGCCCCGCGTCCTGGCTGCCGCCGTACAAGCCGGTGCGTTGCTCGTACGCGCTGCGCTTCGCCCAGGTCTCGCTGAAGTACGAACTCCCGGTGACCGCCGCGGACAAGAAGGTCATGCTGGGGCTGTGCGGCGGGTGAGGCAGTCCGCCGCCCCTCGGGCCGGGAGCCTGCTGTCCCGGACCTGTCACGGAGCGGTGTACTCTACGGCGTCCGAATCCAGCGGGCGTCTGTGCGAACGGTCCGAGCCGCTCCACGCCGGGCCGCCCGCGTCGCTCCCTTAAGGAACACAGCGTGCAGCCTGCTGCGCCCCACGCCGTCGAGGCCGGTCCGCGTTCACCGCTCGCGATGGTGATGACGGCGACGCCCCGTCTCCTGCTGGCCGCGGTCCCCGTGGTCACGCTGGGCATGCTGTCCTTCGTGCCCTCTCTCGTCATCGCCGCCCGGCGGCGGCGGGCCGGTGACTGGGCGGCGTTCGCCGGTTTCGCCGCCACCAACGTGGCCTGGGTGCTCTGGGCGGCGCTGACCCCGGAGGAGACGCGGGGGGCGGAGTTCGCGGCGGACCTGCTGCTGGTTCTGGTCAGCACGCTGGGCGCCGCGGCGCACGGCCTGCTCGCCGGGCCTTCGTGGCGGATGTCGCGCCCGGGCGTAAAGGACGAGGCATGAGGACCCGGCGTACCTGGCGGGGCAGGACACCCGCACTTCAGCGCCGGACGCCTCGTGTGCGGACGCTCCTCGCGTCGGCGGCGGCTCTCTTGCGCGGGCGCCGCGGCGCTTGGGCGGCGGGAGGGGCGCTGCTCGCCGTCTGCGCCCTCGTCGCCGTGTGGGTGTTCAGCGGCGAGGACGAAGCGGCGGGCCCGCCGGACGCCAGGGCGCGTCAGTACCAGGACGTGGACGCGTGCCTGCTCACCGGCGAGGACGGCATCAAGGCGGGCACCCCGGCCGCCGCCGCCTGGAAGGGCATGGAGGCGGCCTCCGGGGACACGCGGGTCCGCGTCACCCATGTTCCGGTCATGGGCGAGCAGTCGGCTGCGAACGCGCTTCCCCACCTGAACGGCCTGATCCAGCGGGACTGCGAGGTCGTGCTGGCCACCGGCCGGGCCCAGACCCAGACCGTACGCAAGGCGGCGGGCAGCCATCCGCAGGTGCGGTTCGTGGTGGTCGGATCCGAAAGGGAGGGCCGGGCCGCGGAAGCCGGCAACCTCACCGTGGTCGCACCGGGCGACGAGGTGCCGGACGAGGTCGCGAAGGCCGTCCGACGGGCAGTCAACGTCGTTCAGTAGCAGGCGAAGTGGCCCGACACGAGCGATGAGATAAACATCGCATAAGATCACCCGGGAATTGGTGGATCTCCTGTCGGTGTATGGGGCAATCTCGCGAGGCCATATATAGGCCTTGAAGAGAAAGCAGCTCCAATGCGTGCTCGATGGCGAAGACCATCATCGTTGTTCCCCCCAGGCCCCGTCGGGCGACGCAGGGCGCGAGGCACGGCAGTCGCCGTGCTCGTCTCGCTCTCGTGCATGCTGACGACCGAGACGGCGTCCGCCACGGGTCAGACCCTTCCGGCGCTCTCGATGCCGGAGATGTCCTTGTCGGGGCTGTGGAAGTGGCTGGACGAGTCGCCTCTGCACACCCCCGAGCAGGAGAGCGGCACCGCACGCGGCAAGAGCCACACCGCCACCGCGGACCAGACCAGCGGCAAAGTCGCGGTCGGCCACAAGGCAGGCAAGGGCAAGGGCGAACTCGACGCCTACACCCGCGCCGACGACCGCCCCGGTACGGCGGTCACCGACTCCGTCGCCGGCAATGCCAAGAGCTTCGACGCGAGGACGAGCAAGCGCAACGCGAAGAAGTCCACGGCGACCTCCGACTACTTCGTCAACGCCGACGGATCGACGACCGTCCGCCATTACGCGGGCCGGTCCAACTTCAAGGGCACCGACGGCACCTGGAAGCCGATCGACACGGACCTGACGAAGGAGAAGGGCGGCAGGCTCCAGCAGGCCGCCAACTCCCTCGACGTCGAGTTCGCCCCGGACGCGGGCGACCAGCAGCTCGCCTCCATCGACTTCGGGGCGGGCCGTAGCCTCGCCTACTCGCTCCGAGGCGCGAAGAAGGCCACCGCCACGGTCGACGCCGACAACACGGCGACGTACGCCGATGTCCTGCCGGACACCGACCTGCTGCTGTCCCCTCTGGCCGAGGGGTTCAAGGAGCGGCTGGTCCTGCGGTCGGCCGACGCCCCGAACTCCTGGCTGTTCCCCCTCGATGTCCAGGGGCTCACCCCGCGCATCGCGGACAACGGCGACGTGGAGTTCACCGACGGGGACGGGGAGGTGACCGCAATCATTCCCCACGCCTTCATGGAGGACTCCAGGATCGACCCCCGCTCCGGCGACGCGGCGATGTCCCGCGCGGTGACCTATGAACTCACCACCGCCGACGGCAAGCCCGCCCTGCGCCTGACCGCCGACCGCGCCTGGCTGGACGACCCCGCCCGCGCCTACCCCGTCACCGTGGACCCGACGGTCACCGCCGGCAACACGACCTACGCGCAGAGCACCATCGGTGGTGACCACTCCACCGAGAACCAGATCAAGGTCGGCAGTTACGACTCCGGCACCAACAAGGCGAACTCGTTCCTCCAGTTCTCCTCGCTGGGCACCACGCTCAAGGGGCAGCGCGTCACCGCGGCCACCCTCAACGTGTACGCGATCTGGTCCGCCACCTGCACCGCCGAGCCGTTCTCGGTGAGCCCGGTGACCGCGTCCTGGACCCCGTCCGGTGTCACCTCCTACCCCGGCCCGGCCTACGGCGCCGCGATCGGCAGCGCCACGGTCGCCCCCGGTGCCTCCTGCAGCAACAACGCCGGCGGCACCAACGACCTGAGCGTCGGCGTGAAGATGCCGGTCAAGCTGTCCACCGGATGGTTCGACGGCGTCGCCACCGGCAGTGCCAACTACGGCCTTGCCCTGACCGCGCCCACCGCCGACGGGCTGCACTGGAAGAAGTTCCACTCCGACAACAGCACCACCGCGGCCTTCCGGCCCGCGCTGGACCTGACCTACACGCCCAACACGGCGCCGCAGATCAACGCCCAGTACCCGCCGGAGAACCACCAGTCGAACACGCTCCAGCCCGAGCTGCTCGTCTACGCGAGTGACGCCGACAAGTGGCCGATGGCCGCCCTGACGTACGCCTTCGAGGTGTACGACGCGGACAGCGACAGCACCACCCCCGTCGCCACCTCGGGCATCATCAGCAAGAGCAGCTGGAAGATACCCGCCGGCAAGCTCAAGTGGAGCAAGAACTACGCCTGGTACGTCAGTGTCACCGACGGATACGACTCGGTGATGTACTCGGCGAGCCGGTTCGCCACGGCGGTGCCGCAGCCGCCGGTCACCTCGGGCCTCTCCCAGAACACCGACGGCCACGAATTCGACCCGAGCGACGCCAACTACACCACCGAGGACACCGACGCCGAGGTCGAGGTCGTCGGCCCGTCCCTGTCCGTGGAGCGCTCGTACAACAGTCGCGACCCGCGCACCGACGGCGCCTTCGGCGCCGGCTGGGCGACGGTCACCGACATGACGGCCGTGGAGGTGAAGGACGGCGCAGGCACTCTCACGAGCGTCGTGATCACCTACCCGGGCGGCGAGCAGGTCGCCTTCGGCCGCAACGCCGACGGCACCTTCGTGCCCCCGATGGGGCGGTACGCCAGGCTGGCGGCGGCCGCGTCGGGCGGCGGATACACGCTGACCGACAAGGACTTCACCGCCTATGGCTTCCAGCAGGCGGTGACCGGCCGGACCGGCGCGTTCGCGATCTCCTCGATCAAGGACTACGCGAACCGGGCCGAGACCTTCACGTACACGAGCGGCAAGCTCAGCAAGGTCACCAACACCACGTCCAACCGGTCACTGTCCTTCACCTGGCAGACGCCCACCGGGGCCACCGCCCCGCACGTGTCGACCGTGACCACGGACCCCGCCAAGGCCGGGGACGCGAGCACCGCCCAGGTCTGGAACTACGGCTACACCGGCGACCAGCTCACCAAGGTCTGCCCGCCCGCCGACCCCACCAAGTGCACGGTCTACGGCTACGCCACGGGCAACCACTACCGCACCACCGTCATGGACGCGGACCCGTTCGCGTACTGGCGGCTGGGGGAGACCAGCGGCACGGTCGCGAGCGACACGGTCGACATCAACCAGGGCAGGTTCAACGGCCTCTACCGCAACGTGACCCTCGGCGGGACCGGTCCGCTGACCGGCTCCACGCAGAAGGCCGCCACCTTCAACGGCACCACGTCGTACGTCGAGATCCCGAGCGCTCCCGGCGCCACGCCCTCGTACACGACGGTGTCGCTGTGGTTCAAGACCACGCAGGCGGGCGGTGTCCTCTTCTACTACGGGGACAAGCCGCTCAGTGACGCGGACCCGGTCGCGAACACCACGAAGAACACGCCGGCGGTGTACGTGGGCACGGACGGCAAGCTCCGTGGCTGCCTCGCCATGTCTCCGGGATGCATGACCACGATCGCCTCCACGGCCACCGTCACGGACGGCAAGTGGCACAACGTGGCCCTCACCGGAGCGGCGACCACGCAGACGCTCTACCTCGACGGTGCCAAGCAGGGCAGCCTGGCCGGCACCATCAACGACTGGGAGCAGCCCTACATCTCCTTCGGTGCCGGGGTGAACACCGACGGCTGGCCGGCCATGAACGCCTCCGACAAGCTGGGGCACTACTCCGGACAGCTCGCCGAAGTCGCCGTCTACACCGAGGCGCTCGACCCGTCGGTCATCACCGCTCAGTACCTCGCGGCCACCCGGTCCGCGGGACTGCTCAACAAGATCACCACGCCCAACGGAAAGACCCAGTCGGCCGTCACCTACGGCACCACGGACGACCTGGTCGTCCAGGCCACCGACGGCGACGGCGGCACCTGGAAGCTGAACCCCGCCACGGTCACCGGCTCGTCCCAGGTCTACCGCTCCTCGGTGATGGGGTCGGCACCGGCCGGCTACTGGCGCCTGGACGACACCCAGGGTGCCGCTCAGGCCGCCAACGAGCTGCACACGGGCTTCGGCACGTACAACAGCGTGACTCAGGGCGTGGCCGGGCCGTTCGGCTCCGGTGACGTCACGGCGGCACAGTTCAACGGCACCAGCTCGTACGCGGAGGTCCCGTACGGGACCTGGCACGCCAAGGGCGACCGGTCCGTCGAGCTGTGGTTCAAGACCGCGAAGCCCGGCGTGCTGGTGGCCGACCAGGCCAAGGCCGTGAATGACGCGGCCGGGGCGAGCGGCCCCATCAACCCCGTCCTCTACGTCGGTGCCGACGGCAAGCTCCGCGGCCACTGGTACAGCGCTTCCGGGTCGGCCGCCACGGACTTCGGGTCCAAGGAAAAGGTCGACAACAACGTCTGGCACCACGCGGTGCTCTCCGCGACCGGCACCACCCAGACACTGTTCGTCGACGGCGTCAAGCAGGCCGACTTCACCGGGGCGCCCAACGACCAGACGAACACCCGCACCTTCATCGGCGCGGGCTTCGCCAAGGGCTGGATCAGCGCCCCGGCCGACGTCAGCTACTTCACCGGTTCCATCGCCGAGGTCGCCGTGCACGCGGCCGGGCTCACCGAGGAGCAGGTCGAGCAGCACTGGTCGGCGTACAAGGCATCCGCGGGCGTCGCCCCGGTGCGGACGGTGAAGCTCACCGACCCCACCGACAAGACGCTGACCTACGTGTACGACGCGGAGATGGGCAACCGTCTGCTGACCGCGATCGACACCAACGGCAAGCGGACCACGTACGGCTACGACACGGCGGGCTTCCTGCGCACCGTGACCGACGCCAACGGCAACCGCTCGATCACCGGCCACGACATCCGCGGCAACACCGTCTCCCAGACCATGTGCCAGGACACGGCCGCGGGCAAGTGCGCCACCGACTACTACACGTACTACCCGGACTCGACCACGGCGTTCCCGCCGATGGACCCGCGCAACGACCTGGTGCTCACCGAGCGCGACGGCCGTTCCTCGGGGCCGACGGACAACACCTACCTGACCAGCTACGTGTACGACACGGCGGGCAACCTCACCTCGGTGACGACGCCGCCGGTGCCGGGCCACCCCGACGGGCGGACCGCCACCACCACGTACACGACCGCCACCACCGCGGCGGCGGAGGGCGGCACCGCGAAGGCGCCGGCCGGACTGGTCGCCGAGGTGGTGACACCGGGCGGCCGGAAGACCGCGTACTCCTACTTCGCCAACGGTGACGTCGCCGAGACAACCGACGCCAACGGGGCGAAGGAACGGAGCACATACGACAACCTCGGACGACAGCTGACCAGGACCGAGGTGACCGACGCCCAGCCGGGCGGCCTCACCACGACGCTGACGTACGACAAGGACGACCAGGTCCTCACCGAGACCGACCCGCCGGTCACCAACCGGGTCACCGGCGCCGTCCACACCGGGCGGACCAGCACGGTCTACGACGCCGACGGCAACGTCTCCTCGCAGACGATCGCCGACCTGACCGGCGGTGACGCGCCCCGCGCCACCTCGATCACGTACGACGCGTACAACCGCATGGCGTCGAGGACCGACCCGGGCGGCGACACCACGTCGTTCGAGTACGACGTGTACGGGAACAAGGTCAAGGAGACCGACCCGGCCGGCAACGTCAACACCTACACCTTCGACGGTGAGGGCAGGCCCCTCACCACCAACCTGCTGAACTACACGGGCGACCCGGCGAACCCGTCGTCGCCCACGACCCTCGTGCAGGAGTCCCGGGCGTACGACCCCGCGGGCCGTCTCGCGTCGATCACGGACGCGATGGGCCACGTCACGGCGTACACGTACACGGACGACGGTCTCGCCGCCACGGTGGTGCGAAAGGACCCGGCCAACGGGCTCTCCTTCACCGAGGAGTCCAACACCTACGACGCGGCCGGCAACCTGATCAAGCAGGTCACCAACGACGGGCAGACCGTCTCCACGTTCACGGTGGACGCGTCGGACCGCACCACGTCGTCGGTCATGGACCCGGGCGGCCTCGCCCGGACCACGAAGGTGAGCTACGACCCGGACGACAACGTCGTATCGGAGACCGACCTCGACCCGGCCAACGGCCGTACCAGCACCGAGGACACGCTCTACGACAACCTCGGCAACGTCACCGGATCCACCCTCCACGACGGCACCACCGCACCGGTGGCCCGCTGGAAGATGGCCGAGACCAGTGGCCTCACGGCCGCGGACTCCTCCGGCGGCAACAGCACCGCCACCTTCGGCAGCGGGGTCACCCGCTCCACGGAGCGCGGCGGCTCGGCCGTCTTCGACGGCACGGCGAACGCCTACGGCCAGACGAAGGGCGCGGTGGTCAACACCGGCGGCTCCTTCACCGTCTCGACGTGGGTCAAGCTGAACTCCACCGCGGCCAACAGCACCTTCCTCGCGCAGGACGGTGAGACCGCGAGCGGCTTCCAGCTGTACTACTCCACGGCCTACGGCTGGACGTTCAACCGGCACGGCTCGGATATGTCGGGCCCCACCATCGCGCGGGCCAGCTCCGGCACCTCGGCGGTGACCACCGGCACCTGGACACACCTGACGGGTGTGTACGACCGGGACGCAGCCCAGATCAGGCTGTACGTCAACGGGGTCCAGTCCGGCACCTCGACGGCGTTCACCACGCCCTGGGACGCCACCGGTCCGTTGCAGATCGGCCGCAGGCTCGCCAGCGGCACGTACGCGGAGAACGCCAACGGCTCGCTCAACGACATCCAGGTCTACGGCGAGGCGCTGACCGCGACCCAGGTGGCCGCGGTCAAGGGCGGCACGCTGCCCGCCGCGGGCAGTTCCGTCCGCACCTCCAGCTGGAAGCTGGACCAGCGCGGACTGCCGCTGTCCATGACCGACGAGAACGGAGTCACCACCGACTACGGCTACGACGAGGCGGGTCAGCAGACCAGCGTCACCGAGCCGGCCGTCAGCAGCGAGACCGGAGGCGGCACTCCAGTGACCGTCCGGCCGGTGTCGATGACCGGCTACAACACGTTCGGTGAGGACACCGAGTCATCCGACCCGCTGGGCAACGTGGTGACGACGGCGTACGACGCCGAGGGCCAGGAGTCCTCGACGACGATGCCGGACTACACCCCGCCGGGGGCCTCAACCCCGATCACGGCCGTGACCTGGAACGAGTACAACAAGCTCGGTCAGGTCACCGCCGAGGTCGACCCGCTGGGCAAGCGCACCGAGTACACCTACACCCAGCTCGGCGACCTGGCCTCCGTCAAGGAGCCCGGCGGCGCCACGACGCGGTACACGTACACCGCCAACGGCGACCAGCTCTCGGCCGTACGGCCCGGCGGCGCCCGCCAGGAGACGACCTGGGACTACCTCGGCCGCCCGGTCACGGACACGGACATCGTGCGCCAGCCGACCGAGCGGGCGTACACGTCCATCAACGAGTACAAGGCGCCCGGAGGTGAACTCTCCCGGACGGTCAGCCCGACCGGGGTGAGCGAGTCCTACAAGTACAACGTCCTCGGCGAGACGACGGAGGTGACCGACGCCGCGGGCGCCACCAGCCGCTTCACGTACGACATGGACGGCCGGCCGCTCACTTCGGTGGACGCCGACGGCACCAGCACCGCCAACACCTACGACGGCTACGGCCAGCTCACCGCCACGAAGGACCTGGACGCGACGGGCAAGGTGCTGCGGACCAGCAGCTCCACCTACGACCGTGCGGGCAACCCGAAGTCGGTGACCGACTACCGGGGCCACACGGTCACGCTCACGAGTGACGCGACGGGCCTGATCACCAAGGCCGTCCAGCCGGTCTCGGAGACCGAGTCGATCACCACGACCTTCGGCTACGACGCGGCGGGCAACCGCACGCGCTTCACCGACGGCCGCGGCAACGCCTTCCTCACCACGTACAACGCGTGGGGCATGGCGGAGAAGGAGATCGAACCGTCCACCCCGGCCCATCCGGACCTCGTGGACCGTACTTTCACGATGATCTACGACGCGGCGGGCCGGCCCCAGGAGCAGCGCTCCCCGGGCGGGGTCGTCGTCACCAACGAGTACGACGACCGCAGCCGGCTGGTACGCCAGCACGGCACGGGCGCGGAGGCGGAGACCACCGACCACACCTACACCTATGACGAGGACGACCAGGTCACCTCGGTGGCCGGCACGGACGAGGAGAAGAACACCTTCTCCTACGACGACCGTGGTCTGCTCCTCTCGGCGAACGGCCCCTCCGGCACCTCGTCCTTCGCCTACGACGGCAACGGGGCGATGACCTCGCGCAAGGACGCGTCGGGCACGTCGACCTTCGGGTACGACACGGCGGGCCGCCTGAAGACGGCGGTGGACGGTGCGTCGGGTACGTCGATGACGTACGGCTACGACACCGAGTCCAACGTGACGTCGATCGAATACGGGCAGGGCAAGGGCAGGCGTGACTTCTCGTACGACTCCCTGGGCCAGCTCACGACGGACAGGCTGACGTCACCGACGGGCAAGTCTCTGGCGTCGTTCACGTACGGCTACGACCTCAACGGCAACGAGACGTCGAAGACGACGACGGGTGTCGCCGGGGCCACCACGAACACGTACACGTACGACTGGGCGAACCGCCTGTCGTCCTGGAACAACGGGAGCACGACCGAGCAGTACGGCTACGACGCGTCCGGCAACCGGACCCGCGTGGGCGGTGACACCTACACGTACGACGCCCGCAACCGTCTCACCTCGGACGGGCAGAACACGTACACGTACACCGCGCGCGGCACGATGAGTTCGGTCACCGACGAAGGCGGTGTGCAGACCTCGGTGAAGGCCGACGCCTTCAACCGTGTCATCAACGAGGGCCAGCGGACGTACACGTACGACGGCCTGGACCGGACGCTGAAGGCGAGCGACGGCCAGGGCGGCACGATGTACGACTTCGCGTACAGCGGGGCCGGCAACGACGTGGCGTCGGACGGCGGTACGTCGTACAGCCGCAATGTCGACGGTTCGCTGATGGGCATCAAGTCGGCGATGGGCTCGGTGCTCGCGCTGACCGACATCCACGACGACGTGGTGGGTCAGTTCACCGCGGACGGCGAGGCGCTGACCGGCTCGACCACGTACTCCCCGTTCGGGAAGGTCGAGCAGTCGACGGGCATGGTCGGACACCTCGGCTACCAGTCGGGGTGGACGGACCCGGAGACCGCCAAGGTCAACATGGCGGCGCGCTGGTACTCACCGGAGACCGGCCAGTTCAACAGCCGCGACACGGTGGGCATGAACCCGCTGCCGACGTCGGTGTCCGCGAACCGGTACGCGTACGCGGACCAGAACCCGATGACGGCGACGGACCCGACGGGTCACTGGCCGAGCTTCATCGACAAGGCGATCAAGAAGGTCAAGAAGAAGGTCAAGAAGGTCGCGAAGTCGGCCTGGAAGAAGACCAAGAGCGCTGTCAAGAAGGTCGCGAAGAAGGTCAAGGCCGCGGCCAAGAAGATCAAGAAGGCGGTCAAGAAGGCCGTCAAGAGGGCCAAGCGTGTGGTGCGGAAGGCCGTGCACTACGTGGCCGACAGCGTCAAAAAGGTCAAGAGATACGTCAAACGCACCTATAAGCGCGTAAAGAAATACGTCCACAAGGTCGTCAAGCACGTCAAAAAGGCGGTCCGCAAGGTCGCCAAGGCTGTCAAGAGTGTCGCGCACAAGGTGGTGAAAGCCGCCAAGAAGGTCGGCAGGGCCGTCAAGAAGGCGGCGAAGGCCACAGCCAACTTCGTGAAGCAGCACGCGTCGACGATCGCCTCGGTGGCGGTCGGCGTGGTGGTCTTCGCAGGCTGCACAGCGGCGACCGCCGGCGCAGGCGTCGTCGCCTGCGGCATGCTCGCGGGTGCCGCCGCCAACGCGGTCGGCTACGCGATGAGTGACGGCCCGAAGACGCTGGCCGGCTTCGCGACCGCGGTCGGCGTGGGAGCCGTTACCGGCGCCCTCGGCGGCGCGGCCGGCGGTGCGGCCTCCGGCGCGGTGGGCCGTCTGCTCGCCGGTGTCGGCGGCAAGGCGCTGAACGGCGCGGCGATGGGTGCCGCGGGCGGCGCCGCGGAAGGCGCGGTCGGTTACGGCATCTCCTGCGTGACCAGCGAGGAAGGCTGCAGCGTCTCCGGCGCGGCGAAGGCCACGGCGGTCGGCGCGGTGACGGGTGGTGTGTTCGGCGCGGCGGCCGGCAAGGTCGGCGGGGGTGGTTGTCACAGCTTCACCGGCGCGACGCCCGTGGTTCTGGCGAACGGCATGGCCAAGCCGATCTCGGAGGTCAAGACCGGAGACTACGTCCTGACGGCCGAGCCCGGGAAGAAGGAGAAGGAGGCCCACAAGGTCACGAAGGTCCACGTGACCACGCACGACCGTGACTACGTGGCGCTGACCGTGTCGACCAAGGACGGTCAGCGAACCCTCAACACCACGGCTCTCCACCAGATCTACGAATCCACGTCGAAGACCTGGACGCGGGCCAAGGACCTGAAGGAGGGCGACAAGCTACAGACGGGGAACGGTGAGCCCGCTGTCGTCTCGGGCAACCAGCAGTACAGCGACAACACGGTCACGTTCGACCTCACCGTGGACGGCCTGCACACGTACTTCGTGGAGGCCGGAAACACCCCGATCCTTGTGCACAACTGCAAGTTCCGGGATCGTGCGCGAGAGATCTGGGGTGCCGAACCCAGCGAGTACGTCAGGAAGAACGTCAGTACGGTCGCCGTGGTGCGGGCGCAGACGCCGCACGGGCCTGTGGACCTGGTCGCGGCGAGCGGTGACGGTTTCACCCCTGCTCAGATGTCGGTTCCGCTCCGCACGAAGGCCTCGTCTCCGGACGGTGTTCCTGAGATGCGGGTGCCGAATATCAAGGGGACCGACGCGGAGCAGAACGCGTTTCTCTATATGAAGGCGAACGGGTACGGACTCATCGCCGGAGGTGCGTCCAGAAACGTATGTCGAAGTAAATGCCTGCCATGGATTCAACAGTTCGGTGGAGCCATGAGAGGCAACGTCTTCAAGGGCAACGGAAAGACCACGACGCGACAGCAGAGCTTCGAGCACAACTAGTCTGCTGTTAGCGCGTTGCAGGGCGGGATCTCCTTTAAGGGGTTCCCGCCCTGCGGCGTATACTGCCAGCACTCACATCACCGCGACCGTCCTGCGCCATCAGGGCCTGGGGGAACAATGTTCATTGTGGAAGACGACGTCAAGGCCTGTCTCGAGAGCGGCGGCGCCGAATCGATGCGTATGTACAGTGCGGCCTGCGCCGAGCGCATGGCCCAGATCTTCATCGGTCACCGATCCGCCGACACCGACCGGCAGGAGGACGTCGACCTCTACGTCGAAATTCTCCAGCGACTCTGGAACCCGGATGATGCGATGGCTGATTTTGCCGATGTGGTCTCCCGGATCGAGGCTTTTCCGGAGATGCAGCCCACTGACACCGGACTGACGGATTCCGTTGATATTCATTGCTTCTACAGTGCGCTCACTCTCCGGCATGCGGTCCTGGCGGTCGGAACGGGTGATTCGGCCGAAGCAGTGAATTGCGGCCATGTGGCCCTGACGTCCATGTTCCAACTGGAACAGAACACGGAGGGCGCCGACTTCTACGAGGACGAGAAGGCGTGGCAGCGTCGGTCGATCGATTCCGTCGAGGGGGCGAACGACGCGGGCCGGTTCCGGGCCGACTGCGCCGCGGCGGGCCTCGGGCGCCTCGAGGCGGTGCGGAGCTGAAGGCAGCCGGTGACGCGTGTCCGGGGTGTGGCTGGTGCCGCTTCACCGAACGGTCTGTCAGATCAGCGCGGGCTGCCGGAATGCGGCAGCCCGTGCTCCCTTCGTGCGGCGGATTGCCGGGCGCGGGACCAACCGGTCCGGCGCCGCGGCAGTTACGACGACGACATGGGGCGCCGTGTCGTGAGCTCGCAGGCTGAGAATCAGGAAGGCTGAACGAGCCCCGCCTTGCCGTAGATGCTCGCCACCCGTGAGCCCGCCTCTCCCGAGGCGAAGCCCATGCCGATACGGAATACCCCGGGCTTGGCCGGGTCCGGGATGTAGACGCCGAGGCCCTCCGGCTCGCGGTAGTCCAGTGTGTACGCGGCCGCGGTGTGGGCGGGGTTGACCGTCACCTTGAAGGGCGTGGGGGGCGCGGGGTCGTACGCGCCCGTGGTGAGGTTCACCGAGGTGATGAACGTGTTGCCGACGCCGGGCTCGGAGATCACCAGATCCTGGCCGTCGATGTTCTGGACGGAACCGTAGCTGTTGCCGTGCAGCATGTAGAGGTACTGACCGACGACGGCGTACCCCTGGAGGAACGGGCGGCCGTAAGTAGTGAGAGGCCAGCCCTCAACCGTCGTGATGTTCAGCTCGCGGACGCTCGCGAGCGGCTGGCTCCAGATGCCGAGGCGGGCCAGATCCAGGTCGTGGACCTGGAAGATCATCACGCCGTCCGTGTCACGGAAGCGGATGGCGAGCCGGCCGTAGACCGGGTCGACGGAGGCGGTGTACGTCGTGGCGCCCGGGACCGGCTCGTACATGGTGAGCCCGGACGAGCCGGAGTCGAGCACCTGGCCGTTGACGAAGGGGAAGCGCGCCAGGCGCCTGCCGCGGCTGGTCGTCCTGGTCGGGTCGTCCGGGTGCACCGGGTCCGCGACCTCCTGGCCGTCGGCCTCCGTCCACAGATAGGCCTTGCCGCCGACCGGTTCGACACCGATGCTCATGCCGTGCCCGAAGCCGCGCAGGTACATGTACCCCAGCGTGTTGCCTGACATGTCCCACTTGGTGATGGTCAGGTCGCCACGCCGACTGCGATCGACACCGCTTACCGGGGCGGACTCACCCGCGAGTTTCAGACCGCCCTGCGTCACCTGGGCCAGGTAGATGTGGCCGTTGGCGTTGTCATAGCCGAACGACTGGATGATCGTCGTGTCACGGGTGGGCTTCTCCCGTATCCAGTTCTCCGACGCGCTGTTCAGGTCGAGCCGGGGCGAAGGCACCAACAACGCCGAACCCGGCGTGGGATGGGTGGCGGCGGAGGCCGTGCCGGTGCCGATGGTGACGCCGGCGGCGGTGAGCGCGCCGGCGCCGCTCCACGCGAGCAGGGAACGGCGGCTGGGGTGAGGGAACCTGTCATGGGTCATAGCGCCTCATCCAAGCGGCAGAGGTGATCACGCTCAAGCCCTGCCCGGTCAGGACCAGTTCATCCAACCGTCGCACCCACGCCACACACATCAACCGCTCCCGACACTTTGACCGGCTGATGTACATTCGTGCTGATCTCCCTGGTGGTGCCCTGCTTCAACGAGGAAGAAATCCTCGAACGCTTCCATGAACGCGTGACGGACGAGATGACCCGCCTGGGCCATGCCTTCCAGCTCGTGTACGTGGACGACGGGAGCGCCGACCGGACGCTGCCGATCCTCCAGGAGCTGGCCGCCGCCGACCCCCGGGCCCGCTACGTCTCCTTCAGCCGCAACTTCGGCAAGGAGGCCGCCATGCTCGCCGGCCTCCAGCACGCCGAGGGCGACGCCGTCGTCATCATGGACGCCGACCTCCAGCACCCGCCGGAACTCGTCGGCCGCATGCTCCAGGAGCACGCACAGGGATACGACCAGGTGATCGCCCGCCGCACCCGCAAAGGCGACCGCGTCACCCGCACCCTCACCGCCCGCGCCTACTACTGGCTGATCAACCGCCTCGTGGACGTGGAGCTGGTCGACGGAGTCGGCGACTTCCGGCTGCTGTCCCGGCGGGCCGCCGACGCCGTACTCGAACTCACCGAGTACAACCGCTTCTCCAAGGGCCTCTTCGCCTGGGTCGGCTTCCCCACCACCACGTTCAGCTACGAGAACGCCGTCCGCGAGCAGGGCCGCTCCGCCTGGACCTTCGGCAAGCTCCTGAACTACGGCCTCGACGGACTCCTCTCCTTCAACAACAAGCCGCTGCGCGCCGCCCTCTACCTCGGCATGCTCCTGACGTCCCTGGCCTTCGCCTACGCCGCCTGGATCGTCGGCGTCGCCCTGGTGAAGGGCGTCGACACCCCCGGATACGTCACCCTGCTCGTCGTCCTCACCGCCCTCGCCGGCGTCCAGATGGTGATGATCGGGGTGGTCGGGGAGTACGTCGGCCGGATCTACTACGAGGTGAAGCGCCGCCCGCACTTCCTGGTCAAGGCCACCAACACCCAGGCCCGCAGGCCGGCCCCGGAGCCGGAACCCAGGGAGTTCGTACGCCGATGACGGTCAAGGCACAGATGGCCCGCTTCGCCCTCGTGGGCGCCGTCAACACCGGCACGTACTACGGCTGCTACCTCGTCCTGCTGCACCGGCTGCCGTACATAGCCGCGCACGTATTGGCCTTCGTCCTGAGCATGACCGGGTCGTTCTTCCTCAACTCGTACTTCACCTACCGCACCCGGCCCACTTGGCGGAAGTTCCTCCTCTTTCCGCTCACCAACGCCGCCAACTTCGTCATCACCACCGGCGGCGTCTACCTCCTGGTCGACCTCGCCGGATTCAGCAGCCGGTACGCCCCACTGGTCGCCGCGGCCGCCGCCATCCCCATCACCTTCGTCGTCTCCCGCACGATCATGCTGCGGCCCGATACCCCGCAGAAACCGGCCGAGCGGGTCGGCTGAGCCGGGCCGCCGGCAGCCCACATCCCCAACTCCTCCCGAATCGTTGGTCGAATCAGTGGCCCGGACCGGTTTCACTCCTTAACATCGATCACCGCAAGGCCTTGTGCACCGCCGCACAATCTCCTCGGGAGGCTCCTTTGCACCGCCGCCGTCGCACCGCGCTCACCCTCTCCGCCGCACTGCTCACCGCAGCGCCGCTCCTCGCCGCCTGCGGCAACCAGGCCCACCCGGGCGCCGCGGCCATCGTGGGCGGGGACCGGATCACGGTGGCCACCGTGCAGGGCCAGGTGGCGGACGTGCGCCGGGCGCAGGACACCTCGGAGCAGGCCGCCCAGATCACCAACCAGTCCGGCCAGCTCGGCCGCGCCAAGCTGCACGGGCTGATCCTGGACCGGGTCCTCGACAGGGCAACGGCGGACGCCGGGGTGACCGTCACCCGCGCCGAGATCCAGCAGATGCGGCAGCAGGCCGTCGCCCAGTACAAGGGCGAGGACGGGCTGCGCGCCGCGGTGCTCCAGGAGCGCTGGATCGCCCCCGGCCAGATCGACGCCTTCCTGCGCGAGCAGGTCCAGCTGACCAAGCTCGGCCAGGCCCTCGGCGCCGACCCGACGACCCCCGCCGGCACGAAGATCCTCGGCGACGCGCTGTCGAAGGCGTCCAAGGCGCTGAAGGTCGACGTCAACCCGCGCTTCGGCACCTGGAACAACCAGCAGATCCAGCTCGCCGATTACAAGGCCCCCTGGATCACCCAGGTCACCAAGCCCGCCCAGTCGGCCGCGGAGGCCGGGGCCTGAGGCGTGTCCGACGGCCGGGGTAGATTCGAGTGTGTGAACGCTGAAGACCCCGGCCGCATCGTCCTGCTCACCGCCAGCCACCGCGTCGCGCCCGGACTGCTGTCCTGGCCAGCCTGGCAGACCCTGCACGCCGCCGACCGCGTGCACTGCGCGGAACAGGACCAGCCGCAGCTGCCGTATCTGCGCGAGGCCGGCGTCACCGTCACGCCCGGCGTGCCCGACGCGCAGGAGCTCGTCGACGTGTGCGCCGGCGGCCGGACCGTCGTCGTCCTCACCGGCGGGGAGGGCAACCAGCCGCTCACCGACGGACTGGCGCGGCTCGCCGGTTCGGGGCGGGTGCGGATGCCGAACCTGGAGCTGCTGCCCGGTTCGTACGACCTGCCGGGCGCCCGGCTCCTCGACCTCGTCCAGGTCATGGACCGCATCCGCCTCGAATGCCCCTGGACCTCGCAGAAGACCCACAAGGGCCTCGCCAAGTACGCCATCGAGGAGGCGTACGAACTCGTCGAGGCGATCGAGGACGGCGACCGCGAGGAGCTCCGCGAGGAGCTCGGGGACGTACTGCTCCAGGTCGTCTTCCACGCGCGCATCGCCGAGGAGGACGAGGAAGAGCCGTTCTCCGTCGACGACGTCGCCGCCACCCTCGTCGAGAAGCTGATCCACCGCCACCCGCACGTCTTCGGCGACGAGACCGCCGAGACGCCGGAGGACGTCCACGCGCACTGGCTGCGCACCAAGGCGATCGAGAAGCAGCGCGAGTCCGTCACCGACGGGGTGCCCCTCGGCCAGCCCGGCCTGGCACTCGCCGCGAAGCTCGCGAGCCGGGCTCGCACCGCCGGCCTCGACGTGCCGCTCCCCGGCGGCGACGACGTCGGCTACCGCCTCCTGGCCCTGGCCGTGCGCGCCCAGGAGGAGGGCACCGACCCGGAGGCCGCCCTGCGCGCCGCGGGCCGCGCCTACCGGGACGCGATCAGGGCGGCGGAGGGCGTCGGCTAGCGGGACGCGACAGGGCGGCCGAGGGCGTCGGCCGGCGGCTGAGGGCAGCGGATAACGTCGGGGGGTGAACGACCGCCCCGCCGACGCCCCCGCCGGCTGCCCCGCCCACCTGGCCCCGGCCGCGCCTCCCGCGCCCGAACTCTTCACGTGGGAGTTCGCCACCGACCCGTACCCCGCCTACGCCTGGCTGCGCGAGCACAGCCCCGTGCACCGCACCACGCTGCCCAGCGGGGTCGAGGCGTGGCTGGTCACGCGGTACGCGGACGCCAGGGAGGCGCTCGCCGACGCCCGGCTGTCCAAGAACCCGGCGCACCACGCCGAGTCCGCGCACGCCAAGGGGAAGACGGGGATTCCTGGCGAGCGCAACGCGGAGCTGATGACGCATCTGCTGAACATCGATCCGCCCGACCACACCCGGTTGCGCCGGCTCGTGTCGAAGGCGTTCACGCCGCGCCGGATCGCGGAGTTCGCGCCGCGCGTACAGGAGCTGACCGACCGGCTCATCGACGGCTTCGTCGAGAAGGGCGAGGCGGACCTCATCCACGAGTTCGCCTTCCCGCTCCCCATCTACGCGATCTGTGACCTGCTCGGCGTCCCGAGCGAGGACCAGGACGACTTCCGGGACTGGGCGGGCATGATGATCCGCCACGGCGGCGGTCCGCGCGGTGGGGTGGCCCGTTCGGTCAAGAAGATGCGGGGCTACCTTCTGGAACTGATCCACCGTAAGCGCGAGAACCCGGGGGACGACCTGATCTCGGGGCTGATCCGGGCGAGCGACCACGGCGAGCACCTGACCGAGAACGAAGCCGCCGCGATGGCTTTTATCCTACTTTTCGCGGGTTTCGAAACGACCGTTAACTTGATCGGCAATAGTGTCCACACCCTGTTGGGCCACCCGGAGCAGCGCGAGCGGCTCCAGCGTTCCCTGGTCGCCGGGGAGACGGAGCTCCTGACCACCGGGCTGGAGGAACTGCTGCGGTTCGACGGCCCGGTGGAACTGGCGACCTGGCGGTACGCCACCGAGGCGCTGACCATCGGCGGGCAGCGGGTCGGCGAGGGAGACCCCGTGCTCGTGGTGCTGGCGGCCGCCGACCGGGACCCGGAGCGCTTCGGCGAGCCCGACACGCTCGACCTCGCGCGGCGTGACAATCAGCACCTTGGTTACGGTCACGGAATCCACTACTGCCTGGGAGCGCCGCTCGCCCGGCTGGAGGGTCAGGCCGCCCTCGCCACGCTCCTGAAACGCTGTCCTGACCTGCGACTTGCGGGGGAACCCGCCGATTTGCGGTGGCGTGGCGGGCTCATCATGCGCGGACTGCGCACCCTTCCGGTCGAGTTCACGCCGGGCCCGGTCCACGGTGAAAGTGACACTCTGTCAACTCTGTGACTTTCACGTGATCTCCGCTGCATCGACTTGTGACACACGTTCGAGTCCCGCTAGGTTCACCGTTCGACTCACCAGTCACCTCGTCAGTCACACGGAAGGCATCCCCATGGGCTCCGCGAACGGCAGACACCGTCGCCCTCGGCAGGCACCCGCGATCATCGTCGCCGCAGGCGTGACCGGCTCGGCCATCGCCATCCCGCTGCTCGGCGCGGCAGGCGCGCACGCCGCCGACGCCTCGACCTGGGACCGGGTGGCCGAGTGCGAGAGCGGCGGCATGTGGAGCGCCGACCTCGGCAACGGCTACTACGGCGGCCTGCAGTTCTCGCAGCAGGTCTGGAAGTCGTACGGCGGCGAGTCGTACGCCGAGCGCGCGGACCTCGCCAGCCGCTCACAGCAGATCGCCGTGGCGGAGAAGGTCCTGGACGACCAGGGTTACAAGGCATGGCCCAGCTGCGCGGTCGTCTCGGGCCTCGCTGTGGACACCGGGCTGCCGGGCGTGGACCCGGGCAGCGCGCCCTCCGCCGACCCGACCGGAGCCGCGGACCCGTCCGTGAGTGCCGACCCCGCCGACGACACCCCTGGGGCGGACGACGCGTCCCCGGAGGCGACGCAGCCGGCGCGCGGGGCCACGGGCCGGGCGGGCGACGATGCGGCGGACAAGGCGACGGGCGGGAGCGGGAAGCGGGACGCGTCGGCGTCCCCGTCGGCCACGCCGTCCACCACGCCCTCGGGTGACACCACCGAGGCGGGCGCCTCCGAGGCGCGGCAGGACCAGGGGCAGGCGGGCAAGCACCGCGGCACGCCGGCCCCCGAGGAGACCCGGGAGACCGGTCGCGGCAGTGACCGGGACGCGGGGCGGCACGCCTCGCGCGGTGACGGGGACGCACGCGACGCCGGTGTGGCGGCCTCTGACGGCACGTACACCGTCCGCGACGGCGACAACCTCTGGGCGATTGCTGACGCACAGAAGCTGCCCGGCGGCTGGACGGGGCTGTACGAGGCCAACAAGGCGGAGGTGGGCTCCGACCCGGACCTCATCCTCCCTGGCCAGAGCCTCGATCTCGGCCTGCAGGCCGAGTGAGTCAGGTCTGATGATCAGCTGAAAACACCCAGAAATTGGGGTAGTTAAGAGGCCTATGTCCCACTTTTGACCAAGTGAGACATGGGTCTCTTCGTGTGAACTGGCGTGTCTTGTCCGGGAGGCCCCGCCGCATCCGTTCCCACCTGCGCAAATGGTGGTTCTTCGGATGACCGGAAGGGCTGTTTATGCGGTATGTCCATCTTGGGATATGAGGCTCAGTGTGTTTACGGTCGGAACCGCTCGCACCGCGGGCCCCGTCGACCGTCACGCCGAATCCTGCCGTCGGTCGAAGGGAACAGACGCGTAAAGCGCCGTAGGCAGGAGCGGGGGACCCAGGTAGGCGCCGGGCCGATCGTCGCAGGACGCATCGGGACCGGCTTGGGGTTAAGTCGCACGCAAGGACGTGCGACCGGGCAACTCACTTGGCCCGAACCCGACAGCTCACCTCGCAGGCGTCGGTGAGGAGAAGTCTCGATGCTGCTCAAGAGCAAGGGCAACAAGCACCGCCGCCCGTCCAAGGTCGTCCGCATCGCCACGCTCGCCGGTGTCACCGGTGCCGCCATCGCCGTGCCGCTGATGGGTGCGACCGGCGCCTCCGCCGCCTCCGTGTCCACGTGGGACGCCGTCGCCCAGTGCGAGTCCGGTGGCAACTGGTCCATCAACACCGGCAACGGCTACTACGGCGGCCTGCAGTTCTCGCAGTCCAGCTGGGCCGCCGCCGGCGGTACCCAGTACGCGCCCCGCGCCGACCTGGCCACCAAGGCCCAGCAGATCGCCACCGCCGAGAAGCTCCTCGCCCTTCAGGGCCCGGGCGCCTGGGCCTGTGCAGGCGCCGGCAACCTGAGCAACGACGGTGTCGACCCGGGCGTCGACACCGGCTCCTCCGACGCCAAGTCCGAGGCGGCCCCGAAGCAGCAGTCGGCGCCGGCCGAGAAGGCCGAGCCGAAGAAGGCCGAGCGCGCCCAGGCCCCCGCCACCAACCGCTCGGACCGCTCGGCCGCCCCCAAGGCCGAGTCGAAGACGGTCACCACCCCGACCGGCAAGAAGGTCGAGAAGGGTGACGGCGAGTACAAGGTCGTCGCCGGAGACTCGCTCAGCACGATCGCCGCCGACCACAAGGTCGAGGGCGGCTGGGAGAAGCTCTTCGAGCTGAACAAGGACATCGTCAAGGACGCCGACCTGATCTACCCGGGTCAGCAGCTCCACCTGACGAAGTAAGCAATCGTCCGACGAAGTAATCGCCTGGCGAAGCAGCCGCCTGACGGGTAGTCGCCGGCGAAGCGGTCGCGGTCTCTCCTCGCCGATCGGTCCGGCCGCCCCGGCCCGGTGCGCACCTTCCCCCGTGCGTGCCGGGCCGGGGCCCGTCGCGTTTCGCGCTTACTCGTTCAACTGTTGTTGTTACTCGCCAGTAAAATTCTGGCGCTTTGTCCCGCTGTGCCTGCCCTTGGGTCCTTTTTCGTCCCAGGGGACGGGCGGTCGGCCGGTTGGGGCGGCCCGGCCGGTTAGGCTCTTGGCGCAAGGCCAAAGCGACCCTGCACCACCAGCGTCATATCCCAGAAGGAGATGCCTCGTGCCGTCCATCGACGTCGTCGTAGCCAGGGAAATCCTCGACTCCCGCGGAAACCCCACGGTCGAGGTCGAGGTCGGCCTCGACGACGGCAGCACGGGCCGTGCTGCCGTTCCGTCAGGCGCCTCCACCGGCGCGTTCGAGGCCATCGAGCTTCGTGACGGAGACCCCAACCGCTACCACGGGAAGGGCGTCGAGAAGGCGGTCTTGGCCGTGATCGAGCAGATCGGCCCGGAGCTCGTCGGTTACGACGCGACCGAGCAGCGGCTGATCGACCAGGCGATGTTCGACCTGGACGCCACGGAGAACAAGGGCTCGCTCGGCGCCAACGCCATCCTCGGCGTCTCGCTCGCCGTGGCCCACGCCGCCTCCGAGGCCTCGGACCTGCCGCTGTTCCGCTACCTCGGTGGCCCGAACGCGCACCTGCTGCCCGTCCCGATGATGAACATCCTCAACGGTGGGTCGCACGCCGACTCCAACGTGGACATCCAGGAGTTCATGATCGCGCCGATCGGTGCGGAGTCCTTCTCCGAGGCCCTGCGCTGGGGCGCCGAGGTCTACCACACGCTGAAGAAGGTCCTGAAGACCAAGGGCCTGTCGACCGGTCTCGGCGACGAGGGCGGCTTCGCGCCGAACCTGGAGTCGAACCGCGCCGCCCTGGACCTCATCGTCGAGGCCATCAAGGAAGCCGGCTACGCCCCGGGCAAGGACATCGCGCTCGCGCTCGACGTCGCCGCCTCGGAGTTCTACAAGGACGGCGTCTACGAGTTCGAGGGCAAGTCCCGCTCGGCCGCCGAGATGACCGAGTACTACGAGGAGCTCGTCTCCGCGTACCCGCTGGTCTCCATCGAGGACCCGCTGTACGAGGACGACTGGGCCGGCTGGAAGGTCATCACCGACAAGATCGGCGCCAAGGTGCAGATCGTCGGCGACGACCTCTTCGTCACCAACCCGGAGCGTCTGGCCCGCGGCATCGAGGAGGGCTCCGCCAACGCCCTGCTCGTCAAGGTCAACCAGATCGGTTCGCTGACCGAGACGCTGGACGCCGTCGAGCTGGCCCAGCGCAACGGCTTCAAGTGCATGATGTCGCACCGTTCCGGCGAGACCGAGGACGTCACCATCGCCGACCTCGCGGTCGCCGTGAACTGCGGCCAGATCAAGACCGGCGCCCCGGCCCGCTCGGACCGCGTCGCCAAGTACAACCAGCTGCTGCGCATCGAGGAGATCCTCGACGACGCCGCGGTGTACGCGGGCCGCTCGGCGTTCCCGCGCTTCAAGGGCTGACACGAAGCCGGGCGGGGCTGAGCGCCCCGGCCTCCGTCCGTCCCCGCACTCGGTCCCGTACCGTGTGCGGGGACGGACGTGCGTAATGGGGAGGCGGAGACATGGCCGCGAAGGACCGGGACCGGTTCTCCACCGCGACCCGGCTGCGGTTGCTCGGCGAGCAGACCGCGGCCCGCGTCTACAGGTCGCAGAACCGCCGTCAGGCCCGCCGCTCCCGGCTCACCGGCCGGGCCGCCTTCCTGGCTCTGATCGTGTGCTCACTGATCGTCGCCCTCGCGTACCCGATGCGGCAGTACGTGTCGCAGCGCGACGAGATCGCCGACCAGGAGCGGATGGCCCAGGAGGCCGAGGCGCGTACCGAGGAGCTGCGCGACGAGAAGGCGCGGCTCCAGGACGACGCGTACGTCAAGCGGCTGGCCCGTGAGCACCTGCACTACCTTCTTCCGGGGGAGACCGGTTACACCGTGGTCGACCCCGACGCGGTCAAGGAGCGCAACGGGAAGCCGGAGGACACCGACCGGCCCTGGCACTCCAACCTGTGGGACGGCGTCGACAGCGCCGACCGCGGCTGAGCCGCGTTTCCCTTCGCGTCCCTTCTTCTTGTACATCTGCAGAACCGCAGTTCGAGCAGTCCGATCAGAACCCCTAGGCAGGCATGGAAACGCCCCCTCCCCAGACCGAGTCCACCGCGCCCACCGACGCGGACATCGCCGCGTTCCAGCAGCAGCTGGGGCGCCCGCCGCGCGGGCTGCGCGCGATCGCGCACCGCTGCCCCTGCGGCAACCCGGACGTGGTCGAGACGCAGCCCCGGCTGGAGGACGGCACGCCGTTCCCGACGACGTTCTATCTGACGTGCCCGCGTGCGGCGTCCGCGATCGGCACGCTGGAGGCGAACGGGGTCATGAAGGAGATGACCGAGCGCCTCGGTACGGACCCCGAGCTGGCCGCGGCCTACCGGGTCGCGCACGAGGACTACATCGCACGGCGTGACGCGATCGAGGTGCTGGAGGGGTTCCCGAGCGCGGGAGGCATGCCGGACCGGGTGAAGTGCCTGCATGTGCTGGTCGGTCACTCGCTGGCCGCGGGGCCGGGGGTGAATCCGCTCGGGGACGAGGCGATTGCGATGCTGCCGGAGTGGTGGCGCAAGGGTCCGTGCGTTTCGCCGTGCGGCGCGCCGGACGAGGGCTGACCGTCCGTACCCGGGGGCGCTGCCCCCGGACCCCCGCTCCTCAATCTCCCCCCAGACTTCGTCCGGGGGGACCCCCAGGAGGCTTGAAGACATGACACGCGTGGCCGCCATCGACTGCGGTACCAACTCGATTCGTCTGCTCGTCGCGGATGCCGATCCCGAGAGCGGGGAGCTCGTTCAGCTCGACCGGCGGATGGAGATCGTCCGGCTCGGGCAGGGCGTCGACCGGACCGGGCGGTTCGCGCCCGAGGCGCTGGAGCGGACGTTCGCCGCCTGCCGGCAGTACGCGGCGGTGATCAAGGAGCACGGCGCGGAGCAGGTCCGCTTCGTCGCCACGTCCGCCTCCCGGGACGTGGAGAACAGGGACGACTTCGTCCGTGGCGTGGTGGACATCCTGGGCGTCGAGCCCGAGGTGATCACGGGCGACCAGGAGGCCGAGTTCTCGTTCGACGGCGCCACCAAGGAGCTTTCCGGGCGGGACGACCTCGCGAAGCCGTACCTCGTCGTGGACATCGGCGGCGGCTCCACCGAATTCGTCGTCGGCGACGACCGGGTGCGGGCCGCCCGGTCCGTGGACATCGGCTGCGTCCGGATGACCGAGCGTCACCTCGTACGGGACGGCGAGATCAGTGACCCGCCCACGGCCGGGCAGGTCGAGGCGATCCGCGCGGATGTCGCCGCCGCGCTGGACCTGGCCGAGGAGACCGTGCCGCTCACGTCGGCGGCCACGCTCGTCGGCCTCGCCGGAACGGTCACCACCGTGGCGGCCATCGCGCTGGGGCTGAAGGAGTACGACTCCGAGGCGATCCACCACTCCCGGCTCTCCCTGGAGCAGGTCCGGGAGATCGCCGGACGGCTCCTCGCGTCGACCCATGCCGAGCGTGCGGCGATCGGCGCGATGCACCCGGGGCGGGTCGACGTGATCAGCTCCGGGGCGCTGATCCTGCAGGCCGTGATGGAGCGGACCGGGGCGCGCGAGGTCGTCGTCAGCGAGCACGACATCCTGGACGGCATCGCCTTCTACGCGGCCCGCTGAGGCGTCCGGCGCAGGCGGTCGGAATGGTGCTCATCGGCACTCCGGCCTGCACTTCTGAGCTGCCCGCGAGCCCTCCGCGGGCCCCTTGGGAGACACGCCGCGACGAAGTTCGTGAACTTCTTCACAAGGAATTGGGCCCTCTGGGCCCGACTTCTGCACCGAACGGGTCCGCAGGAGGGTGCGGGGGGTCGCCCGGGTCGCATACGGGGCGGTTCCGGGTGCCTTGCGGGCGTGTGGACCGGAGGGGTGGTCCACCCTGTCCGGCGCCTCACAGGGCCAGCTCACAAGCGGTGAACAACGTTCGCCAGGGTGTCGTGGTTCCCCTGCCGGACCATGACCTGGGTCACGCGAGCGGGGCAGTGTAGCAGAGGGTGGGGGATACCTTGTGAAGGGGCTCACGAGCGTGCCCCCCGAGGGGGGTGGATACTCGATGGCATGAGCACCACGGAGCGTCCCAGGATCCTCGTAGTAGGCGGTGGGTACGTAGGCCTGTACGCAGCTCGGCGCATCCTCAAGAAGATGCGCTACGGCGAGGCGACCGTCACGGTCGTCGACCCCCGGTCGTACATGACCTACCAGCCCTTCCTCCCCGAAGCTGCTGCCGGCAGCATCTCGCCTCGGCATGTCGTCGTCCCGCTGCGACGCGTGCTGCCCAAGGCTGAGGTTCTCACCGGCCGAGTCACGACCATCGACCAGGACCGCAAGGTCGCCACGGTTGCGCCGCTCGTCGGCGAGGCCTACGAGCTGCCCTTCGACTACCTGATCATCGCGATGGGCGCCGTCTCCCGGACCTTCCCGATCCCCGGCCTGGCCGAACAGGGCATCGGTATGAAGGGCATCGAGGAGGCCATCGGCCTGCGCAACCACGTCCTCGAGCAGCTGGACAAGGCTGACTCGACGACCGACGAGGACGTCCGCCGCAGGGCGCTGACGTTCGTCTTCGTGGGCGGCGGTTTCGCCGGTGCGGAGACCATCGGTGAGGTCGAGGACATGGCCCGCGACGCGGCGAAGTACTACACGAACGTGAAGCGCGAGGACATGCGCTTCATCCTCGTCGACGCCGCCGACAAGATCCTTCCCGAGGTCGGCCCGAAGCTGGGCACCTGGGGCCGGGAGCACCTGGAGTCCCGCGGTGTCGAGGTCTTCCTCTCGACCTCCATGGACTCCTGCGTCGACGGTCACGTGGTGCTGAAGAACGGCCTGGAGGTCGACTCCAACACCATCGTGTGGACCGCCGGTGTGAAGCCGAACCCGGCGCTGGCGCGCTTCGGTCTGCCGCTCGGCCCGCGTGGTCACGTCGACACCTCCGAGAAGCTCCAGGTTCAGGGCACCGACTACATCTGGGCCGCGGGCGACAACGCCCAGGTGCCGGACCTGATCGGCCGCAAGGCCGGCAACCCGAACGCCTGGTGCCCGCCGAACGCCCAGCACGCGCTGCGGCAGGCCAAGGTCCTCGGTGACAACGTCATCTCCGGGATGCGAGGTTTCCCGCAGGCCGACTACAGCCACGCCAACAAGGGTGCGGTCGCCGGTCTGGGCCTGCACAAGGGCGTCGCGATGATCGTCATGGGCAAGGTGAAGATCAAGCTCAAGGGCCGTCTCGCCTGGTACATGCACCGTGGCTACCACGGCATGGCGATGCCGACCTGGAACCGTAAGATCCGGATCTTCGCCGACTGGACCCTGGCGATGTTCCTCAAGCGCGAGGTCGTCTCGCTCGGCGCCATGGAGACTCCCCGCGAGGAGTTCTACGAGGCCGCCAAGCCGGCGCCGGCCCCGGCCGCCGCCAAGCCCGTGGGCGAGAAGGCCAAGGCCTCCTGACCCCGCCCGGACTCCGGTCCGGTCCGCGGATCTCCGTATCCGCGAACAGCCAGTCGCACGAAGCCCGAAGGGGCCGTCCGCCATCCGTGGTGCGGACGGCCCCTTCGGCGTATCGCCGCAGGTCGGCGCGGTGACCGTCGCGGGAGTGCCGGGGCCGGCCTTCCCGTCGATGCATGTGCGGTACAGGCATTTTGCCGGACCATTGCGCAGTAGCGGGATGGCACGGCCGCCGGAGACTGTTGAGGGGGGTGTACCTCGCCGTGGCGCCCAGAAAGTGCCGTCCTGGGTTGCCGGGCGTGGTCCGAGACATGTGTGGGCATGTCTGGGCACGTTGGCACGTTGGGAAACACCATCACGGAGGTGTGCGCCATGGCAGACGCCGCATTGCGGCTGACCGCTCTCGCCCAGGAGTTGCTGGGAGAACCACTACCGGTCCGCATCCGGGCCTGGGACGGCAGCGAAGCCGGACCCCCCGGCGCTCCCGTCCTCGTCATCAGGAACCGCCGTGCCCTGCGCCGACTGCTGTGGAAGCCGGGCGAACTGGGCCTGGCCCGCGCCTGGGTGGCGGGGGAGCTGGACATCGAAGGCGATCTGTACGGGGCCCTGGACCTGATGGCCGGGCTGATCTGGGAGCGCGGCGGAGAGGCGAAGGACAGCGTCCACCCGGTCCGCGACCCGAAGCTGCGCGCCGCCGCCAAGGGACTGCTGAAGATCGCCGGCCCCTGGCCGCCGCCCCCGCCCCCGCCCGAGGAGGTGCGCCGCCGCACCGGCACCCTGCACACCAAGCGCCGCGACAAGGAGGCCATCAGCCACCACTACGACGTGGGCAATGACTTCTACGAACTGGTCCTCGGCCCGTCCATGGTCTACTCCTGCGCCTACTGGGAGGACGGCGGGAATCTCGAGGACGCCCAGCGCGACAAGCTCGACCTGGTCTGCCGCAAGCTCGCGCTGAAGGAGGACGACCGCCTCCTGGACGTCGGCTGCGGCTGGGGCTCCATGGCCATCCACGCCGCCCGTGAGTACGGCGCCCGCGTCACCGGAGTGACCCTCTCCGTGGAGCAGGCCGCCTTCGCCAGGAAGCGCATCGCCGAGGAGGGGCTGACCGACCGGATCGAGATCCGGGTCCAGGACTACCGGGACGTCAGGGACGGCCCGTACGACGCCATCTCCTCGATCGGCATGGCCGAACACGTCGGCACGGTCCGCTACCGCGAGTACGCCGACGACCTCTACGCACTCCTCAAGCCCGGCGGGCGCCTCCTCAACCACCAGATCGCCCGCCGCCCGGAGAGGGACGAGTCCGCGTACCACGTGGACGAGTTCATCGACGCCTATGTGTTCCCGGACGGCGAACTGGCCCCGGTGGGCCGGACCGTCGCGACCCTCGAGGAGGCCGGTTTCGAGGCCCGCGACGTCGAGTCGCTCCGTGAGCACTACGCCCTGACCCTGCGCCGCTGGGTCACCAACCTGGAGCAGGACTGGGAGCGCGCCGTGCGGATGACCTCACCCGGCCGGGCCAGGGTCTGGCGCCTGTACATGGCCGCCTCCGCGCTCTCCTTCGAGCACAACAAGATCGGCGTCAACCAGATTCTCGCGGTCCGCCCGGCCGAGGGCGGGGGCTCCCGCATGCCGCTGCGGGCCCGCGACTGGAAGGCGTCCGCGACCGGCTGACCCCGGACACGGCAGAGGGCCGGTAACCGCCACGGCGGTTACCGGCCCTCTGCCGTGTCCCTTCGGGGACTACTCCGTCTTGATCGCCGTCAGCATGTTCAGCTTCGCGGCGCTGCGGGCCGGCCACAGGGCGGCCAGCACCCCCACGAGTCCGGCCAGCAGAAGGAAGACAGCGATCCGGCTCCACGGCACGACGAGAACGTATTGCGGGATCTGGGCCGCCACGGTCTGGCCGATCGCCCAGCCGAGGAACATGCCGAGCCCGATGCCGACGACCGCGCCGAAGAGCGAGATGACCACGGCCTCCAGCCGGATCATGCGCTTGACCTTGCGCCGGTCCAGGCCGATCGCGCGCAGCATGCCGATCTCCTGCTGGCGCTCGAAGACCGACATGGCCAGGGTGTTGACGACCCCGAGCACGGCGATGATCAGGGCCATGGCCAGCAGGCCGTACATGATGTTCATCGCGAGGTTGATGGAGCCGCCGAACATGTCGCGGATGTCCTGGCGGTCCATGATGCTCATGCCGGGGTTGTCGCCCAGCGCGTCCACCAGGGCCTGCTCGTTGGCCGCGCTCGCGCCGCCGTCGGCCTTCAGCCAGATCTCGCGGATGTCCGCACGGTCCTCGTGCGGGGCCACGAGGTCACGGGGGATCAGCACGGGCGAGAGGAACTCGTTGTCCTTGAAGAGCGCGCCGACCTTCAGGTTCTCCTTCTTGCCGTCGACGTCGTACGTGACCGGGAGGCTGTCCCCGGTCTTCCAGCCGTGCGACTTGGCGGTCTTGTCCGAGACGGCGATCTCGCCCTTGCCGAGGGAGTCGACCGTGCCGGAGACGGTGTCGACGGTGAGCACCTTCTGCACATCGCCGGGGGTGACGCCGGAGGCCGAGAGTTCGGCGCCGCCGACCTTCAGCCAGACCGCCTGCTGCGGGGAGACCGCGCTGACGCCGTCGGCCTTCTCCAGGGCGGTGAGCGCCGACTCGTCGAGCGCGTCGCCGCTGGCCATCGAGACCATGTAGTCGGCCTTGATGTTGTCCGTCGTCACCTTGTCGACCGCCTGGCCGAGGGTGACGCCGAGCACCGAGATGCCGGTGACGAGGGTGAGGCCGATCGCCAGCGCGGAGGCGGTGGCGCCGGTGCGCCGGGGGTTGCGGACCGCGTTCTGGGCGGCCAGCTTGCCGGAGACCCCGAACAGCCGCCGCAGCAGAGGGCGGACCAGGGCGATCACCGGGCGGGACAGCAGCGGGATCAGGATGATGACGCCGATCAGGGCCAGGAAGGCGCCGCCCGCGATGAGGAGCTGACCGTTCGATCCGGCCTGTGCCGCGCCGGCCACGACCAGCGCCCCGCCGAGCAGTGTGATGACGCCGCCGATCGAGTTGCGCAGCACCAGGGACTTCACCGTGGCCACGGCGTACTGGCTGTTCATCGCGGCGACCGGCGGGATCTTCGCGGCCCGGCGGGCGGGCAGCCAGGCGGCCAGGACGGTGATCAGGACGCCGACGCCGAAGGCGGCGACGACGGTCAGCGGTGCGACCACCAGCGGTCCGGCCGGGATCTTCCCGCCGATCAGGCTCATCGCGGAGCGCAGTCCGGTGGCGAGGCCGAGGCCCAGCGCGAAGCCGACGACGGAGGCGATCAGCCCGACCACGGCCGCTTCGAGGAGCACCGAGCGCTTGACCTGTCGGCGCGAGGCGCCGACGGCGCGCAGCAGGGCGAGCTCCTTGGTGCGCTGGGCGACCAGCATGGTGAAGGTGTTGGCGATGAGGAAGATGCCGACGAACAGGGCGATGCCGGCGAAGGCGAGCAGCAGTTTGCTGAGGCCGCTCAGTGCCGCCTCGGTCTGGTCGGCCTGCTCGTCCGCGCGGGCCTGGCCGGTCTTGGCCTCGGCGTCCTTGGGCAGCAGCGGCTTCACGGCGGTGAGCAACTGCTGGTCGGTGGTGCCGGGGGCGGCGGAGACGGCGACGTCCCTGAACTGGCCGGGCCGCAGGAACAGCTTCTGGGCGACGGGGGTGTCGAAGAGGACGAGGCTGCCGCCGGCGTTGACGGCGCCGTCCTCGGTGGTGAAGACCCCGGAGAGGGTGTACTCCTTCACCGGGCCGTTGGTGGCGACCCGTACCTTGTCGCCGACCTCGTACTCCCCCTTCTTCGCGGTGTCCTCGTCCAGAGCGACGCTGCCCGCCGCGGTCGGTCCCGAGCCGTCGGTGAAGGTGTACTGCGCGTCCTTGCCGTCCTTGCCGGGGGCGAAGTTGGAACCGGTGTTGGTCCAGCCGTTGCCGATGAGCTTGCCGTCGGGGTCCGCGACGCCGGCGAAGCCGTCGACCCGGCCGGTGGCGGTGGCGACGCCGTCCAGGGCCTCGATCTTCTTCAGGGTGGCGGCGTCGATGGCGGGGCTCTTCGGGTCGCGCTGGTCGGCGTGGGTGGTGACGGCGACGGCGATGTCGTCGTAGCTCTTGGCCGACTGGTTGCGGAAGGCGTTGCCGAGGGTGTCGGTGAAGACCAGGGTGCCGGAGACGAAGGCCACGCCGAGCATCACGGCGAGGACGGTCATCAGCAGCCTGGCCTTGTGCGAGAGCACATTGCGCAGGGCGGTACGGAACATGTCTGTCAGTCCTGGGAGGGGAGGGAGGGTTCCGGACGGGGTGACGTGGGGGCCGGGAGGGCCGGGGCTCAGCTGGTGCGGCCCTTGGCGTCGAACGCCTTCATCCGGTCCAGCACCCCGTCGGCGGTGGGGTGCATCATCTGGTCGACGATCGCGCCGTCGGCGAGGAAGACGACCCGGTCCGCGTAGGAGGCGGCGGCCGGGTCGTGGGTGACCATCACGACGGTCTGGCCCAGTTCACGTACCGAGTTGCGCAGGAAGCCGAGGACTTCGGCGCCGGAGCGGGAGTCCAGGTTTCCGGTGGGCTCGTCACCGAAGATGATCTCGGGCTGGGAGGCCAGGGCGCGGGCGACGGCGACGCGCTGCTGCTGGCCGCCGGAGAGCTCGGTGGGCCGGTGCTTCAGCCGGTCGGCGAGGCCCACCATGTCGATGACCTTGCGCAGCCAGTCCTGGTCGGGCTTGCGGCCCGCGATGTCCATCGGGAGCGTGATGTTCTCCAGCGCGGAGAGCGTCGGCAGCAGGTTGAACGCCTGGAAGATGAATCCGATCTTGTCCCGGCGCAGCTGGGTGAGCTGCTTGTCCTTGAGGGAGCCGAGCTCCGTCTCGCCGATGCGCACCGAGCCGCTGCTGAAGCTGTCGAGGCCGGCGACGCAGTGCATCAGCGTGGACTTGCCGGAGCCCGAGGGGCCCATGATCGCGGTGAACTCGCCCTGCGGGAAGTCCACGGTGACCCGGTCCAGTGCGGTCACCTTGGTCTCGCCCTCCCCGTAGACCTTGGAGAGTTCCGTGGCGCGGGCGGCCACCGCGGTGGCACGGTGAGCGGTGGACATGGTGGTCACGGGAGTCTCCAGGATCGGGTTCGTACGGGACGGGAAGCCCGCCCGGCGGCCTCGCCGGGCGGCGGGGCCCCGGGTCAGGGGCACCGCTCCATCGTCTCCGCCGTTCGGCCGCGGGTCGTCACTCCCGGTGCCCGTTCCCCAGACAGCCTTGAGTCGCATCACAGGGCCCCGGCGTACGCCTGCGGGATGACTCCTGCCGTGTGCGCTCGAGGTCAGGGCCGCGTGCGCGGCGGGGCCGTCGATCCGCGCGGGACGAGCCGGGCCGGTACGTCCTCGAAGCCGGCCGCGGTCCCGTGGGTGACCAGGGACAGCAGGGTGCGCGCCGCGTGGATTCCGTACGCGGGGATGTCGCGGTTCAGCGCGGTGAGCGGCGGCCGGACCACCCGGGAGAGCTGGGAGTCGTCCCAGGCGATGAGGGAGAGGTCGTCCGGCACGTGGAGCCCCATCTCCTGGGCCACGGAGAGCCCGGCCACGGCCATGATGTCGTTGTCGTAGATGACGGCGGTGGGCCGCTGCGGGGAACTGATCAGCCGTCGCGTCGCGTGCGCCCCGTCCTGGCCGGAGTAGTCGGTGTGGACGATGACCGGCTCACCGAGCCCGAGTTCGGCGCAGACCTCGCGCTGGGCCCGGTCGCGCAGCTCGGTGTGGTTGAGGCCGCGCAGTCCCGCGACGCGGGCGACCGAGCGGTGGCCCAGCGCGGTCAGATACGTGAGGGTGTCGCGGACGGCCGTGTGCTCGTCCGACCATACGGAGGGGAGCGGGCCGGCCGCCGAGGGGTGGCCGATGACCACGGCAGGCAGCCCGAGCCCGACGACACCCTCGATCCGCGGGTCGGGGCTGCGCAGATCGGCCAGGAACACGCCGTCCACCCGGCCCTCGCCCCACCAGCGGCGGTGGACGTCCAGTTCCTGCGCCGGATCGGTGACGACCTGGAGCAGCAGGGCGCAGCCGCGCGGGGCCAGTTCGCTCTCGATGCCGCTGATCAGCTCCATGAAGAAGGGCTCCATGCCGAGCAGTCGGGCGGGCCGGCACAGGGCGAGTCCGACCGCGTCGGCCGGGGCGCCGGTGAGGGCGCGCGCGGCGCTGTTGGGCTGCCAGCCGATCTCCTGGGCGATGGCCTTGATGGTGGCGCGGGTCGTGGCCGAAACACCCGGGCGGTCGTTCAGGGCATAGGACACCGCGACCTTGGAAACCCCGGCGCGGCGCGCGATATCGGCGATGGTGGGGCGGTGTCTGGGCAATGCGACCTCACTTAACCGGTTCGTATTACACCCACACCCTAGGGGTGGTCCTTTCTCGTCGGGGCTTCCTTTCCGGAATGATGGTCTCCCAACTCTCCCTGAAAATAAAGGGATGGGAGCGCTCCCGCACCCTTGACATGCCCACTCGGCGGCCTTAGCTTCACGTCACTTACCCGGTTCAGTAACTCCGCTCGGCAGGGACGGCGGGGAGATGGAGGGACGATGGGGACGGGATTCCGGGGACGGATCGCGGCCACGCTCGCCGTGATCGGACTCGCCGCCACCGCGTGCACGGGGGGCGGCTCCGGCGGCTCCGGCGGCACGGGCGGCAAGGGTGGAGGCGGGGGCGCGCTCCCGCGCAACGAGACGCTCTACACCACCGGCACGCAGTGGGGGCCGCCGGCCAACTACAACCCGCTGCACAACTGGGACCACGCCACCGGCACCAAGGGGCTGGTCTACGAGACGCTGTTCCACTTCGACCCCAACGCGGGCAAGCTCACGCCCTGGCTTGCGGAGTCGGGCAGCTGGACCGGCGACAAGACGTACGAGGCCAAGATCCGCCCGGGCATCACCTGGTCGGACGGCAAGCCGCTGACCGCCAAGGACGTCGCGTACTCCTACGGGCTCGGCAAGATCGAGGCCTCGTCCTTCCACACCCTGTGGAGCTGGCTGTCGGACGCGAAGGCGGTCGACGACACGACGGTTCGCTTCACCTTCAAGGAGTCCCGCTACCAGGAGTGGGACTTCACCCTCTACGGACAGCCCATCGTCCCGGAGCACATCTGGAGCAAGCGCTCCGAGAAGGACATTCTCGACGGCGTCAACGACAAGCCCGTCGGCTCCGGTGCGTACACGCTCAAGAGCCACTCCCAGGACCGGGTCGTGTGGCAGCGGCGCGACGACTGGTGGGGCGTCAAGGCGCTCTCCATGAAGCCGGCGCCCCGCTACATCGTCGACGTCTCCAACCCGAGCAACGAAGTGGTCATCGGCCAGCTCGGCCAGGGCCAGCTGGACCTCAGCAACAACTTCCTGCCCGGAGCCTCCTCGCTGGTCAAGAGCAAGAAGGTGGTGTCGTACTACGACAAGCCGCCCTACATGCTCTCCGCCAACACGGCCTGGCTGGTGCCCAACACCACGAAGAAGCCGATGAACGACGCGGCGTTCCGCCGGGCGCTCGCGGCCTCGGTCGACACCGAGAAGATCGTCAAGGGTGTGTACGGGGAGCTGGTCAAGCCCGCCAACCCGACCGGTCTGCTCCCGCAGTGGGACAAGTACGTCGACCAGGACCTGGTGGCCAAGGAGGGCTTCACCTTCGACACCGACAAGGCCAAGCAGATCCTCGCGGACGCCGGGTACAAGGACACCAACGGCGACGGCCTCGTGGAGAACAAGGACGGCTCCAAGATCAGTCTGAAGCTGGCCGTGCCCACCGGCTGGACCGACTGGATGGAGGCCGCCAAGGTCATCGCCTCGTCCGCCAAGGACGCGGGCATCAGCATCACCACCGAGTTCCCCGACGCCAACGCCCTCAACGAGACGCGCGGCAAGGGCAACTTCGACCTGGTCGTGAACAACGAGCGCCAGCTGTCCAGCACCCCGTGGACGTACTACGAGTACATGTTCCAGCTGCCCATCCAGAAGCAGCAGAACACGGTCAACTTCGGCCGCTACGAGAACAAGGACGCCTGGAAGCTCGTCCAGGAGCTCGGCGGAGTGAAGACGGACGACGTCGAGGGCATGAAGAAGGTCATCTCCAAGATCCAGGACATCCAGCTCAAGGAGATGCCGGTCATCCCCCTCTGGTACAACGGCCTCTGGTCCCAGTCCACCACCGGCAACTGGACGAACTGGCCGTCGGACGCCGCGGGTGCGCCCAAGTACGCGCCGGCGCTGTGGCGCAACTGGCTGGAGATGGGCGGCTTTGAAGCCCTCACCCAGCTGAAGCCCGCCAAGTGACACGGCCGTTCTGAGAAGGACCGGCCCCGCGCCGGTCCTTCTCCTTCCATGACCGCCCCGCCGTGCGCCCGCGGCCCTGACCGCCGCCCGCACGGCGGGGCTCTCTCCGGGGAGCTCCCTTGCGCCGCTACTTCGCCCGCAAACTTCTGATCTACGCGCTGACGTTCGTCGTCGCCGTCACCGTCAACTGGATGATCCCGCGCTTCATGCCCGGCGACCCCGTCGCCGCCATGGTGGCCAGGGCCCGGGTCTCGCAGCCCGAGGCCGTCGAGGCCATGCGCGCCTACTACAACAACCTCTTCGGCTTCGACGAGCCCGTCTGGCAGCAGTACCTGCACTTCTGGAGCGCCCTGCTGCAGGGCGACTTCGGGCTTTCCATCTGGGTGTTCCCCAAGCCCGTCGCCGACGTGCTGCTCGACGCGCTCCCGTACACGCTCGGGCTGATGATCCCGTCCGTCCTGCTCAGCTGGTTCGTCGGCAACTGGGCCGGGGCGCTGGCCGCCCGCCGCAAGGTGCTCGACAACACCGTGCTTCCGGCGGGCTACCTGCTGACCGCGATGCCGTACATGTGGATCGCCGTCATCCTCGCCTGGGCGCTGGGCTCCAAGGCCGGCTGGTTCCCGCTCTCCGGCGGCTACAGCCTCGACATCCAGCCGAGCTGGTCCACCGCCTTCGTCTGGGACCTGCTCCAGCACTGGGTGCTGCCGTTCCTCTCGCTCTTCCTGGTCGCACTCGGCGGCTGGGCCATCGGCATGCGCAACATGATCATCTATGAGCTGGAGTCCGACTACTCGTCCTATCTGTCGGCCCTCGGCGCACCGCAGCGGCTCATCCGCCGCTACGCCTTCCGCAACGCCGTGCTGCCCCAGATCACCGGGCTCGCCCTCCAGCTGGGCGTCCTGGTGGCCGGAGCCCTGGTCACCGAGATCGTGTTCGCCTATCCCGGGCTCGGCTCGCTGATCCTCGCCGCGATCCAGAACCAGGACTTCTTCCTGCTCCAGGGCGCGTTCCTGTTCATCGTCATCGGCGTACTGATCGCCAACTTCCTCATCGACATCGTGTACGTCGTCGTCGACCCGCGGACCCGTACCGGCATGGCAGGAGGCCAGTCATGACTACCGTGCCCGAACCGGCCACCGAACCCGCCGCCCCCACCGCCGCAGCCGCCCGTCCCGGCCGCGAGACGCTGCACTACGCCGTGCGCAACCCCAAGCTCATCATCGGGTTCACCGTCGTCGTGCTCCTGCTGCTCGTCGGCATCATCGGCCCGCCGCTGCTCGACAACGCCGACCCGAACGAATACATCGGCCCGCAGGCCGCGCCACCCGACGGCACGTACTGGATGGGCACCACCACCTTCGGCCAGGACGTGTACGCCCAGTTCGTGCACGGGCTGCGCGCCACCTTCCTGGTCGGCGTCGTCGGCGGGGCCATCGCCGCCGTCATCGCCATGCTCGTCGGCTTCCTGGCCGGCTACCGCGGCGGAGCGGTCGACGAGATCCTCAACATGCTCACCAACGTGGTCCTGGTGCTGCCCGCACTCGCCGTGCTGCTGATCATCAACGCCTACCTCGGGGTCCGCTCGGTCCCCGTGCAGGGCCTGTTCATCGGGCTCACCTCCTGGCCCTGGGCGGCGCGCGCCATCCGGGCGCAGACCTTCTCACTGCGCACCCGGGAGTTCGTGGACCTGGCACGGCTCAGCGGCAGCGGCACCTGGCGGATCGTCTTCCGCGAGATCGCGCCCAACATGAGCTCGTACCTCTTCATGATGTTCATCCTGCTCTTCGGCGGATCCGTACTGATCGCCTCCTCGCTCGACTTCATCGGGCTCGGCCCCACCGAGGGCGTCTCGCTGGGGATGATGCTGCAGAGCGCCCAGCAATGGAGCGCGCTCCAACTCGGCATGTGGTGGTGGTTCGTTCCGCCGGGCGCCGGGATCACCGCGATCGTCGGCGCGCTCTACGTCGCCAACGTCGGCCTCGACGAGGTCTTCAACCCGAAGCTGCGGGAGGCGTGAGCCGATGACGATTCCGACCGACCGCTCTCCCGGAGGCCTGAGCACATGACCCTGACCGTGACCGACCTCCGCGTCCACTACCGCACCCTGCGCGGCGAGGTCCGGGCCCTGGACGGCGTCTCCTTCGACCTGGCCGACGGAGAGATCCTCGGCCTCGCGGGCGAGTCCGGCTGCGGCAAGACGACGCTCGGCAAGTCGCTCATCCGCCTCGACGGCCGGATGCGGCACGCCGGCGGCACCGTCACCCTCGACGGCGACGACGTGCCCGTGGCCGACGACCGGGCGATGAACGCCTTCCGCTTCCACCGGATCTCGCTCGTACCGCAGTACTCCATGAGCGCCCTCAACCCCACCCGCCGCATCGGACGCATGATCCGCGAACTGCTCGCCTCGCGCGGCGTCAGCGTGGACACGCCCGAACTGCACCGCCGCCTCGACCTGGTGGGACTGGACCACGACGTCCTGAACCGCTACCCGATCGAGCTGTCCGGCGGCATGAAACAGCGCACCGTCATGGTGATCTCCACGCTCCTCGACCCGTCCGTCCTCATCGCCGACGAGGTCACCTCCGCCCTCGACGTCTCCACCCAGCGGGCCGTCGTCGGCGCGCTCACCGGGCTGCGCGACAAGGGCCTGGTCACCAGCATGATCTTCGTGACGCACGACCTCGGTCTGACCTCGCACATCGCCGACTCGATCATGGTGATGTACGCGGGCAAGCTCGCCGAGAAGGCCCCCACGAAGGTCCTGACGACCGCGCCCCGCCACCCGTACACCAAGCTCCTGCTCGGCTCGCTCCCCGAGGTCGGCGCCCGGTACGCCGACAAGCCCCTCAAGGGCATCGCGGGCGCCCCGCCCTCCCTCCTGAACCCCCCGGCCGGCTGCCGCTTCCGCGACCGCTGCCCGCTCGCCGACGAGCAGTGCGCCGAAGAACCACCGGTCGTGGAGATAGCCCCCCGTCACTCCGTCGCATGCTGGAAGGCCTGATGCTGACCCTCGACCACGTCACCAAGACCTACCGCGCCGGAGCGTTCGGCGGCGGTTCCGTCACCGCGGTGGACCGGGTGTCCTTCACCGCCGAGCCCGGCGAGGTCGTCTCCCTCATCGGGGAGAGCGGCAGCGGGAAGTCCACCATCGGCCGGATGATCCTCGGCCTGACCGGCGTCAGCTCCGGCAGCCTCACGCTGGACGGCAGCCCGGTCCGCCCGGGCAAGGACTTCTACCGCCGCGTCCAGGGCGTCTTCCAGGACCCCTTCTCCTGCTACAACCCCGTCTTCCGGGCCGACCGCGTCTTCGACATGATCCGCCGCGCCTACCACCCGGGCGTCTGTGACAAGGAGTGGGCCAACCGCGTCGAGAAGGCCGTACGGGACGTGCGCCTGGACCCCGGACAGGTCCTCGGCCGCTACCCCCACCAGCTCAGCGGCGGCCAGCTGCAACGCCTCCTCATCGCCCGCGCCCTCCTGCTCGACCTGAGCTTCCTGGTCGCCGACGAGATCACCAGCATGCTCGACGCGTCCACCCGCATCGACGTCCTCAACCTCCTGGCCGCCCTCAAGGAACGCGGCCTCGGCGTCCTCTACATCACCCACGACCTGGCGCTCGGCACCTACCTCGCCGAGAAGACCGTGGTGCTGCGCCGCGGCCGGATCGTCGAGCGCGGCGACACCCAGAAGGTGTTCGGCAACCCGCTCCACCCCTACACCCGCACCCTGCTGGCCGCCGTGCCCCGCCTCAACACCCCGTGGGCCCCGCCCGAGCCGCTGGAGAGCTGCGCCTTCCACGCGGGCGGCGGCGCCGAGGACACCGATCTGTACGAGACCGAGCCCGACCACTTCGTCGCCTGCGCCCAGCTCCCCGACTGCGGAAGGACCTCCGCGTGACCCTTCGCCACCTGCCCCTGCACGACGGCTGGACGCTCACCGCCGAGAGTCCTGTGCCACTGGGGCTCCCCACAGGGGGCGTGCCCGCCACCGTGCCCGGCTGCGTCCACACCGACCTGCTCGCGGCGGGGCTGATCGACGACCCGTACCTGGACGACAACGAGACGCGGCTCGGCTGGATCGGCCGCACCGACTGGACGTACCGGACCACGTTCGACTGGACGCCGGACGGGCACGACCACGCCGACCTGTGCTTCGACGGCCTCGACACCGTCGCCACCGTCCTGCTCAACGGCATCGAGGTGGGCCGCGGCGCCAACCAGCACCGCAGCCACCGCTTCCCCGTCCGCGCGGTGCTGGCCGAGGGCGCCAACACCCTCGACGTACGGTTCACCGCCCCGTACACCTATGCCGAGGAGCTGCGCGAGCGGCTCGGCGACCGGCCCGGCGCGTATGCGGAGCCGTACGCCTTCATCCGCAAGATGGCGTGCAACTTCGGCTGGGACTGGGGCCCGACGCTCGTGACCTCCGGCATCTGGCGGCCGGTCGCCCTGGAGACCTGGAGCGGGCCCCGGATCGCGTCGGTCACCCTGCTGCCGGATCTCGACGACGCGGGGGTGCCGCGGCTCACCGCCACCCTCGACGTCGACCGGTCCGGCCAGGAGGCCCTCGAAGCCGCCCTGGAGGTCGCGGGCGAGCGGGCCGCGTTCACCGTCCTCGCGGGCGAGAACCGGGCGACCGTGACCCTCTCCGTCCCCGACGCCGAGCTCTGGTGGCCGCACAGCCACGGCGAGCAGCCCCTGTACGACGTCACCGTCCGCCTCGGCGAGGACGTCCGGCGGTCCAGGACCGGCTTCCGCGGTGTGGTGCTGGAGCGGGAGGCGTTCCGCTTCGTCGTGAACGGCGAGCCCGTCTTCGTACGCGGCGTCAACTGGATCCCCGAGGACTGCTTCCCCTCCCGCCTCACCCGGCAGCGGATCTCCGACCGCCTCGACCAGGCGGTCGCGGCCGGCGTCAACCTGGTCAGGGTCTGGGGCGGCGGGCTCTACGAGAGCGACGACTTCTACGAGCTCGCCGACGAGAAGGGCCTGCTCGTCTGGCAGGACTTCCCCTTCGCCTGCGCCGCCTACCCCGAGGAGCAGCCGCTGTGGGACGAGGTGGCGGCCGAGGCCCGTCAGAACGTCACCCGCCTCGCCCCGCACCCCTCGCTCGTCCTGTGGTGCGGCAACAACGAGAACCTGGAGGGCCACGCCGACTGGGGCTGGCAGAAGGAACTGGGCGACCGCACCTGGGGCCACGGCTACTACCACGAGCTGCTCCCCGCGATCGTCGCCGAGACGGACCCGACCCGCCCCTACTGGCCCGGCTCGCCCTACTCCGGCACCGAGGACATCCACCCGCAGGACCCGGCGCACGGCACCATCCACATCTGGGACGTGTGGAACCGGGCCGACTACCGCGCCTACGCCGACCGGGTGCCGCGCTTCGTCGCCGAGTTCGGCTTCCAGGGCCCGCCCGCGTACGCCACCCTGCGCCGCGCCGTCAGCGGCCCGCTGACCCCCGACGCCCCGCTCCTGGCCCACCACCAGAAGGCCGAGGAGGGCAACGCCAAGCTGCTCCGGGGCCTGGGCGACCACCTGCCGCAGCCGGGCGCGGACTTCGACGACTGGCACTGGCTCACCCAGCTCAACCAGGCCCGCGCGCTCGCCTTCGGCATCCGCCACTTCCGCTCGCACACGCCGTACTGCATGGGCACGATCGTGTGGCAGCTCAACGACTGCTGGCCGGTCGTCTCCTGGGCGGCCGTCGACGGGGACGGCCGCCGCAAGCCGCTCTGGTACGCGCTGCGGGCCGTGTACGGGGACCGTCTGATCGCCGTACGCGACGGGGCCGTCCACCTGGTCAACGACGCCCCCGCCGCCTGGACCGGCACGCTGCGCCTGACCCGGCACGGCCTGGACGGGGCGGTGCTGGCCGAGGAGGAGATGGTGGTGAGCACGGCCGCGCGCTCGGTCACCCGGGTCCCGCTGCCGCCGTCGGTGGCCGAACCCGCCGACCGGACCCGCGAGCTCCTGGTCGCGCACCTCGGCGACACCCGGGCGGTGGAGTTCTACGAGGAGGACACCCGCCTCGCGCTGCCGCAGGCCCGGTTCGAGGCCACGGTGACGGAGAGCGGCGGCGAGGCGCCCGGCTACCGCGTCGAGGTGACCGCCCGCACCCTGCTGAGGGACCTCGCGCTCTTCCCCGACCGGCTGGACCCGGCAGCCGAGGTGGACCAGATGCTCGTCACGCTGCTGCCCGGGGAGAGCGCGGTGTTCACGGTCACGGGAGCGGTCCTGGCGGACCCGGACGCACTGGCTGCGCACCCGGTGCTGCGCTGCGTCAACGACGCCGTCACCCGGTAGGGGTGGCGCGGCCCTGGCGATCCATGGCGCGCCCCTGGCGAATCGGCTGTGTGGGTGCGGCGACTTTCCGTCAATTCGGATACGAGGCCGCCGCGCCCGCTACCCCGCCCGGGCATGTGACTATGCCTCCCACGTGTGCTGACGCACCCTCAAGAGATCAATAAAATAGGACAACATCGAGCCACTGTCCGTCCGGCGCGGGGGTGCCCCCGGATAGGGTCATGTGCCAAACGCGGAGCCGCGCGTCAGGCCCGGATGGTGGAATGCAGACACGGCGAGCTTAAACCTCGCTGCCCCTCGGGGGCGTACCGGTTCGAGTCCGGTTCCGGGCACCACCGCGCGCACGGGGAACGAAGGCGCGAGGGTCGAGGGCCTGTGGCGGCTTCGCGGGCCGGGTGGCGGGCGAACACGGTACGTCACGCTTGATACGCAGCCCGCTACCGCCTGGGTGCGGTCTGGGCCCGCCGCCCGTGGAGAGGGCCCCGCCCGCCCGGTGCGCCCGCGAATTAGGACCGGGAATTGGGCCCACGGGCCCGTGTCGCACCGCACGCACCTCCCATAGCCTCCGTGCCCTCAGGCCATACGGGAGGGCAAGCCATGCGGCGGACGCGGTATCGGGAGACCATACCCAGCAGCAGATGGGGCGACCGGGGCGCTACCGCGTTCGAGTACCTCGGCACGATCCTGGTCGTCGTGTCCCTCATCGGCGGTATGGCGGTGGCCGGCCTCGGTGGACAGATCAGCAACAGGATCCAGTGCCTCGTCTCGTCGGTCGGCGGCGGCAGCGCCGGGTGCGACACCGGCAAGGGCGGTGAGGCGGGCGGCGATCCCAACGCCGAGTTCGAGCCCCTCACCTGTGCCACGGTGACCAAGGCCGGGACCCAGGGCGGCAAGTTCGGCGTCTCGTTCGAAACGCTCGGCATCGAATTCGGCGGCGAATTCGGGTTCGAGGAGACGACGAGCAAGGCCAAGACGGACGTCAACAAAGACGGCAAGATCGACGACAACGACGAGCAGGTGTCGCTGACCTTCACGGACGCCGGTTCGATCAAGGGCACCGAGAAGCCCAAGGCCCGCATCAAGATCGGCGACGTGGGCAAGGACAAGGTCGAGATCGGCGCCGGTCTCACCGTCACCACGGGCGACACCTGGGTCTTCGACAGCCAGGAGGAAGCGGACCAGTTCCGCAAGGACCTCGAGGAGTACAAGAAGCTCAGCCGGCTGAACAAGCTCTCCAACCTCAGCCCGATCGTCGGGGGTTCCACCGAGATCGCCAGCTGGTTCGGCAAGGGGCCGAAGGCCAAGGAGAGCCGCCTCAAGCAGAACATCGAGGACAAGCTCGGCAACAAGCACATCACCACCCAGAAGATCAGCCTCGAAGTCGCCGCCCAGGCCGGTTTCCAGTTCGGCGCCGGGATGAACGCCCCCGACACGACCAACCCGGACGGCACGACCACCCCGGCCCCGAAGCCCGGCGCCACCATCGAGGCCGGCGTCAAGATCTCCGAGGCCCAGGAAGTCACGCTGACGCAGAACCACATCAACAACACCGACGCGTACACCTACCAGGCCAAGGCCACCGGAGGTGCGTACGCGAAGGGCGAGGCCGGTCCCGCGAAGGCGGGCGCGGAGGCCGCCGGCTCGGCGGCGGGCGCCATCACCGTCACGGTCGACAGCAAGACCGGCAAGGTGAAGAGCATCACGATGACGCGGACCCTGGAGGGCAAGGCGGAGGCCAACGCCGGCCTCAAGGGCGACGTCAACGGCAACAAGAAGGGCGGCGGGACCACCACCCAGGTCGTCACCACCACCGTCCCCCTGGACGACAAGAACATGTCCCAGGCCGAGTCCGACGCCATCAAGGCCCAGCTGTTCTCCGGCCAGGGCATGAACAGCGCCTTCACCTACCTGTTCACCGGAACGCCGGTGCCCACCAAGGACCCCGGTCCGGGCGACCCGTTCGGCCACTACGCGTTCAACCACGGCCAGGTCAGCAAGCAGGAGTACGACGGATCGTCCTCGTCCGAGGAGATCGGCCTGGACATCAACCTGGAGATCGCCGGAATCAACGGCGCGTACACCACCTCCGAGTCGGAGAAGAGCCTGACGAAGGCCGAGTTCCTCGGGGCTCCCTCCGGTGGCCAGCGCTCGTTCTTCCCGTACAGCTACTGTGCCAAATGATTCCCGCGTACCAGGAGGAGACGATCATGACCAAGCTTTCCGTCCGGCGGACGGTGCGGGCTGTCGCCGTCACGACCGCCGTCCTCACCGCCGGCCTGACGCTCGCCGCGTGCGGCGGGGACAAGGGGTCGGACACGGCCGCGCCCGCCGCGCCCAGCGGCTGGAAGAAGCTCGCCGGGCCCACGGTGTCGCTCGCCTACCCGCCCGGCCTCACCGAGCAGAGCAAGGCGGAGCGCGGCAAGCTCAACGACGCCGCGGCCCTGCAGAGCGAGGGGGACCGGCCGACCGTGAAGGTGTCGATCCAGAGCGGCTTCGCGAGCGCCTCCACCGGTGACGACGCCGCCTCGGTCGGCCGGGCCCTGCTCATGGCGACCACCGAGGTGAAGGGCACGAAGGACGCGGACATCGAGGGGGCGAAGGACGCCAAGCGCATCGACTTCACCTACACCGGTACGGGCGTGCCGCAGTCGCCCCCGAAGGGCGCGAAGGTCGACGGCGTGGTCATCACGGGCGTCGACTCCGGGGGAAAGATCTACTCCGTCCGCATCGACGCCCAGGAGGGCAAGCTCAGCGACGCGGACCGGACGAAGATCGTCGACAGCATCCAGGTGAAGTAGTGCCCGGACGCCGGGCGACGACGAAGAGGCAGCCGCATGTCCCGATATAACGCACGCCGCGGGTATGCTCCCGCTTCCGTTTCCGCGCCCGCCCACGACCGGCCGCGGCTGATGAACTTCATGCTGCCCTGGGCCGCGGGCATCGTGGTGACCCTGGTGACGCAGGTGGCCCTCGCCGTCCTCGTCTGGGACGTCATCACGGGCGACGACGTCTCCACCATGGCCTCACCGGTCCGCACGATCCTGCTGCTGCACCTGCCGTCCGCGGCCTGCATCGCGCTGGGCGTGTGGGCCGCGGCGGCCGTGCACCAGGGCGCGTCACGGGAGTCACGGGTACGGCACTTCATCGCGGCGTTCGCCCCCGCCGTCGTGCTCCAGCTGGTGATCTTCTTCTCCCAGGGAAGCGATCTCTCCGTGCTCACGTTCCTGGTGCAGCTGGTGGTCCTGGTGGTTGGCTGTGCGGTGGGCTTCCTCGTCGACAGACTGCGCAACGGTTAGAAGGTTCGGTTCCCATGGACACATCGCTCGTCATCACCGGTGTGGTCGCGCTGGCAGCGCTCAGATCCCTGGGCCGTACCGTGCAGCAGCTGCGCGGCGCCCGCTCCGGCGTCACGGCCCCGGCGCGCTGTATCCGGGTGGACGAGCGCGACTCGGCGACGGGCTCGTCGGGCGACCGGCGGGCCTGGCACGTCTTCGCGTTCACGGCGCGGAACGGGCAGTGGGTCGAGTTCCGGAACGCCGGCACCAAGCGCTTCCACGAGGGCGCGCGGGTGACCGTCCGCTACGACCCCGCCGACCCGCACCGCACGGCCACCCTGGCGAGCAGCCCGCGCGCCGCGCTGACGGAGGGAGCCGTCTCGCTGCTGCTCATGGCACTGGTGCTGCTGATGTTCCTCACGGACTTCCCGGAGAACCTGTTCAACTGACGGCCTCTCCGCCGCGATTGTCAGTGCCCTCTGCTGTGATGAGTGATCAGGGACGGTATCGACGACGACGCACGCGCGGAGGCGGAACAGTGGGCACGTGGGGCGCGGGCAATTTCGACAGCGACACGGCGGCGGACCATCTCGGGGACCTGGTCGGCCGGTTGACAGCCGAGGTGACGGAGGCGATGGCCGGCGATCCGGTGGGGCTGGAACCGGACGAGTACTGGGGCGTCACCGTCCCCTGCAACCTGGAACTGCTGCTCGTACTGGACCGACAGGGCTGGGTGGGCGTGACCCTCCCGCCGCCCGAGCTGATCCGGACCTGGCAGGAGAAGTTCCTGGCGGTGTGGGAGGCGACGATCGACGGCCTGGGGCCGAAGCCCGCGTACAAGGACGAGCGCAGGGCGGTGCTCAACGAGACGTTCGAGCGCCTGGCGGAGGCGTCGGCGGGCGCTGCGGAGTGACGCATGGCTGACGACCTCTCGCTCGACGGGTTGCTGACCCGCCTCGTCCCGACGGCCGAGCGGGACCTGGACCTGCTGGCCACATGGTTCGCCACTCCGGAGTTCGTCGAACACTGGGGCGGAGAGCCGCAACCGCGTGAGGTGGTGGCCGACAAGTACGTGGGGAGGCGCCGGCCACGCGTGGAGTCGTACATCGTGCTGGCGCGGGGCGAGCCGGTGGGATACGCGCAGTACTGGCATGCTGCCGTAGCGGGCGAAGGCGGCATCGACATGGTGCTCATACCGGAGTCCCGAGGCCGGGGCCTGGGCCCGGACGCCGCGTGCACGCTCGTCACGCACCTGTTCAGGGATCTCGGCTGGCGGCGCGTGACCGTCGACCCGGCGGCCGGCAATGCCCGCGCGGTGCGCGGATGGGAGAAGGCCGGCTTCCGGCAGGTGTCGTACGAGGACGGTCAACTCCTCATGGAGCGCCGCGCCGGGGACTGAGCCGGCAGACCGGCGGCGACCGTCCGCCGGGCGGGCCCGGCGGAAAAGCCCTTGGGCATGGATCGGGTGTCTGGGCAGAGTGGCTTCATGACCGGGCCAGACGGAAAAGCGCGCCAAGAGGCGGACCGCAAGAGGGACCTGCACGTGTATCTGCAGGATGCCCGTGATGTTTTCCTGTGGAAGCTGGAGGGGCTGTCGGAGTACGACGTCCGTCGGCCCATGACCGCCACCGGCACCAATCTGCTGGGTCTCGTCAAACACGTCACCGGAGCCGAGGCCTTCTATTTCGGTGAGGTCTTCGGGCGGCCCGTGGACGCGCCGGGGCTGTGGATCGCCGGTGACGCCGAGCCGAACGCGGACCTGTGGGCCACGGCCGACGAGACGCGCGAGGAGACGATCGCGGCCTACCGCCGGGTCCGGGCCCACTCCGACGCGACGATCGACGCGCTGGACCTCGACGCGACCGGCCGCCTGCCCGGGGGAGAGGGCACGGAACTCACGCTCCACCGGGTCCTCGTCCACATGGTCGCCGAGACCCAGCGCCACGCGGGGCACGCCGACGTCGTCCGCGAGCTGATCGACGGGGCCACGGGGCAGCGGCAGACGGGCCGCAACATGGCGCCCGGCGATGCGGCCTGGTGGGCGAGGTACCGGGAGCGGGTGGAGCGGGCGGCCCGGGGGGCTGCCGGGGCGGATCCCAGCCCTATCCCGTAAGGTTCACTACGCGCTATTACCTATTACGAAGGGGGTGGGTGGTGATGCCGGACACCGGGATCAGTGAGCTCGTGCGGAGCTGGATCGACGGCTGGGTCGTCTCCCGAGGCAGCTCGGACCCGATCGACGAGCCGTGGGGGTGGACCATCGACGTCGGGCAGCCCCGGCACGTCGCCCGGCATGTGCTGCCGGAGCCGTCCGAGGGCGACGTGCGCAAGATCGTCGCCGGAACGAGCGCGCCCGGGACGTGGCTCAAGCTGTTCGCCGAGGAGCAGGCGGTCCTGCCGTGGGCCGGGCCTGGCTGGCGGAGCGACGTCCCCGGCTACCTGATGACCGGCCAACTGCGCCCGGAACGCCCCGAGGTACCGTCCGGTTACACGCTCACCAGCTGGACGCGGGGCGGCGTCAGCCGTGTGCTGGTCCGCACGAGCGCCGGGCACTTCGCCGCGCGCGGGCAGGTCGCCCGGGCCGGCACCCACGCCGTGGTCGACCAGGTCGAGACCGCCACCGGCCACCAACGCAAGGGCCTCGGCAGCCTGGTGATGCGTACGCTGCAGAGCACCGCGTACGAGGCCGGTGCGAGGACCGGCCTCCTGGTCGGTACGCCCGAGGGGCGGGCGCTCTACTCCTCGCTGGGCTGGACCATGCGCGCCCCGATGACGAGCCTCTGGTACGAGCCGGCGGACGCTGCCCCATGACGCGGAGTGCGGGGTCGCGGGTGCGGGCCGCCCGCGCTCAGCCGTAGTAGGCGATCTTGTCGTCGAGGACCTCCATGGCCCGGTGAAGCGCCGCCACCCGTTGCTCCAGGGCGGTCCGGCGCTCACGGAGGAAGGCGACCCGCTCCTGCGGGGCGTGTTCGGCGCGCAGGATGGTGACGAACTCCCGCAGGTCCGCGATGCCGAGGCCGGCCTCGCGGAAGCACGTGACGAGACCGATCCAGAAGACGTCGTTCTCGGTGTACTCCCGGCGCCCGCCGCCGGACCGCCGGATCGGGCCGATGAGCCCTTCGCGCTCGTAGTACCGCAGAGTGTCGATGGAGACGCCGGTGCGGTCGGCGGCCGCCGCCGGGGTGAGAGTCGTCATGGGAGCCTCCTTGTTGACCTCGGACAACCGCCGCTACCTCCGCTACCGGGCTTCGGCGAGCCGGGCCAGGTGCTCGGCGCCGAGCCGTACACGGTGTGCGGCGAGCGCCTCCTCGATCTGCTCCACCCGGCTCGCGCCGACGATGGGGTCGATGCCCTGCCGCACCAGCCACGCGAGGACGATCTGATTGCGCGTGGCCCCGAGTTCGTCGGCGATGCCGTCCAGGACCGCGAGGACCCGGGTGGTTCCGGGGTGATCATAGGTGGACGGCAGCGGCTTGTCGGGGCGCACGTAGGACCCCCACATCAGGGAGCTGTACGACCACACGGCGAGCCCCTCCGACCGTGCGAGGTCGAGGTCGTCGGCGGTGAGCAGACGGTGGCCGCCCTCCGCGACGGGGGTCAGGGGACGCGGCTGGACGAGCGAGTGGCGCAGTTGCAGGCACGTCCACGGCTCCACGCCCCGCTCCCGTGCCAGCGACCGGGCGCGCTCGACGCGCCAGGCGGGATGGTTCGCCGCCCCGATCCGCAGGGCCACTCCCTTCGCGACCAGGTCGCCGAAGGCTTCGACAGTCTCCTCCAGCGGCACGCCGCGGTCCTCCGCGTGGGCCCACAGCAGATCGACGTGATCGACGCCGAGCCGCCCCAGACTCTCCTCCACACCGGCGTGAACGGCGCGCGCGGAGAGCCCCTCGGCGCTCTCCGCCGCGTGCGGGACGAGCGGATTGTGGCGGACCTTCGTCGCGATCCGCACCGTGTCACGTGCGCCGGGGCGGGCCCGCAGCCAGGCGCCGAAGACGCGCTCGCTCGCGCCGCCGACGCCGGCGGGGTCGGCCCAGAAGGAGTAGCAGTTCGCGGTGTCGAGCCAGACACCGCCGCCTGCGACGAACGAATCGAGGATCGCGAAGGCGCGGTCCGGGCCGACGCGGGTGCCGAAGTCCATGGTGCCGAGGACGATCCGGGGGTCTTTGGTTTCCATGCCGCCCATCGTCGGATCTGGAGCGCGCTCCAGGTCAAGGGCCGCCGTCGGGCGGGGCTCGATCGACGCGCCGTCAGGGGCGAGGGCCGCTCGAAAACTTGTGCCGCCGGCGACCACTCCGCCCCTACGATTGACCGATGATGTCGATCAAGCAGGTCCAAATCACCTTCGACTGCGCAGAACCCGTGCGCGTCGCCCGCTTCTGGTCCGAGGTGCTGGGGTACGTCGCGTCGCTCCCCGAGGGCTTCGACAGCTGGGACGCGTTCGACCGTGCGCAGGTCCCCGGGCAGCCGGGGCCGGAGTACGCGGCGTGCGCCGATCCGTCGGGCGCCGGTCCGCGGCTGTTCTTCCAGCGGGTTCCCGAGGGCAAGGTCGTCAAGAACCGGGTGCACCTCGATGTGCGGGTCGGTACCGGACTCGTGGGTGAGGCCCGCCTGGCCGCACTCGAGGCCGCATGCGCACGGCTGCTCCCGCTCGGTGCCGTACGCGGCCGGCTTCTGCTCGCCGACGAGGAGAACGAGTCGTGCCTCAACATGCAGGACGTCGAGGGCAACGAGTTCTGCCTCGACTGAGCCACCGCGCACCCGGCGGCCGGGTCAGGCGGTGGGCGGCGCCGCGCCGTACTCCTCGTCGGTGACGGGGGTCAGCCAGTGCACGACGTCGTGGTCGGCGTCGCCCTCGTTGATGGCCACGTGGACCATCAGCCGGTTCGGCGCCGCGCTGTGCCAGTGCTCCTCGTCGGCCTCGAACAAGACGCGGTCGCCGGGCCGGATGACCTCGACGGGGCCGCCCCGGCGCTGGCACAGGCCGACCCCTTCGGTGACGAAGACGGTCTGGCCCAGCGGGTGACGGTGCCAGTGGGTGCGCGCCCCGGGCATGAAGTGCACCAGCGAGGCGGTGACCCGGGACGGGGCCGGGGCGGCGGCGACCGGGTCGATGTAGACATCGCCGGTGAACCAGTCGGCGGGGCCCTTGAGGGTGTCGAGGGAGCTTCGGGTGATCTGCATGGGGCCTCCTTCGTAGGGGCGGTGGGTCAGGGCTTGGGTCAGGGCTTGAGAAGGGCCTTGATGGCGCGGCGTTCGTCCATGGCCTTGTAGCCCTCGGCGACCTGGTCCAGCGGCAGGGTGAGGTCGAAGACCTTGCCCGGGTTGATCCGGCCCGACAGGACCCGGTCGATCAGGTCGGGGAGGTAGCGGCGTACGGGGGCGGGGCCGCCGCGCAGGCCGACGTGGGAGAAGAAGAGCTCCTGCCCGTCGACGGCGACCTCGTGCGGGACGCCGACGAAGCCGACGTTGCCGCCGGGGCGGGTGGAGTGCAGGGCCTGCGCCATGGCCTGTGCGGTCCCGACGCACTCCAGCACGGAGTCGGCGCCGATGCCGTCGGTCAGGTCCTTGATCCGGGCGATGCCCTCGTCGCCGCGCTCGGTGACGATGTCGGTGGCGCCGAACTCCAGGGCGAGCTTCTGCCGGGACTCGTGCCGTGACATCGCGATGATGCGCTCCGCGCCCATCTCCTTGGCCGCGATCACGGCGGAGAGGCCGACCGCGCCGTCACCGACGACCACGACGGTCGAGCCGGGCCGGACCTCGGCGGCGTCGGCCGCCCACCAGCCGGTGCCCATGACGTCGGACACGGCCAGCAGACCGGGCCACATCTCCTCGCCGGGCAGCTCGTCGGTGGCGACCAGGGTGCCCTGGGCGTTGGGGATGCGTACGTAATCGGCCTGGCAGGTGCTCATGAACTCGCGATGCACACAGTTCGACTGGAAGCCGTTGCGGCAGTTCGCGCAGGTGTTGTCCGAGGTCGCGAACGAGCCCACGACGAACTGCCCGGGCTTCACCGAGGTGACCTCGCTGCCGACCTCCTCGACGAAGCCGACGTACTCGTGCCCCATCGGGTGCGGGTCACCGATGGGCTCGAGGCCGCGCCAGGCCCACAGGTCGGAGCCGCACACACAGGTGACGGCCGTGCGGATGACCGCGTCGGTCGGGTGGAGGATCTTCGGGTCGTCCAGGGTTTCGAAGCGGACGTCGCCGGGGGCGTGGATCACTGCGCCGCGCATGAGGGTTCCTTACGTAACGTATCGAGGCCGGGGCACCGGGGGAGCCGGACGCCGGGTGCGGTCGCCGGCCTGGCGGACGCGGCGGGAAGCCGCGCCCGGGAGGCCGGTGGCGGGCTCACTGCCCGTCCGCGTTCACGGCCGGACAGAAAGCTCTACGTCATCCAGGTAACCCGCTCCTCGCGCGCCCAGCGAGTCACCACGGAGAGGTGTACAGGCGGTACACCCCTGCGGCCGCGCCCGGGACGTACCGTCGATGGCGTGGACAACAGTCAAGAGGTCCGTGAGTTCCTCACCTCGCGGCGAGCCAGGATCACTCCAGAACAGGCCGGCATGCCCTCCGGCCCCCGGCGGCGCGTCCCGGGCCTGCGCCGCAGTGAGGTCGCGGCCCTGGCGGACGTGAGCGTGGAGTACTACGCCAAGCTGGAGCGCGGCCACCTCGCCGGGGTGTCCCCCGCCGTCCTTGAAGCCGTCGCCCGGGCCCTGCGGCTCGACGACGCCGAGCGCGCCCACCTCCTGCACCTGGCCCAGGCCGCCGACGGCTCCGACGTCCTCAGCCGCCCGCGCCGCCGCGCCACCCGGCAGTGGACGGCGCACCGCAGCCTGCAGTGGACGCTGGACGCGATCACGGCCGGGCCCGCTTTCGTGCGCAACGGCCGCATGGACATCCTGGCGACCAACCAGCTCGCCCGCGCCTTCTACAGCGACGTCTACGCCGCGCCCGACAACCAGGCGAACCTCGCCCGCTTCCTGTTCCTGGACCCCGCCTCCCGCACCTTCTACCCCGACTGGGACCAGGCCGCGGACATCACCGTCGCCATCCTGCGTACGGAAGCCGGCCGCAACCCCCACGACAAGGACCTCCACGACCTCGTCGGCGAGCTGTCCACCCGCAGTGACGACTTCCGCACGCGCTGGGGCGCCCACAACGTCCGCCACCACGGCACCGGCACCAAGCGCTACCACCACGGGGCCGTCGGGGAGCTGACCCTCGCCTACGAAGGCCTCGAGATGGCCGCCGAACCCGGACTCACCCTCACCGTCTACACCGCCGAACCCGCCTCCCCCTCGGAAGAGGGCCTGCGCCTGCTCGCCTCCTGGGCCGCGACCCAGGAGGTGCCGGCTCCGCCGGCCGGCAGCCGCGGAAAGATCCTCCCCTGGCACTAGGCACATTGTTTTGCCTAGCCATTACTCTTGTTCCAAGGCCACGCTGGGTGGCCATGGAGGAGTGAGATGAGGAGCAGCAACCCGGTCTTCTCGCGACGGGGCTTCAGCCGCGACAACGGGCACGCGGGCTTCACCGCGGCACCGCAGGCCGGGGCCCCCGCAGCGGGTGCCAACCCGTACGCGCAGGGCACCGCCCCGAACCCGTACGCCACCAACCCCTACGCCCAGCAGGACACCCAGTACGGCGCCCCGCAGGCGCCGGCGCGCTCCGGCGCGATGACGATCGACGACGTCGTCACGCGCACGGCGCTGACGCTGGGCACGGTCGTGCTCGGCGCCGCGGCCGCCTGGGCCCTGCTGCCGGTCGACGAGGCCAACCTGGGCAAGTCGTACGGCATCGCGATCGGCGCCGCGCTGATCGCCTTCGTGCTGTCGCTCGTCCAGTCCTTCAAGCGCAAGCCCGTCCCCGCGCTGATCATCTCGTACGCCGCCTTCGAGGGCGTCTTCCTCGGGGTGATCTCCAGCGCGGTCAGCACGTACATCGGACCGGGCGTCGTGATGCAGGCGGTGCTGGGCACCATGTGTGTCTTCGCCGGTGTGCTGCTCGCGTACAAGATGCGCTGGATCCGCGTCACCCGCCGGTTCTACGGCTTCGTGATGGCCGCCGCCATGGGCTTCATGCTCCTGATGGTGGTCAACCTGCTGTTCGCCGTGTTCGGCGGCGGTGACGGCCTGGGCTTCCGCAGCGGCGGCCTCGGCATCCTCTTCGGCGTCATCGGCATCGTCCTCGGCGCGTGCTTCCTGGCCCTGGACTTCAAGCAGGTCGAGGACGGCATCGCGTACGGCGCTCCGCGCGAGGAGTCCTGGCTGGCGGCCTTCGGCCTCACCATGACCCTGGTGTGGATCTACCTGGAGATGCTGCGCCTGCTCTCCATCCTCAGCGGCGACGACTAGTCCCCGAGGCGGCGGATACGTCAAACGGCCCGCAGGCTCCGACGAGGAGCCTGCGGGCCGTTCCCGTTGCCCAGGGAGGGATACCTACAGCAGCTTGCGGGCCGCTCTCCTCAGGTCGTACTCGTGGATGAGTGCCTTCGCGTGACCGTAGGCGAGGTCGTGTTCGCTCCGCAGCCAGCTGACCTTCTCCTCGAAGCGGAGAGCCGGGCCGTCCTCGACGGTGCGGAGCCAGTCGGAGATCTCACGACCGGTGCAGTGCGGGATTCTGGCGAGCAGATTGCGATGGGTCTCTTCGGACAGGACTTGTGACATCGGCGCCTCCGACGCGTTGTGCGCGTTGCTGGTCCTCCCGACACCGTGCCCGAGCGACGGCCCGTTGGCAACCATCCCGGAGGGGCGCGTAGGGTCGCGGAGTGCTCGATACGACGCCCCTGATCACCGCCGTGGACCGATTCGCCGACCGGCTGCGCGCCGCCCCGCAGAGCAGGCTGCAGCGCGGAGCCGCGGCCGAGGGACTGGCCGTGGCCAGGGAACTGGCGGTGCGGGCCCAGCGCGTCGAGGCGCCGGGCCGGGAGCCGCGGATCATGCCGGACGCAGGGATCTTCGCCATCGGCGATCAACTCGCCGTCGCGGGGCGGGATCTGGCCGTGGCACTGGAAATGGCCCCGTCCGTGGAGCTGGACGAGGCCGTGCAGTTCGTCGAGGAAGCGGCGGCGCGGGCGTTCGCATAACCGCGCCGGCCCGAGGGGGCGGCGCGAGGGACGGCGGCAGCGGCCGGCGAGGGCCGCTGTGCCCCGGGAAGGGGCCGGAGACCGGTCCGCGGGCTAGAAGCTCGCGATGACCCGGTCGGCCAGTATGTAGACGTTGTCCCTGCCGCACGAGAACGTCAGCGCGTACGCGCCGGAGACACCGGAACCGCCCAGGAGCACGGGGTGCTCACCGGCCCGCAGCGCCGCGGCCAGCTGCTCGGCCGTCTCGCGGTGGCCGGGGGTCATACAGAGCGTGGTGCCGTCGGCGAAGACGTACACGTCGAGGGTGCCGAGCGGGCCGGGGCGCACGTCGGAGAGTTCCGTCCGGCTGTCGGCCAGCTCCTCCAGGCGGTTCACCGTGCGCTCGTGGTCGGTGACGACGGGCGTCTGCACGGGCACGAAGTCGGGGTGCGAGGGGTGGCGGCGGCGCGCCGCCGCCAGCTCGGGGGAGTCCTCGGCGAACTCGGCCGTCTCCGGGAACTCGGCCATGTCGGCCAGTTCCGTCAGCTCGGCCAGCTCCGTCAGTTCCTCGAACGCCTCGGTGGCGTCGAGGTCCATCGCGTCCAGCCCGGCGAAGTCGCTCTGGCGAGGCATGAAGAACGGGGCGTCCTCGCCCAGTCCGGCCAGGCCGCCCAGCAGGGAAGGGGCTGCGGCGTCGCGCGCCTCCTGCGTGGCCCAGAACGCCCGGGCCTCGGCGAGCTCGCGCTCCCGCTCCTCGGCCAGCGCCTCGGCGACCGCCGCGCGTATTTCGGCGACAGGGGTGGCGTCGTTACGGCCCTGAGCGGGTACGGAAGCAAGGTGGGCGCGGTTGTCGGCCAGCTCCCTCCGGAGGGCGGCGACCTGCTGACGCAGCCCGTGAGCGGCGTGCAGAGCGGCAGCGCCCACGGCCGTGGCAGCGGCGGTGGTCAGCAACAGGGCAAGAGGCATGGCGCTCACTGACATACTCCCGGTTTCAATCGATCCCCCGACTTCCTACATCAGCTTGTCCTGTACCGGCACCATCTGTCAGTGCATTACGTCACGAATTGGACAGGTCTTTGGGCCCGGGGTTTAACCCTGGTGCGGGTGTGACCTGCGGGAATGGCTCTCCCCCAGGACGTAGGTCACATCCTGGGGGAGATTCGGTCACGGTCGGGGCTCGGAACCGGCCATCGCGTCGGGCCGAACACCCGGAAGGCAGTGTGGGCCCGGCGGACGCCGATGGCCGGTGAGGCCGCGCATCCGGAGAGTCACCGAGAAGGCGGGGCCGCGGGGGCGGTGCACCGCCCCCGCGCCGGGGTTCAGCTCAGCCGCTCGATCACCATCGCCATGCCCTGGCCGCCGCCCACGCACATGGTCTCCAGGCCGAACTGCTTGTCGTGGAACTGCAGGCTGTTGATCAGCGTGCCGGTGATGCGGGCGCCGGTCATGCCGAAGGGGTGGCCGACGGCGATCGCGCCGCCGTTGACGTTGACCTTGTCCAGCGGCAGGCCCAGGTCGCGGTAGGACGGGATCACCTGGGCGGCGAACGCCTCGTTGATCTCGGCCAGGTCGATGTCGTCGATCGTCAGCCCCGCGCGCTTCAGCGCCTGCTTGCTCGCCTCGACCGGTCCGTAGCCCATGATCTCGGGGGAGAGGCCGGAGACGCCGGTGGAGACGATCCGGGCCAGCGGGGTCAGGCCCAGCTCGCGCGCCTTGGTGTCGGACATGATCACGAGCGCCGCGGCGCCGTCGTTGAGCGGGCAGCAGTTGGCCGCGGTGACCAGGCCGTCGGGGCGGAAGACCGGCTTCAGCCCCTGCACGCCCTCCAGCGAGACGCCCGCGCGCGGGCCGTCGTCCTTCGAGACCACCGTGCCGTCGGGGGTCGTCACCGGGGTGATCTCCCGCTCCCAGAAGCCGTTCTTCAGGGCTTCCTCGGCGAGGTTCTGCGACCGTACGCCGAACTCGTCCATGTCCTGACGGGTGACGCCCTTGATCCGGGCCAGGTTCTCCGCCGTCTGCCCCATCGCGATGTACGCGTCCGGGACCAGGCCGTCCTCGCGCGGGTCGTGCCAGCTCGCACCGGACTCCTCGGCGCGGGCCGCGGTGCGGGCCTCGGCGTCGGCGAAGAGCGGGTTGCGGGTGTCCGGCAGGCTGTCGGAGTTGCCCTTCACGAACCGGGACACCATCTCCACGCCGGCGGAGATGAAGACGTCGCCCTCGCCGGCCTTGATGGCGTGCAGCGCCATGCGGCTGGTCTGCAGGGAGGACGAGCAGTAGCGCGTGACCGTACAGCCGGGAAGGTGGTCCATCCCCATCTGCACGGCGATGATGCGGCCGAGGTTGTTGCCCTGCTCGCCGCCGGGGAGGCCGCAGCCGAGCATCAGGTCGTCGATGTCCTTCGGGTCCAGCTCGGGGACCTTGGCGAGGGCGGTCTGGATGATCGTGGCGGTCAGGTCGTCCGCGCGCAGGCCCTTCAGCGAACCCTTGAAGGCCCGGCCGATGGGCGAACGGGCAGCAGAGACGATCACGGCTTCGGGCATCACGCGGCTCCATGAGGGCTGGAAGGCTGTCTGGCAGGACTGCTCTGGAAGTTACCCGGACGTACTGCTGAGGTCACCCGACAGGGCGTGTGATGCGGGCCTCTTTTCTAAGCAACCGCTCAGTTCGTGGGCGGAGAGGGGTGCGGAGCCCGCGCGGAACGCCGTCAGGCGTGCCTCGGCGAAGTGTCCGTGTCGGTGTCCGGGCGCCGCTCCACCCGCGTCGAGCCCCCCACCTCCCGGTGCATCTCCGGGTGCGGGTGCGGCTCCGTGGCCGCGGGCAGACGCCGCCGCCTGCGGTGCTTGAGCAGCGCCCAGGGCGCCCGGGCTCCCGTGACCTCCGTACCGGCCTCCTTGGCCGCCTGGGAGGCCGCCTTGGCCACCGGCAGCATGTCCTCGCGCCGGGCGCCGTCCAGCCGGTCGGTCTCCGGCCACAGGCCCAGCACCGCGCAGAGCGTCGGCAGCATCGCCATCGCGGCCGTCGCGTAGCCCTCCGCCGACGGGTGGTAGTTGTCCGGACCGAACAGCTCCCGCGGGTTCGCCTCGAACTCCGGGCCCAGCAGGTCGCCCAGCGACACCGTGCGCCCGCCCTGCTCCACCGAGCCGATCGTCTGCGCCGCCGCCAGCTGCCGGCTCACCCGCCGGGCCATCCACCGCAGCGGCTGGTAGACGGGCTCGATCGTGCCCAGGTCCGGGCAGGTGCCCACGACCACCTCGGCCCCCGCCGTACGCAGCCTGCGCACCGCCGTCGTCAGGCAGCGCACCGACTGGGTGGCGGGCATCCGGTGGGTGACGTCGTTCGCACCGATCATGATCACGCAGACGTCCGGCACCCGGGCGGGGTCCGCGAGCAGCAGCGAGACCTGCCGCTCCAGATCGTCCGACTGGGCGCCCGGCTGCGCGACGTTCCGCAGGTCCACCGGCCGCTCCGACACCGCCGCGAGCCCCGACGCGAGCAGCGCCCCCGGCGTCTGCCCGGCCCGGCGCACCCCCTGCCCGGCCGCGGTGGAGTCCCCGAGGAGCCCGAGCCGCAGCGGCTCGGCGGGGCCGGTGAAGGCGACCCCGTACCGTCCGTCCGCACTCGGCGGGACCGGTGCGGTGCCGCCCCCCACCTGCCGCTTCGCCAGCTGGACCTCCGCCAGCAGGACGCCTGCCGCCGCGGCGCCCAGCAGCCCGATGCTGCCACCGCCGTAGGCCGCGCCCGCCGCGATCCGCCGTGCCACCCTCGCCCTCGACACAGTCCGGTCCACCTCCTCGTAAGCCTTGACGGCCTCACCCGACCGTCGTACCGCCGTACACAGAGCTAACTGCCCCCAAGTGGCCGTCGTTCAATCGCTTCGCCCAATCTCGTGCCCGTACGCATACTCTTGCGGCACCATCTCGGAGACCCCGGAGTACACGGTGCAATTCCACGATTCGATGATCAGTCTCGTAGGCAATACCCCGCTGGTGAGGCTGCGCAGTGTGACGGCCGGCATCCAGGCGACGGTCCTGGCCAAGGTCGAGTACTTCAACCCCGGCGGATCGGTCAAGGACCGGATCGCCCTGCGCATGATCGAGGCCGCCGAGCAGAGCGGCGAGCTGAAGCCCGGCGGCACGATCGTCGAGCCGACCAGCGGCAACACGGGCGTCGGCCTGGCGATCGTCGCGCAGCAGAAGGGCTACAAGTGCGTCTTCGTCTGCCCGGACAAGGTGTCCACGGACAAGATCAACGTGCTGCGCGCCTACGGTGCCGAGGTCGTCGTCTGCCCCACGGCGGTCGACCCCGAGCACCCGGACTCGTACTACAACGTCTCGGACCGGCTGGTCCGTGAGACGCCGGGAGCCTGGAAACCCGACCAGTACTCCAACCCGAACAACCCGCGCTCCCACTACGAGACCACCGGTCCCGAGCTGTGGGAGCAGACGGACGGGAAGATCACCCACTTCGTGGCGGGGGTCGGCACCGGCGGCACGATCACCGGCACCGGCCGCTACCTGAAGGAGGCGAGCGGCGGCGCCGTCAAGGTCATCGGCGCGGACCCGGAGGGCTCGGTCTACTCAGGCGGCTCCGGCCGGCCGTATCTCGTCGAGGGCGTCGGCGAGGACTTCTGGCCGTCGGCGTACGACCGGACCGTCACCGACGAGATCGTCGCCGTGTCCGACAAGGACTCCTTCCAGATGACCCGCCGCCTCGCCAAGGAGGAGGGGCTGCTCGTCGGCGGTTCCTGCGGCATGGCGGTCGTCGGAGCCCTGGAGGTCGCCAAGCGGCTCGGGCCCGAGGACGTGGTCGTCGTCCTGCTGCCGGACAGCGGCCGCGGCTACCTGAGCAAGATCTTCAACGACGAGTGGATGGCCGACTACGGCTTCCTTGAGGACACCGGCCCGTCCGCCCGGGTCGCCGACGTCCTCGACTACAAGGCGGGCCCGATCCCGACGCTCGTCCACATGCACCCGGAGGAGACCGTCGGCGAGGCGATCGACGTGCTGCGCGAGTACGGCGTCTCCCAGATGCCGATCGTGAAGCCCGGCGCCGGCCACCCGGACGTGATGGCCGCCGAGGTCATCGGCTCCGTCGTCGAACGGGAACTGCTGAACGCCCTCTTCGCCCAGCGGGCCTCCCTCACGGACCCGCTCGAGAAGCACATGTCGCCGCCGCTGCCGCAGGTCGGCTCCGGCGAACCGGTCGAGGACCTGATGGCGGTGCTCGGCGGCACCGGCGCGGCGGACGCGGCGATCGTGCTGGTGGAGGGCAAGCCGAAGGGCGTGGTCAGCCGCCAGGACCTGCTGGCGTTCCTCGCCAAGGACGCTTCGGCGACGCCCGCCCAGCCGTAAGCGGCCGCGGGATTCGCGTAAACGGTACGAGCGTGTCACGTGGGCGCAGCACCGGCTTAACACGCGTCCGGCAGATTAGTGGGTGTCGGCAGGGAAACCCGCCGGCACCAAAACGGCGACACGGACTACGGAGCGGCTCCCGGACCTCCACCGTCGCCCGGATGCGGAGACCGGCCCTGACCCGGACCCGTGTCCTTCGCGGGGACCGCCGTCGTCCCGCCCCCTGGGAAACCGGGGGTGCGGCGGTCCCCGCGACACACCCCCTCCTGCGGCTGAGGCGCTGCCGCCCAGCTCGCGAGGAGCGCGATGCGCTCCGCCGTCTCCGAACCGGGCTCCGGGGCGTAGACCACCAGCGACTGACTGGGATCGCCGGGCACGCCGAGCGTCTCGTACGGCAGCGTCAGCGCGCCCACGACCGGGTGGTCGATCCGCTTCACGCCGTACGTCTTCGCCTTCACCTGGTGGTCCGCCCACAGACGGCGGAAGTCCTCGCTCTTCATGGCCAGTTCGCCGACCAGGGTGGCGAGCTCCTTGTCATCGGGGTGAAGCCCGGCGTCCAGCCGCAGATGCGCGACCGTCTCCGCCGCCACGGCCGGCCAGTCCGGGTACAGCTCCCGCGCCGCCGGCTCCAGGAACGTCTGCCGCGGCATGTTGCGCTCGGTGGCGGCCATCCGGGAGAAGCCGACGACCGCGTCCCCCAGCGCGTTCCACGCCAGCACGTCCATCCGCCGGCCCAGCAGGAAGGCGGGCGCCCGGTCGAACGAGTCCAGGAGCACCCGCAGCCCCGGCCGCACCCGCTGCGCGGCGGCCGGCGCGGCCTTGCGCGGCGCCGGGCGGGCCACCGTACGCAGATAGGCGTGCTCCGTCCCGTCCAGCCGGAGTACCCGGGCTATCGCGTCGAGCACGGCGTCCGAGACGCTGGGGCCGCGCCCCTGTTCCAGACGGATGTAGTAGTCGACGCTCACCCCGGCGAGCTGCGCGACCTCCTCGCGCCGAAGCCCGGGAACACGCCTGCGGCCGTACGAGTTCAGCCCCACGTCCTCGGGCTGAATGCGGGCACGTCGTGAGCGGAGGAAGTCTCCGAGGTCGCCGTCCATGCCGCCGATCGTAGAAGACCGGCCGTTTCCCAGCCTGGTACTGCCGGACCCAGGAAAGACGCATCCCTGGGTAGCCGCCACGCGCCGCCGCAGAGTGGAGCCCAGGCCGGGGAAGCACCCCTGGGCATCACCTCAAGGAGTACCGACATGCCGTACGCGACGCTCGCAGGCCGCACCGCCGTCATCACCGGAGCCGCCAGCGGCATGGGGCACGCGACCGCCCGGCTGCTCGCCGACCAGGGCGTGCGGGTGGCCCTGCTGGCCCGCCGCGCGGAGCGGCTGGAGGAGCTCGCCGCCAAGATCACCGCCGATGGCGGTCAGGCACTCGCCGTGGTCACCGACGTCACCGGCCAGGCGTCCGTGGACGCCGCCGCCGAGCGGGTGCACGCGGAGTTCGGCCCGGTGGACCTGGTGGTCAACGCGGCCGGTGTGATGCTGCCGAACCCCGTGGACGCGGGCCGCGCCGACGAGTGGCAGCGGATGCTCGACACCAATGTGGCGGGCGCCCTGCGCGTCATCCGGGCATTCACCGCCGACCTGGTGGCGGCCGCCGCCCAGGGCCGTACCGCGGACCTGGTCAACATCTCGTCGATCGGCGCGCACGTCACGTTCCCCAACTACGCCGTGTACGGCGCGACGAAGGCCGCGCTCACCTACCTGTCGGCCTCGCTGCGCACCGAACTCGGCCCGCGCGACGTCCGCGTCACGAACATCGAGCCCGGCCTCACCGACTCAGAACTGGCCGGACACGTCGACAACGCCGAACTCAGCGGCCAGCTCGACGGCATGTTCGACGCGCTCGGCGGCCTTTCGAGCGACGAGATCGCCGACCTCATCGCGTACACCACCAGCCGCGCGCGCCACATCAACCTGCGCCAGGTGGTCGTGCTGCCGACCCGTCAGGCGTGACCGCCGTTCAGTCCTCCCATTCGGAGGCCTGCCGCCGCTCGGTCTCCCGCCGCCTGAACCGCCGTCCGCCGTGACCCGCCTGGAAGACGTTGACCCCGACGATCCCGAGCCAGGCCACGACCAGCCCCTCGATGCCCGCGTTCGCGACGCCGATGGCGGACAGCGGGATCGCCAGGACCAGCGAGATGATCCCGAAGCCGAAGCGTTCCCCGAAGTGCCCCAGGGGCGGCTCCGGAGCGCGCGCTCCCCGGGCGACGGTGATCTGCTGCTCCGCGAGATGCCGCCGGACCCGGCGGTCGAGCGTGCCGTCCAGCCGCTGCTCGACCTTCTCCAGAAACGACTCGACGAGCGCGGACTCGTAGTCGGCCCCCAGCTCGCTGCGGGCCTGCAGGGTGGCGTTGAGCTCCTTCTTGAGCTCGGTGTCGGCTGCGTCCATGGTTCCACGGTACGAAGCGGGGGCGGCCGGGTCAGTGGGGCTAACCCCCCTGTTTCTCCGCACCGTCTGCATATGGACATGCAGACGGCTTGCTGGCTGAATGGATTCGTCGGTGCCGGATCCCGGCGCGACGCATCTACCGAGGGGACAGGATGAGCGGGAGCAGCCCGGGCGCGCGTCTGCAGCAGCTGTTCGAGGGGCGCAGGCTCACGCCCACACAGCGGCGCATCGCGCACTCCATGGTGCGCAGGGCCGGCGACGCCCCGTTCCTCTCGAGCGTCGAACTGGCCGAACTGGCCGGCGTCAGCCAGCCCTCCGTCACCCGGTTCGCCGTCGCCCTTGGGTTCGACGGCTATCCCGCGCTGCGCAAGCACCTGCGCGAGGTCGCCCCGGCGGGCTCCGTCGCGGAGGGCGGGGAGGACGCCTGCAACGAGTACCAGCAGGCGGTGCTCGGTGAGATCGAGAATCTGCGCCACCTCGCCGAACTGCTCGCCGACCCGGGGCCCGTCGAACGGGCCGGCCGGCTCCTCGCCGCCTCGCGGCCCCTGCTCGTCCTCGGGCTGCGCGCCGCGTCCTCGCAGGCGCGGGGCTTCGGCTACTTCGCCGCCAAGGTGCACCCGGACGTCCGGGTGCTCGACGAGGGCGGCAGCATGTTGCACGACCGCATCGACGCGGCGCGGCGGGCCGGTGCGAGCGCGCTGATCTGCTTCGCGCTGCCGCGTCACCCCCGCGAGGTCGTCGACGCCCTCGCCTACGCCCGGGACCAGGGCCTTGCCGTGGTGTCGGTCGCCGACTCCGCCTTCGCCCCGGTGGCCGCGCACAGCGACGTGCTGATCCCCGCCGCCGTCGGCACGGGGCTCGCCTTCGACACCGCCTGCGCGCCGATGCTGCTGGGGCGGGTGCTGCTGGAGGCCATGTGCGACGCGCTGCCCGACGCGCAGGCGCGCCTGGAGTCGTTCGACGCGGGTGCGGTGGCCCGGGGGCTCTTCGTCGAGTAACGGTTGCCCCGGTCCGGGGCGGAGGGTTCCGTCCTCAAGCGCCGGACGGGCTCGGTGGGTGCGGGTGCTCCGTGTTGCGGGGGCGCGCTACGCCGTGGGTGGGGGTGCGGGGTCCCCCCGGCGTGGCGCACCGGCGGGGGACCCGCACACAAGCCTGTCCGGCGCTTGAGGACGGAACCCCGCGCCCCGTCAGACCTCCAGTTCGGCCTCGATCTTCTTCAGCTGGTGGCGGGCCATCGCCAGGTTCGCCCGCCCGGAGTCCAGCACCAGGTAGAGGAACAGGCCGTTGTTCCCCCGGGCCTTGAGCAGCCGGATCAGGTGGTACTGGGCGCTCAGGGTGATCAGGATGTCCTCGATCTCGTCCTGGATGCCGAGGTGCTCCATCGTGCGGAGCTTGGCGCGTACGACGTCGGTGTTGCCCGCGGCCGCGACCTCCAGGTTGAAGTCCTTGCCGCCGCCGAGGGTGCCCAGTGCCATGCCGCTCGTGTAGTCGACGAGGGCGACACCGAGGGTGCCCTCGATGGACGACATCGCTTCCTTCAGTGACGCTTCGGTGTTCGCCATGAGTGCTCGTTTCCTTTCCCTGACCGGTCGGGGCGACCGGTTCCGTTTCTGGGTCGTGCCGGGCTTGTCCGGAGTCACGTGGTGCGGTGCGGCAGGGCGCCCGGCTGGTGCGGGGGCTGCGTGGGGGCCCGGGGGCCGGGGGCGGGCCGGGGCGCGCGTTCCAGGGCCGCGTCGACGAGTTCGCCGATCCGGGAGCTGGACCTGCGGCCCTCCAGATGGAGCCGGCCCACGTTGATCCGGTCCTCGGCGAGCAGGGTCAGTACGGCCGAGGAACCGGCGGCGTACGTCGCGATGTAGCCCGTCCCGCCACGTACGAGGAGTTCGCGGAAGCCGCCGCGGCCGGTCGCGTCCGTCATCCGGATCGAGACGCCGAGCGCGGCGGCGGTCAGCGCGGCGACGCCCTCCGCCTCGACTCCCGGCGTGTCATGGGCCAGGACGAGGCCGTCGGTGCTGGCCGCCAGGGCGCCGGAGAGGAGCGGAACCCGGGCCCGTAACCGCTGGAGTTCGGCCAGGACATCCTGCACTTCGGCGTCGGGCACCATCAGCTGTCTCCTCCCGGCACGCTGTCTGAGCGCGCGTATCACAAAGCCTCCAATGCGTCTCGGAGCCGGCGCAGCAGGGCGACGTCGGGGTCGGCCGTGACCTCGGGGAGCGTGATCCGGCCGGCGGCGGACGGGCCCGCCGTCTCCCGTACCGCCGCGACCAGTCCGGCGGCTGCCAGCCGGCGCAGGTCGACCAGGGTGTGGAACGCCGATCTGCCCAGTTCCTGCGCGATGTCCGTCGCCGTACGCACTCCGTCCACGCGCTCCAGTACGCGGCGCTGGCGGGGCGGCACGGGGGCGTCGGACGGGTGGCCGGTCCGTACGAGCGGGGCGCTGTCGGTGACGGCCTCCGGCCAGATCCGGTCCAGCAGCTCCCGGCGGCGGAGCGTCTCGCGCTGCACGGCCTCCACGGGGACGGGGCGGACCGGGCCGATCCAGTGGGCGACCCCGTAACGGAAGCGGGCCGGGGTCCGGGTCGGAGCGAGGGCGAAGAACGCCGCGTCGTACAGCGCACCCAGGTGGCACAGCTCCAGGGCGCCGCCCGGCACCCGGCCGCTGTCCACGAGGTAGCGGCCCACCCGCTGTCCGGCACCGGCCTGGGCGACCGCTTCCCACCAGCCCTCGCGGTGCAGGGCGCCGCCCCGGGTGAGCAGGACGTCGATGCCGGGGGTGGCGGGGCTCTCGGCGTGCACGACCTCGCCGTCCGCCAGGTAGAGGGTGCCGCGGTCGCGCATCAGGGCGCCGGTGGCCCGTTCGGCGGCGAGGCGCTGGAGCATGGGCGAGAGGACGGCGGCCGGGGCGGAGGCGGTGGTGGCGCTCATGCCAGGACCAGCCGCTCGGCCATCTCGCCCAGCCGTATCCGGGCCAGCGCCAGATTGCCCTCCGCGCGGTCCAGCCACAGGTGGAGGAAGACACTGCTGTCGAAGTCCGTCTCGACGAACCGGAGGATGTGATAGTCGGCGCGGGTGGTGACGATGACGTCCTCGACGGGTGGCGGCGTCCCCGTGACCGCCGCATCGTCCACGCCGGTCGACGCCTGCGGTAAGCCGGTCGCGAAGGCGGGCTGTTCGGCCGCCATCCGCGCCACCTCCGCCGTCTCCGCGGCGGTGGACTCGTGGTCGCCGTGCGGCGAGTCACCGATGGTGCCGAGAGCGAGACCGCTCGTCCAGTCGACCACGGCGGCGCCCCGGGCGCCGGGCAGTCTCATGACGTCGAGCAGGCACTCGTCGATTCCGGGCACGCGAACTCCCCTCCGACGCTGCGTGCGGCTGTGACCCCGAGGTTACGCAACGTGCTCGCTCCAGGTGGGGGTTCTGGCATTTTCCATCGGTACATGCCGAGGGTTCGGGACAATGCCCCGCCCGGGGCTGGGACGACCGCCCGGCGGGTGTCGTCCTTCCCACCCTGTTGACTGGAGCTATTCAGCCGCTCAAGATGTGAATAGAAAATTCACAGTCGCGAGGAGGCACCGCCATGTCAGGACCCCGCCCCGTACGGGCACCGCGCGGTACGGAACTGAGCACCCTGGGATGGCAGCAGGAAGCCGCTCTGCGCATGCTGCAGAACAACCTGGACCCCGAGGTCGCCGAGCACCCCGACAAGCTCGTCGTCTACGGCGGCACGGGCAAGGCGGCCCGCGACTGGCGTTCGTTCGACGCGATGGTCCGCACGCTGCAGACGCTCAAGCAGGACGAGACGATGCTCGTCCAGTCGGGGCGGCCCGTCGGTGTGATGCAGACGCACGAGTGGGCCCCGAGGGTCCTGATCGCCAACTCCAACCTGGTCGGCGACTGGGCGAACTGGGAGGAGTTCCGCCGCCTGGAGGCGCTCGGGCTCACCATGTACGGTCAGATGACCGCCGGATCGTGGATCTACATCGGTACGCAAGGCATCCTGCAGGGCACGTACGAGACGTTCGCCGCCGTCGCCGCGAAGAAGTTCGGCGGCACGCTGGCCGGGACGATCACGCTGACCGCCGGGCTCGGCGGCATGGGCGGCGCGCAGCCGCTCGCCGTGACGATGAACGACGGCGTCGCGATCTGCATCGACTGCGACCCGCGCGCCATCGAGCGACGCATCGAGCACCGCTTCCTGGACGTGAAGGCGGACAACCTGGAGCACGCCCTCCAGCTGGCCACCGAGGCGAGGGACGCCCGCAAGCCGCTCTCGATCGGCCTGCTCGGCAACGCGGCGGAGCTGCTGCCCCGGATGCTCGCCGAGGGCGCCCCCATCGACATCGTCACCGACCAGACCAGCGCGCACGACCCGCTGGCCTACCTCCCGCTCGGCGTCGACTTCGACGACATGGCGTCGTACGCCACCGAGAAGCCCGCCGACTTCACCCAGCGCGCGCGGGAGTCGATGGCCCGTCACGTCGAGGCGATGGTCGGCTTCATGGACGCCGGTGCGGAGGTCTTCGACTACGGCAACTCGATCCGCGGCGAGGCGCAACTCGCCGGGTATGAGCGGGCCTTCGACTTCCCCGGCTTCGTGCCCGCCTACATCCGGCCGCTGTTCTGCGAGGGCAGGGGCCCGTTCCGCTGGGCCGCGCTGTCCGGCGAGGCGTCCGACATCCACAAGACCGACAAGGCGATGCTGGAGCTCTTCCCGGAGAACGAGTCCCTGCACCGCTGGATCAAGATGGCCGGCGAGCGCGTCCACTTCCAGGGCCTGCCCGCCCGCATCTGCTGGCTCGGCTACGGCGAACGGGACCGGGCCGGCGAGCGGTTCAACGACATGGTGGCGAGCGGCGAGCTCGCGGCGCCACTGGCCATCGGGCGCGACCACCTCGACTGCGGCTCCGTGGCCTCCCCGTACCGGGAGACCGAGGCCATGCTCGACGGCTCCGACGCGATCGCCGACTGGCCGCTGCTGAACGCGATGGTCAACGTGGCGTCCGGCGCCTCCTGGGTCTCCATCCACCACGGTGGCGGTGTGGGCATGGGCCGCTCCCTCCACGCCGGACAGGTCACGGTCGCCGACGGGACGAAGCTGGCGGGCGAGAAGATCCGCCGGGTGCTGACCAACGACCCGGGCATGGGTGTCATCCGGCACGTGGACGCCGGATACGACATCGCGGAGTCCGTCGCCGCGGAGCGCGGGGTCAGGGTCCCCATGCGCGAGGGAGGCACGGGCGACACGTCCGGCACGGGCGGGACCGCCGCGTGAGCCCCACCTTCCATGCGATGTGGGCCTCGCTGCGGAACATCGGCCGCAACGCCGAGTCCGGCGGCTACCGGCGCTACGCCTGGACCGGGGCCGACGCCGACTGCCGCCTCTGGTTCCGGATGCAGGCCGAGGCCCGCGGCCTCGACTGCGAGGTGGACCGCAACGGCAACCAGTGGGCCTGGCTCGGCGATCCCCTGGCCGGGGACGCCGTCGTCACCGGCTCGCACCTCGACTCCGTCCCGGACGGCGGCGCCTTCGACGGGCCGCTCGGGGTCGTGTCCTCCTTCGCCGCGCTCGATGAACTCCGCCGCAGGGGAGTGGAGTTCACCCGGCCGCTGGCCATCACCAACTTCGGTGACGAGGAGGGGGCCCGCTTCGGCCTCGCCTGTGTCGGCTCCCGGCTCGCCGCCGGACAGCTGACCGTCGAGGCCGCGCACCGGCTGCGCGACGGTGACGGCATCACGCTGCCGCAGGCCATGGAGGCGGCCGGGTACGACCCCGACGCCATCGGCCCGGACCCCGCACGGCTCGCCCGTATCGGTGCGTTCGTCGAGCTCCATGTCGAGCAGGGCCGCGCCCTCGACCTCACCGGCGACCCGGTCGGCATCGCCTCCGCGATCTGGCCGCACGGACGCTGGCGGTTCGACTTCCGGGGCGAGGCCAACCACGCGGGCACCACCCGGCTCGTCGACCGCCGCGACCCGATGCTCACGTACGCCGAGACCGTGCTCGCGGCCCGCCGGGAGGCGGAACTCGCCGGCGCCCTCGCCACCTTCGGCAAGATCGCCGTCGAGCCGAACGGTGTCAACGCCATCCCCTCCCTCGTGCGCGGATGGCTCGACTCCCGCGCCGCCGACCAGGACACCCTGGACACCGTCGTCGCCGGCATCGAGCGGGCGGCCCGGGAGCACGCCGGGCGGGCCGGGATCGACCTGGACGTCGTACGGGAGTCCTTCACCCCCGTGGTGGAGTTCCAGCACGCCCTGCGCGACGAGCTGGGCGTGATCCTCAAGGGCTCCACCATCCGGGACACCGGGCGCGACGTTCCCGTACTCGGCACCGGAGCCGGACACGATGCGGGTATTTTGTCCGCTTCGGTCCCTACGGCCATGCTGTTCGTACGGAACCCCACCGGGATCTCGCACTCGCCGGCCGAGCACGCCGCCGAGGACGACTGCGTGGCCGGGGTGATCGCACTCGCCGACGTACTGGAAGGTCTCGCGTGCCGATGACGACGGAAGCGACGGGCAAGCCCGTCACCGTGACGTACTGGCTGTCCCATGCCTGGCTCGGCACCCATGTCGAACCGGACGTCGTCCTGGAGGTGGCCGGCGGACGCATCGCAGGGGTGCGGACCGGCGTCGACTCGCCGCCGCCCGGCGCGACCGCGCTGCGCGGGCTCACCCTGCCCGGTCTCGCCAACACCCATTCGCACGCCTTCCACCGCGCCCTGCGCTCCACCGTCCAGGTCGGCTCCGGCACCTTCTGGACCTGGCGCGAGATCATGTACCAGGTCGCGTCCCGGCTCACTCCCGACACCTACTACGACCTGGCCCGGGCCGTGTACGCCGAGATGGCGCTGGCCGGCATCACCGCGGTCGGCGAATTCCACTATCTGCACCACGGGCCGGGCGGTGTCCCGTACGACAACCCCAATGCGATGGGCGAGGCCCTGATCGCGGCCGCCCGCGAGGCCGGCATCCGGATCACCCTGCTGGACACCGCCTACCTCGCCGCCGGATTCGGCCGCAGGCCCTCCCAGTACCAGAAGCCCGACCAGCACCAGCTGCGCTTCTCCGACACGACCGCCGACTCCTGGGCGGAACGCGCCGCCCTGCTCAAGGGCGACGAGCACGCCCTGATCGGTGCCGCGATCCACTCCGTGCGGGCGGTCCCCGCCGACCAGCTCACCACCGTCGCCCAGTGGGCGCAGGAGCGGCACGCCCCGCTCCACGTCCACCTCTCCGAGCAGACCGCGGAGAACGACGCCTGCCTCGCCGCGCACGGCCGCACCCCCACCCGGCTCCTCGCCGACCACGGGGTCCTCGGCCCGGGCACCACCGGCATCCATAACACCCACCTCAACGCCGAGGACATCGAACTCATCGGCTCGACCTCCACCGGCACCTGCATGTGCCCGACCACCGAACGCGACCTGGCCGACGGCATCGGCCCCGCGGCCGCCCTCCAGCGCGCCGGATCGCCGCTCTCCCTCGGCAGCGACAGCCACGCCGTGATCGACCTGTTCGAAGAGGCCCGGGCGATGGAGCTCAACGAGCGCCTGCGCACCCGGACCCGCGGTCACTGGACGGCCGCCGCACTGCTGCGCGCCGCCTCCGCCGACGGTCACGCCGCACTGGGCAGGCCGGAGGCGGGCATCCTCGAACCGGGCGCTCCCGCAGACCTCGTGACCGTGGCCCTCGACTCCGTCAGAACAGCGGGGCCGGTGCCACGCCTGGCAGCAGAAGCAGCGGTATTCGCCGCCTCCGCGGCCGATGTGCGCCACACCGTGGTCGCGGGCCGGCACCTCGTCCGCGACGGACATCACGCCTCGGTCGACGACGTCCCCGGAGCGCTCGCGCAGGCCATCGCTGCCCTGTACCACTGAGCACCCGGGCGGTGGCTCCAAGGCCGCCCACGCATAAGGAGAGCAGTCCCCCGATGACGACGACCGCCATCACCCACATCTCCGCACTGGTCACCAACGACCCCTCCCTCGGTGACAATTCCCCCCTCGGACTGATCCAGGACGCGGCCGTCGTCATCGAAGGCGACCGGGTCGTCTGGACCGGTGAATCAAGCAAAGCACCCGCCACTGACAACGCCGTCGACGCGGCCGGCCGGGCCGTGATCCCCGGCTTCGTCGACTCCCACTCCCACCTCGTCTTCGCGGGCGACCGGACGCAGGAGTTCAACGCCCGTATGTCCGGCCGCGCCTACAGCGCCGGGGGCATCAGGACCACCGTCGCCGCCACCCGCACCGCCACCGACGACGAGCTCTCCGCCAACGTCGCCCGCTACCTGGCCGAGGCACTGCGCCAGGGCACGACGACGTTCGAGACCAAGTCGGGTTACGGCCTCACCGTCGAGGACGAGGCCCGTGCCCTGCGCATCGCCGCCCGCCACACCGACGAGGTCACCTTCCTCGGCGCCCACATCGTCTCCCCGGACTATGCGGACGACCCGGCCGGATACGTCGGCCTGGTCACCGGTCCGATGCTCGACGCCTGTGCCCCGTACGCCCGTTGGATCGACGTCTTCTGCGAGAAGGGGGCGTTCGACGGCGACCAGGCCCGGGCGATCCTGACCGCGGGCCGCGCCAAGGGCCTCCACCCCCGGATCCACGCCAACCAGCTCGGGCACGGCCCTGGCGTCCAGCTCGCCGTCGAGCTCGACGCCGCGTCCGCCGACCACTGCACCCACCTCACCGACGCCGACGTCGACGCCCTGGCCCAGTCGCAGACCGTCGCCACGCTGCTCCCCGGCGCGGAGTTCTCCACCCGGGCGCCCTGGCCCGACGCCCGGCGCCTGCTCGACGCGGGCGCCACGGTCGCGCTGTCCACGGACTGCAACCCCGGCTCCTCGTTCACCTCGTCCGTGCCGTTCTGCATCGCCCTCGCCGTCCGCGACATGGGCATGACCCCCGACGAGGCCCTCTGGTCCGCCACGGCGGGCGGCGCGGCCGCACTGCGCCGCCAGGACGTCGGCCGGATCACCCCTGGTGCCCGCGCCGACCTGGTGATCCTCGACGCCCCCAGCCACGTCCACCTCGCCTACCGGCCGGGCGTACCGCTGGTCCACGAGGTCTGGCGCCGCGGTGAGCGCGTCGTGGCATCCCGCAGCAGCTGACCAGCCTCGGAAACGCGGAAGGACCTGCCCCCAGGCGGGGCAGGTCCTTGATCCGGCGGTCCCGCACGCGCGGCGGCGGCGCGGGGCGCTCGTTCACTCCTCCAGGGTCAGTCCCTTGCGGAGCTTGACCAGGGTGCGGGAGAGCAGCCGCGACACGTGCATCTGCGAGATGCCGAGCTCGTCGCCGATCTCCGACTGCGTCATGTTGGCGACGAACCGGAGCGAGAGGATCGTCCGGTCGCGGCCCGGCAGCGCGGCGATCAGCGGCTTCAGGGACTCGACGTACTCGATGCCTTCGAGGCCGTGGTCCTCGTAGCCGATCCGGTCGGCCAGCGCGCCCTCGTTCTCGTCCTCCTCGGGCTTGGCGTCCAGCGAGCTCGCGGTGTACGCGTTGCTCGCGGCCATGCCCTCGACGACCTCGTCGTGAGTGATGCCGAGGCGGTCGGCGAGCTCGCCCACGGTGGGCGCGCGGTCCAGCTGCTGGGCGAGCTCGTCGCCCGCCTTGGCCAGGTCGAGCCGCAACTCCTGCAGGCGGCGCGGTACGCGCACGGACCAGCTGGTGTCGCGGAAGAAGCGCTTGATCTCGCCGATGATGGTCGGCATCGCGAAGGTCGGGAACTCGACGCCGCGGCTGAGTTCGAACCGGTCGATCGCCTTGATCAGGCCGATGGTGCCGACCTGGATGATGTCCTCCATGGGTTCGCTGCGGGAGCGGAACCGGGAGGCGGCGAACTTGACCAGGGCCAGGTTCAGTTCGACGAGCGTGTTGCGTACGTAGGAATACTCGTGCGTGCCCTCTTCGAGGGTCTCCAGCCGGGCGAAGAGCGTCTTCGACAGGGCCCTGGCATCCAGCGCCCCCACCTCGGCGTAGGGCGGGATCTCGGGAAGTCCTTCGAGACCGGTCACGTCTTCCGCGCTGCGGTTGACTTCGGTACTGCTGGTGTCACTGCCACTGCTGGTGGTGCTGTTGCGCGTGCCGTCCAGGACGGCCGCAGCAGGGGAGTCTGATTCGGTCAGTCCCTGAGGACATGCCGACGTCGCGTCGTGGGTACGCGATGCGTCGAGCCGGGGTGACATGGTCTCCTCCATCGTTCTCGGCATATGGCTGCCGATGCCCATACGTGTTCCTGCGGTGAAGCGGCGCCTCCAAGCCGGCCGTGTTTCGGGTGTCCCCCTACCCTTACCCGGTCCTTGCAGCTCGTTACAAGCTCTAAATGGCACTATATGTCCGGTTTGTTGAGGTCTTCGGCTACCACGTGGCGCACGGAACGCGTACTGTTTTAACGACGTCAGCGACAGTTGCGACTCATCTGCACGTACATCGATGCAGACAGTGACGAGGCGAAGAGGGGCGGGCATGGACCGCGGGACGGTCGGCAGCGCGAACCGGGGTCGGCTTCAGGTCGAGACCCGGACCGAGGGCCGTAGTGAGGTTGTCACGCCGGTGGGTGAGCTGGATCACCACACGGCGGACCTGCTGCGCGAACCCTTGGAGCACGCGGTCGAGCAAGGGCGCACGCGCCTGGTGGTCGACTGCTCGCGACTCGAGTTCTGTGATTCCACCGGGCTCAACGTGCTGCTCGGTGCACGCCTCAAGGCGGAGGCCGCCGGGGGAGGGGTCCATTTGGCCGGAATGCTGCCCGTCGTGGCGCGGGTCTTCGAGATCACCGGAGCCGAGGCGGTCTTTACCGTCCATGACTCCCTCGAAGAGGCCCTGGCGACCTGATCGTGGCGCGTTTCGACGCCCCGGGCACCTCTTCTGTCGCCCGCGTCACGCTTTCCGCGTAGACGAAGTGGGTGTTGTCACCACAAAGCCGGGCAGGAGACACCCCGGCGAACCGTGGAAGACCTGCACGCTTCGTCTCCGTGCGATACCTGTAACGGTGTCCGCGTCAGTATTCGTATCTGTTCAATGGCGACATGGTGAATCGGTGAGGTGAACCGCTGATGAGCACCACCCGGCAGCATCCGCCGGGCGACCTCGGCCGCGAGCCGGAGGGCGCAGGCGTGGGTGCACGCGCCGACGCGGGCACGCGCGCGGACGCGCGTTCCGGCGTTCCCTCCGCCGCGTCCGTCGAGCCCGCGGAGAGGCAGTGGCGCACCCTGTCGCTGCGGCAGGTCAGCGGCATCGTGCCGACGGCCCGTGACTTCGCCCGCCAGGCGCTCCACGACTGGGGCTGGCTCCCCGCCTCGACCGCCGACCGCCGGGCCGCCGCCGAGGACGTCCTGCTGGTCGTCTCCGAGCTGGTCACCAACGCGTGTCTGCACGCGGACGGTCCCGACGAGATCCGCATCGCCCGCACGCCCAAGGCGCTGCGCGTGGAGGTCGCCGACGGCGGAGCGGGACAGCCCGCGCCCCGCACCCCGCACCGGGCGGGGCGTCCCGGCGGCCACGGCATGTTCATCGTGCAGCGGCTCTGCATGGACTGGGGAGTCGTACGCGTGCCGGGCGAACCCGGCAAGACCGTCTGGGCGGAGCTGTCCGCCCCGGCCTGACCCTCTCCCGCGGGGTTTCCTCTGCTCGCCCCCCTGGGCTCCTGAGTCCCGGGAAAGTCCCTCGAAGAGCGCGCCGGATCGGCGCGCTCTTTGTCTTCCCTCCACAAGGCCCCGGGCGTACCTTGAGCGCCCAATCTGATGTGTCGTCAGTTATGCGGGCCGCGCGGAGCGGCGCACGGCGACTCCCGGCATGAGGGGAACTCGAGGTGTCGTACCAGAAGCGAACAGCTCTCGCGCTGGCGTCCGGGCTGGCGGGCGCGGTGGTGCTGCTGGCCGCGCCCGCCGCCCACGCGACGGTCGTCGACGTCAACTACAAGTGCAAGACCCCGATCGGCGACAAGGCCGCCGTCTCGCCGATCGACATCAAGAGCGTGAAGAGCGGCAGCGGCTACAAGCTCACCATGTCCTTCCAGAAGGGCGTCTCCTCCAGCCCGGTCGAGCTGGGCAAGGGGGCGATGAACCCCAGCGCAGTGATCAAGGTGGGCGGCGCCGACCCGGGACAGGTCCAGGTATCCGGCCCGGCCAACGCGGCTGCCATCCCCGCCAACAGCCCCATCAAGATCAGCGACCTCTCGGGGACGTACACCCCGAAGAAGAGCGGCAAGGTCGACTTCACCGCCGGAGTGCTCACCATCAAGGCGCTCGGTACGACGACGACCTGCACCCCGGCGAACAGCCCGGGCCCCTCGCTCTCCCTCGACGTCACCGCCGCGGGCGGCGGGGCGACCACGCCGGACAGCGACGAGTCGCTGCCCAGGACGGGCCCGCTGGACTCGGCCGTGGCGCTCGGCACCCTCGGCGGCACGGTGCTCCTGACCGGAGCGGCCGGCGTCCTGTGGCTGACCAGGCGCGGGCAGCGGGCCACGGGCTGACCCCCGCGCGAACCGCCGCCGTCGCCGCCGCGGGCAGCAGCAGGCACCGGGCCCGCTCCCGCACGAACCGCACGCCGCCGTCATGCACCAGGGAGCCGCCCATGCCGCCGCTGACCGGTCACGCCGTCCGCCCCGCCCCGGTGCCCGCGGTCCGACCGCCGAACGCCCCGGTGCCCGCGGTCCGACCGCGGTCCGCCACGCGACGCGTCGCCCGGGCCCTGCCGCTGCTCGCCGCGCTGTGGTGCGCCCTCGCCACGGCGCCGGCGGCCGGTGCCACCGAGCACCCGGACGGCCCGGCGTGGACGGCGCGGCCCGCGGCGAGCGGCACCGGGCAGGAGGAGGGCAGGCCGTACTTCTACCTGGAGGGCCTGCCCGGGAGCGTCCTGGAGGACCGGCTCTCGGTCATCAACCCGGGACCGGAGCCGGTCACCGTACGGCTGCGCGGCGCCGACGCCTACAACACGGCCGACGGCGGCTTCGCGGTGCGCGGTGCGCGCGGCTCCACCGGGACCGGGGCCTGGCTGCGGACGGCGAGCGGCGAGGTGACGGTGCCCGGCCGGACCAGGGCCGACGTACCGGTCTCCTTCACCGTGCCCGAGGACGCGCTGCCCGGTGACCACCCGGGCGCGATCGTCGCCGAGAGCGGCGGCCGCTCGGTGGGCGTACAGGTCCAACTGCGGGTCGGCGGACCGACACTGGCCGCGCTCACGGTGGAGGACGTCACGCTGACCGGCGGGACCGTCCACTACACGCTGGTCAACCGGGGCAACGCGGTCCTCGTGCCCCGCTTGTCCGTCAGCGCGGACGGGGTGTTCGGGGCCCTGCCGCGGCGCGCCACCCGCGCCCTGCCCCTGGAACTGCTGCCGGGTCAGCGGGTCCGGCTCACCGAGCCATGGGGCGACGCCCCCGCCCTCGGCTCCGTCACCGTACGGCTCCGCGTCACGGCGGCGGGCGGGGCGCACGGCGAGGCGACCGCCTCGGCGGCCTACGTGCCCTGGGCGCCGGTGACCGGTGGCGCGCTGCTCCTCCTGGTCGCGGTCGCCGCCGGTGCGTACGGCCTCCGGCGCCGGCGAGCGACACGGCGGGGCACGCCCTACGACGACGGCGCCGTCCCGGCGCCGGACCCCGAACAGTACTGCGACAAGAGGCACTTGGTGAAGGCGGGAGCGGAATCGTGACGGGACGGACCGGACCGGCGGCACTCCGGAGCGGGCGGCGCGGGCGGGCGGGCGCCCTGCTCGCCGTACTGCTGGCCGCGCTACTGCCCGCCCTGCTGTTCACCGCGACCGGGGCCGGGGCCGAAGGGCGCACCGCGGCGGCACCGGAACCGGTGGTCACGCTCTCGCAGAAGCAGGCGGGCAAGGGCGGCGAGGTCACCGTCAAGGGCAGGGGATGGCGGCCCGACACCCTGCTCATGATGCTGATCTGCGGGCAGTCCACCCCCGCGCGCGGCGTGATCGGCGGCACCAACTCCTGCGCCAACGCGCAAGGTCGCGCCGTCACCACGGACGACAAGGGTGCCTTCACCAAGAAGATGCCCGTCGCCGAGCCGCCCGCGCCCTGCCCCTGCGTGGTCCATGTCGCCACGGTGACCAGCGAACAGGCTCTGGTTGACGCGGGGTTCGTGGTGGCGGGCCACCCCGTCGCCCCGCTTCCCAAGGAGACCGGCGACGGGAAGCTCGCCGTGCTCGCGGCCACCCGGCTGGAGGGTGACAGCGGACTGCTGACGTGGTTCGGCGCCCCGCCTTCTCGCCGGCTGGTGTTCACCGTCGGCAATCTGGGCTCCGCACCGGTCAAGGACCCGGTCTTCCAGGTCGGCACCGCGCACGGCGTCTACGCCGCCCAGTGGGAGGAGCGGCAGTGGCGCGGGACCGTCGAGCCCGGCCGCAAGGCCCGTATCGAACTGCCCGTCGAGCTGACGGCCGGCGCGCACGGCGACTACCAGATCTCACTGAAGTACGGCACGAAGGTGCTGGCCGAGCAGCCGTGGGGGGTCGGCCGCCCGTGGGGCGTGACGCTCTTCTGGATCCTGCTCTGCCTCGTCGTACCCGCGGCCGTCTTCCGTATCGGCATGGCGATCGTCGACAAGGCACGGCCGCGGCCCGGCCACGCCGGAGGCCGCCGGCGTACGTCCCCGCGCGCCGGAGCGACCGCGAGGTTCCCGAAGCTGCGGCGCGCCCCGGCTGCGAGCCCCGCGCCGTCCCCCGGCACCACCACGGCCGTGCTGCCGTGGTTCACCCCTGATTCCGCACCGTCAGAGCACGGACCGACGACGAAGGGACATTCGTGAGTACGCAACGCAGGACGGTCGCGGCGGGAGTCGCGATGATGATCGGCGGGGCGGGCATGCTGCTGGCCGCGAGCCCGGCCCAGGCCGCCGACATCTCGTACAAGACGGAGTGCATACCCCCGGCCATCTCCGGACTGCCGGCCGTCCAGGGCACCACCGAGGTGCGGCTGACCGCGCCCGCCGAGGCCAAGGTCGGGGACACCGTCGAGGTCGTGTGGAAGACGGTCAAAGCCGCCTCGAGCAACCCCGATGTCCTCGATCTCGAGAAGGACACCGTCAAGCCGACCGGCACCGTCAAGCTGGGCGGCGCCGCCACCGGGGACCTGAAGATGGAGGGGCCGCGCCAGAACCCGCCGATTCCCAAGAACAGCCCGATGATCCTGCCGGACATGAAGGGCTCGCTGAAGCTGGAGAAGGCGGGTGAGCTGACGCTGACGCCCGACGGGTACAACATCAACGTCTCCAAGCCCCTCTCCACGGACACCAAGTGCTCCCCGAAGGAGGCCGTCCGGCCGGGCGCGACGATCAAGGTCACGGACGGTGGCGGATCCACCACCGGCGGCACGACGGCAGGGGGAACGACAGCCGGCGGCACGACCGCGGGCGGCACCACCAGCGGGGGCACGACGACCACGGGAGGCGGCACGACCACCGGCGGCACGACCACCGGCGGCACGACGAGCGGCGGCACGACCACCGGCGGCAGCGGCGGGGCCACCGACTTCCCGGGCAAGGAAGTCGTCGTGAACTTCGCCTGCAAGGCGCCCGGCCCGCAGGAGGGCATCGCCTCCAAGGTGACGATCAACGCCAAGAAGACGGGCGGGAGCTACGCGCTCACGGTCAAGACCGCCAAGGGCGTGATGGACAGCCCGGCTCCGCTGCCCGCCGGTGCGCTCAAGCCGTCCATGAACATCGTCATCGGCGGTGCCGACAAGGGCTCCGTGACCGTCAGAGGGCCGGGGAACCCCGAGCCCCTGGAGACGGGCAAGCCGGTCAGCCTGCCCGACATGACCGGTACGTACAAGCCGGGCGCCTCCGGCAGGTCCACCCTCACCCCCGGCGCCCTCACGATCGACGTCATGCTGGGCGGCTCGAAGATCAACATCCCGTGCACGGTCAAGGGCACCCCCGAGGCGTCCCTCGTGCTCGACACCACCGCACAGGAGGGCGGCGCCTCCGGCGGCGGCGCGGCCTCCGGCGGCGCGGCCTCCGGCGGCGCGGCCTCCGGCGGCGCGGCGGCGGCGGGCGGCACGGCGTCCGGCGGCGGGCTCGCGGCCACCGGGGCAAAGGACAACGGCGCCCTGCGCGCACTCGGCCTGGTCGCCGGCACGGCGATCCTGCTGGGCGGGGCCGTGTTCACGTTCACCCCGTGGCGCCGGCTGCGCTCGGGCCGGTGAGCTGAACCGGGATTCCCGTGTGCGTACGAGAAACCCGTACGCACACGAAAAGGGCCGCCGCACCGTGGAAAGAAACGGTGCGGCGGCCCCTGGGACGCCTACGCGTGGAGCCGGAGGATCAGCTCGCGTCGCTCATGTGCTGCGTGACCTTCCTGCGGTACATCCAGATGCCGATACCGGCGATGACCGCCAGGACCGCCTCGAAGGCGACGGCCCCCGTGGTGTCCAGGTTGACGCCGACCGGCGTGGACGTGAGCAGACCCGTCAACGAGTCGCCCGCGGTCACCGCGAGGAACCAGACACCCATCATCTGGGAGCTGTACTTCGCCGGCGCCATCTTCGTGGTGACCGACAGACCGACCGGGGAGAGGCAGAGCTCGGCGACCGTCTGGATGAAGTAGATCGCCACCAGCCACATCGGGCTGACCCGGCCGCCGTTGGCCGCGGTGTCGATCAGCGGGATCATGAAGACGACGAAGGAGATGCCGATCAGCACGAGGCTGGAGGCGAACTTGACGGCGGTGCTCGGCTCCTTGCCGCGCTTGTTCAGCCACAGCCAGCCCGAGGCGACCACGGGGGCGATCGCCATGATGAAGATCGGGTTCAGCGACTGGTACCAGGACGTCGGGAAGTCGAACCCGAGCAGGCTGTTCGTCGTCGAGCCCTCACCGAAGATCGACAGGGTCGAGCCGTTCTGGTCGTAGATCATCCAGAAGACGGCGGCGACCACGAAGAACCAGATGTAGCCCGACAGCTTGGACTGCTCCGTGTTCGTCAGTTCCTTGTCGCGCTTCATGCGCACCAGGACCGCGACCGGGATGACCAGACCGGCGATGCTGAGCGGCACCGTGGCCCAGTCGGCGAAGTTGCCGGTGATGGCGAGCAGGCCGTAGAGGACCGCCGCGACGATCAGCCAGATGAGGCCCTTGCGCAGGACGGAGCGCTTCTCCTGCTCCGTCGCCGGAGTGGAGACGACGTCGCTCTCCGGGCTCAGGTGGCGGGTGCCGAGCAGGAACTGGGCGAGACCCAGGGCCATGCCGACCGCGGCGAGCGCGAAGCCGAAGTGCCAGTTGACGTTCTCGCCGATGCTGCCGATGGTCAGCGGGGCGAGGAAGGCGCCGAGGTTGATGCCGATGTAGAAGAGCGTGAAGCCACCGTCACGGCGCGGATCGTCCGGGCCCTTGTAGAGGTGGCCGACCATCGTGGAGATGTTCGCCTTCAGCAGCCCGGAGCCGAGCGCGACGAGGGCGAGACCCAGGAAGAAGGACGCCGAGTTGGGTACGGCAAGCGTGATGTGGCCGAGGATGACGACACCGCCGCCGATGGCGACCGTCTTGCGCGGCCCCCAGAAGCGGTCGGCCACCCAGCCGCCGGGCATGGCCAGCAGGTAGACCATCGCCATGTAGACGGAGTAGATGGCCGTCGCCGTGGTGGCATTCATGTGCATGCCGCCGGGCGCGATCAGGTACAGCGGGAGCAGTGCCTTCATGCCGTAGAAGCTGTAGCGCTCCCACATCTCGGTCATGAAGAGCGTCGCCAGGCCGCGGGGGTGGCCGAAGAAGGTCTTCTCGGCGACCGCGGTGCTCGCGGGGTCCTTCGTCAGGCTGGACGCCATGATCGATCCTTGCTTGCTCGGGACGCGTCGCCTCGTGAGCCGTACGCGCCCGGTGGGGGGAGGCCGGCACCGGCACGGGAACGCCACCGCGTCGGGATCCACGCCCGGAGCGCCTTCATCGGCGTACCGGGCCCGGCCCACAGGTCATTCACTGAAAAATCCGGACTGGCGGGTACCAGTCCTGCACAGGAAGAAGGACCCCAGGCGCTCAGAGCTGCCCAAAGGTCCTTGAGTAGTGCAACAGGCGTTGAAACACCATACGACACGACAGAGCGGCATATGGAAGGACTTGAGACATGGATCACAGGTTCAAGCGCAACCACACTCCCATATTCGAAGGCCTGGTCATGAACCGGCCGCAGACCCGCAGGGCTTCCGGATCACCTCACTCGTTGTCGTCCGCGCGGACTACCATCACCCCATGACCCGTGTACTGCTCGCCGAGGACGACGCATCCATCTCGGAGCCGCTGGCCCGCGCCCTGCGTCGGGAGGGCTACGAGGTCGAGGTCCGCGAAGACGGCCCGACCGCGCTCGACGCCGGCCTCCAGGGCGGTATCGATCTGGTCGTGCTCGACCTGGGACTGCCCGGGATGGACGGCCTGGAAGTCGCCCGCAGGCTCCGCGCCGAGGGCCACACCGTGCCGGTCCTGGTGCTCACCGCCCGCGCCGACGAGGTGGACACGGTCGTCGGCCTCGACGCCGGCGCCGACGACTACGTCACCAAGCCGTTCCGGCTCGCCGAGCTCCTGGCCCGCGTCCGGGCCCTGCTGCGCCGCGGCGCCACCGAGCCCGCCCCGCAGCCCGCCACCCACGGCGTCAGGATCGACGTCGAATCGCACCGGGCCTGGATGGGCGACGAGGAACTCCAGCTCACCGCCAAGGAGTTCGACCTGCTGCGGGTCCTCGTCCGCGACGCGGGCCGTGTCGTCACACGCGACCAGCTGATGCGCGAGGTCTGGGACACCACCTGGTGGTCGTCCACCAAGACCCTCGACATGCACATCTCCTGGCTCCGCAAGAAGCTCGGCGACGACGCCGCCAATCCCCGCTACATCGCCACCGTCCGGGGCGTCGGCTTCCGCTTCGAGAAGAGCTGACGTACAGAAGCAGTCATGCGCCGACGCCTGATCAACTCCACCCTCGCCGTGGTGCTCGTGGTGATCGCCGTCTTCGGCGTCTCCCTCGTCATCGTCGAGACCCGCACCATCAGCAGCAGCGCCCAGGAGAGCGTCGACTCCGAGGCGCTGCGGCTGATCAGCGTGATCGAGAGCCGGCTCCTGGGCGCCGAGCGGATCAACCCCGCCGTGCTGGCCGAGCAGATCGACGACACGCGATACGCCCTGATCAAGATGCCCGGCCGCGCCCCCATCGAGGTCGGCGACCGCCCCAGCGGCAGCGTGATCAGCGCCACCGAGGAGGGCGAACACGGCGAGAAGGTCACCGTCGAGGAGTCCCGCTCCTCCGTCACCCGCGAGGTCGGCCGCACCCTCATGATCATCGGCGCGGTGGCGCTGCTGGCCATCGTCTCCGCCGTGCTCCTGGCCGTACGCCAGGCCAACAAACTGGCCTCGCCGCTCACCGATCTCGCCGAGACCGCGGAACGCCTCGGGTCCGGCGACCCGCGCCCGCGCCACAAGCGGTACGGGGTGCCGGAGCTCGACCGGGTCGCCGACGTCCTCGACTCCTCGGCGGAACGCATCGCCCGGATGCTCACCGCGGAGCGCCGGCTCGCCGCCGACGCCTCCCACCAGCTCCGTACGCCGCTCACCGCGCTCTCCATGCGGATCGAGGAGATCTCCGTCACGGACGACCCCGAGACCGTGAAGGAGGAGGCGAACATCGCCCTCACCCAGGTCGAGCGGCTCACGGACGTCGTCCAGCGGCTGCTGACGAACGCCCGGGACCCGCGGACCGGCTCCGCCGTCGTCTTCGACCTCGACGAGATCATCAAGCAGCAGATCGAGGAGTGGCGCCCGGCCTATCGCAGTGAGGGCAGGGCCGTCGTCTGCTCCGGCAAAACCAGGCTGCGCGCCGTCGGCACGCCGGGGGCGGTCGCCCAGGTGCTCGCCGCCCTGATCGAGAACGCCCTCATGCACGGCGGCGGTACGGTCGCGCTGCGCACCCGCGTCACCGGCAACCAGGCGGTCATCGAGGTGACGGACGAGGGACCGGGCGTCCCCGCCGACCTGGGAGCACGGATCTTCGAGCGGACCATCAGCGGCCGCAACTCCACGGGCATCGGCCTCGCGGTGGCCCGCGACCTCGCGGAAGCGGACGGGGGCCGGCTCGAACTGCTCCAGCAGCAGCCCCCGGTCTTCGCGCTCTTCCTCAGCCAGGTGGCCCTGAACAGGGACGAACCGGAACGCCCGGTGAGGTGAGCCGTTACCGCCGAGCCGGGTCCGCGTCGACCCGCACGGCCGCGGCCGGCGCGGGGGCGGGGACGGAGACGGCAGGCCCCTGCGCGGGGTCCTGCGTGTTCACGGCGACGCCTTTGCCGGGCAGCGCGTCCTCGTCGGCCGGGGCAGCCTCGACGGGCGCCTCCTCGACGGGCAGCGCCCGGAAGACCCACGTGCGGTAGGACCAGAAGCGGAACATCGTCGCGATGCCGATTCCGACGATCTTGAAGACGTTGCTCTGGACCGGGGTGTCCCAGCCGAATCCGTACGTCGCCGCGTACAGCACACCCGTCTCGATGACCGCACCCACCACGCTGAACAGCAGGAACAGCGTCAGTTCCCGGGTCCGGCCGCTCTTGTCGCGGTCCCGGTACGTCCAGTAGCGGAAGCCGACGTAGTTGCAGAGGATCGCGACGAACGTCGCCAGCAGACCCGCCCGCACCGTAGGGATGTCGGTGTAGCGCCACAGCAGGTTGGAAACGGCGATATTGACGACCAGGCCGACCGCGCCGACCACGCCGAACTTGGCCACCTCCCGGGCCAGCAGATCCAGCCGGACCCGCAATGCGCCCCGTTCGCTCATGGTGATCGCTCAGCCCGTCTGTCGGTTCTGCTTCAGGTTCAGGTTCGGTTCCGTCAACCCAGCCATGCTAACCAGGCGGCCCGTCGGCTGCCTGTGAGTACGGGGACGGGTGTGGCGAGCCCCTCGTCCCGGGGCCCGCCCGGGGCATCGTCCGGCGACCCCGAAGGGTGCGGATACCCTGGAGGAGTGACGTTCCCGGTAGTCGGCATGGTCGGTGGCGGTCAGCTCGCCCGTATGACCCACGAGGCGGGCATCCCCCTCGGCATCAAGTTCAAGCTCCTCAGTGACACCGCTCAGGACTCGGCGGCCCAGGTGGTGAGCGAAGTCGTCGTCGGCGACTATCGCGACCTGGAGACGCTGCGCGCCTTCGCGCGCGGCTGCGACGTGATCACCTTCGATCACGAGCACGTGCCCACCGAGCACCTGCGGGCCCTGGAGGCGGACGGCATCCCCGTGCGCCCCGGCCCCGACGCGCTGGTGCACGCCCAGGACAAGGGGGTGATGCGCGCGAAGCTCACCGAGATCGGCGCGCCCTGCCCCCGCCACCGCATCGTGAAGGACCGGGCCGACGCCGCGGCCTTCGCCGAGGAGGTGGGAGGCTTCCCGGTCATCCTCAAGACCGTGCGCGGCGGCTACGACGGCAAGGGCGTCTGGGTGGTCCGCTCCGAGGCGGACGCGGCCGACCCCTTCCGGGCGGGCGTCCCCGTCCTCGCCGAGGAGAAGGTCGACTTCGTACGGGAGCTGGCGGCCAACATCGTCCGCTCGCCGCACGGCCAGGCCGTCGCCTACCCGGTCGTCGAGTCCATCCAGGTCGACGGCGTCTGCGACACGGTCATCGCCCCGGCCCCCGGCCTGAGCGAGCACCTCGCCGGCCGGGCCCAGCAGCTCGCCCTGCGGATCGCCGCCGAGCTCGGCGTCGTCGGCCACCTCGCCGTCGAACTCTTCGAGACCCGCGACGGGCACATCCTCGTCAACGAACTGGCGATGCGCCCGCACAACTCCGGGCACTGGACCCAGGACGGCGCGATCACCTCGCAGTTCGCCAACCACGTCCGGGCCGTCCTGGACCTCCCGCTCGGCGATCCCCGCCCGCGCGCCACCTGGACGGTCATGTCCAACGTGCTGGGCGGCGACTTCCCGGACATGTACCAGGCGTACCTGCACTGCATGGCCCGCGACCCGCAGCTCAAGATCCACATGTACGGCAAGGACGTGAAGCCCGGCCGCAAGGTCGGCCACGTCAACACCTACGGCGACGATCTGGCGGACGTGCGGGAGCGCGCCCGGCACGCGGCCGACTACCTGCGAGGAACGATCACCGAATGACCGCACAAGGCTCCGCCCCCGTCGTCGGCATCGTCATGGGCTCGGACTCCGACTGGCCCGTCATGGAAGCGGCGGCCAAGGCGCTGGACGAGTTCGAGATCCCGTACGAGGTCGACGTCGTCTCCGCCCACCGCATGCCGCGCGAAATGATCGCGTACGGCGAGAACGCCGCGGGCCGCGGCCTCCGGGCGATCATCGCCGGTGCGGGCGGCGCCGCCCACCTGCCAGGGATGCTGGCCTCCGTGACCCCGCTGCCCGTCATCGGGGTGCCGGTCCCGCTGAAGTACCTGGACGGCATGGACAGCCTCATGTCGATCGTGCAGATGCCCGCCGGTATCCCCGTCGCCACCGTCTCCATCGCCGGTGCGCGCAACGCGGGCCTGCTGGCCGTCCGCATGCTCGCCGCGCACGACGCCGAGCTGCAGACCCGTATGACGGAATTCCTCTCCGACCTGAACGACCAGGCCACCGAGAAGGGCAAGCGCCTGCGCAGCAGGGCCGGGAACCCCGACACCTTCGGCTTCGGAAAGTAGGAACCGTGACGGACCGACTGGACCAGGCACGGGAACTCCTCGCGGAGTACCCCGTCGTCGACGGCCACAACGACCTGCCGTGGGCCCTGCGCGAGCAGGTCAACTACGACCTGGACGCCCGCGACATCGCCACCGACCAGTCGGCCCACCTGCACACCGACATCCCCCGGCTGCGCGCCGGGGGAGTCGGAGCCCAGTTCTGGTCCGTGTACGTACGGTCCGACATGGCGGGCGGCACCGCCGTCGCCGCCACCCTGGAACAGATCGACGCGGTCGCCGAGCTGCTGGAGCGCCACCCCGCCGACCTGCGCCGGGCCCTGACGGCCGACGACATGGAGGCGGCCCGCTCCGAGGGCCGGATCGCCTCCCTGATGGGGGCCGAGGGCGGCCACTCCATCCACAACTCGCTGGGCACCCTGCGCGCCCTGCACACCCTGGGCGTCCGCTACATGACGCTCACGCACAACGACAACATCGCCTGGGCGGACTCGGCGACGGACGTCCCGGGCGTCGGCGGCCTCTCCCCGTTCGGCCACGAGGTCGTGCGGGAGATGAACCGCACCGGCATGCTGGTCGACCTCTCGCACGTCGCGGCGACGACGATGCGCGACGCGCTCGCCACCTCGGCCGCGCCGGTGATGTTCTCGCACTCCTCGGCGCGGGCGATCTGCGACCACCCGCGCAACATCCCCGACGACGTCCTCGCACAGCTCCCGGCCAACGGGGGCATCGCCATGGCGACCTTCGTACCGAAGTTCGTCCTGCCGGAGGCCGTCGCCTGGACGAAGGCCGCGGACGAGAACATGCGCGCCCAGGGGCTGCACCACCTGGACACCACCGAGCGGGCGATGAAGATCCACGCCGCGTTCGAGGCGGCGAACCCGCGCCCGATGGCGACCGTGGCCACGATCGCCGACCACCTCGACCACATGCGCGAGGTCGCGGGCGTCGACCACATCGGCATCGGCGGCGACTACGACGGCACCGCGTTCCTCCCGCAGGGCCTCGAGGACGTCTCCGGCTACCCGAACCTGATCGCGGAGCTCCTGGGCCGCGGCTGGTCCACCGCCGACCTCGCCAAGCTCACCTGGCAGAACGCCGTACGCGTGCTGCGCGCAGCCGAGGACGTGGCCCGGGACCTGCGGACCCGCCGCGCCCCGTCCCACGCCACGATCGAGCAGCTGGACGCCCCGGGGGCCTGAGCCCCCGGGGCGTGCGTGTCAGCCGGCGCAGAGACAGAACGGGTGCCCCGCCGGATCGGCGTACACCCGGAAGGTCCGCTCGCGGTCCTCCGCGTCGAGCACGGTCGCGCCCAGCGCCAGCACCTCCTTCTCGGCCGCGTCGAGATCCGGCACGGTCAGATCCAGATGGAACTGCTGCGAGGCATCCGGACGCGGCCACCTCGGCGGTACGAAACCGGGCGCGGCCTGGAAGGCGAGCGGAGCGCCGGTGACTCCGGTGAGGTCCACCCAGTCCTCGTGCTGCTCGGCCTCGCCGCCGAGCAGCCCGGCGTAGAAACCGGCCAGGGCGACGGGGTCGGGGCAGTCCAGGACGACGGCACCCAGCTTGGCTACGGCCATGACGTTCTCTCCTCGGGCAGATGCGGGCATACGTGGAGACAGGTGGTTACCGGTAAGACGCTCCAACCGGTCACCGTTACTGCATACTCCCGCAATGGAGGTAACGTCGCAACCATGAATGAGAGGGATTCCGCGCCCGGCGGACTCGCGCTGATCGAAGCCCTGGTCAACACCCTGAGCGTCGACACCGGTGCGGACGCCCTCGACACGGCCGCCGCGCGCGCCGCACTCGACGTCGCCGAGCCGGACCTCCCGGCGGCCCGCGTCCTGCGCGAGGCCCTGCGCGCCGCCTGCCTCGCCCATGCCGGCCACCACCCGCCCGAGGCCCGCCCGGTGTCCGTGCTCGACCGGCTGCTGGCCGGTGCGCCGCTGCGCGTCATGGTGGACGAGGACGGCGCGGCCTCACTGCGCCCCGTGGAGGAGCCGCCCGGGCTGACCGCCCGCGTCGCCGCGGCGATCGCCGCCGCGTCGGCCGACGGCACCTGGGCCCGGCTCAAGGCGTGCGAGGCGGCGGACTGCCGCTGGGTGTACTACGACCGCAGCCCGGGCGGACGCCGCCGGTGGTGCTCCATGTCGGTGTGCGGGGCCCGCGCGAAGATGCGCACGTACCGCGCGAAGCGGGGCTGAGCGCGGGGCCGTGCACGTACCGCGCGAAGGACGCGGCTGAGCGCGGGGCCGTGCCGGCCCCGGCGCCCGCTCGGACTCAGGCCTTCGGCCGCCCCATCGCCCGGTACGTCCACCCGGCCTCGCGCCACACCACCGGGTCCAGGGCGTTGCGCCCGTCCAGGATGATGCGGCGGCCGGCGACCTCGCCCAGCGCCTCCGGGTCCAGCTCGCGGAACTCGCGCCACTCGGTGAGGTGCAGCACCACGTCCGCGCCGCGCACCGCGTCCAGAGCGGTGTCGGCGTAACCGAGGGTGGGGAAGAGCCGCCGGGCGTTGTCCATGCCCTTCGGGTCGAACACCGTGACCTGGGCGCCCTGGAGATGGATCTGCCCGGCGACGTTCAGGGCCGGGGAGTCGCGTACGTCGTCCGAGTCCGGCTTGAACGTCGCACCCAGCACGGCGACCCGCTTGCCGAGGAAGGAGTCGCCGCCGACGGCCTCCCGGGCCAGCTCCACCATGTGGCCGCGGCGGCGCATGTTGATGGAGTCGACCTCGCGGAGGAAGGTCAGCGCCTGGTCGGCGCCCAGCTCACCGGCGCGCGCCATGAAGGCACGGATGTCCTTGGGGAGGCAGCCGCCGCCGAAGCCGATTCCGGCCCGCAGGAACTTCTTCCCGATGCGCTCGTCGTGGCCGATCGCCTCGGCGAGCTTCACCACGTCGCCGTCGGCGGCCTCGCAGACCTCCGCCATGGCGTTGATGAACGAGATCTTGGTGGCGAGGAAGGAGTTGGCGGAGGTCTTCACCAGTTCGGCGGTCGGGAAGTCCGTCACCACGAACGGGGAGCCCTCCGCGACCGGCCCGGCGTACACCTCGCGCAGCGTCTTCTCGGCGCGCTCGCTCTCCACGCCGACGACGATCCGGTCCGGGTGCAGGGTGTCGTTGACGGCGAAGCCCTCGCGCAGGAACTCAGGGTTCCAGGCCAGCTCGGCGCCCTCGCCCACGGGGGCGAGCTCGACGAGCCGCGCCGCGAGCCGGGCCGCGGAGCCGACCGGCACGGTGGACTTGCCGACGACCAGGGCGGGCCGCGTCAGCAGCGGGGCGAGGGAATCGAAGGCGCTCTCCACGTAGCTCATGTCGCACGCGTATTCGCCGTGCTTCTGCGGCGTATTGGTGCAGACGAAATGCACATCGCCGAATTCCGCCACCTCTTCCCACGAGGTGGTGAACCGCAGCCGCCCGGTGGACCCGTCGATGCCCGCGACATGCCTCTTCAGGATCTCTTCCAGCCCCGGCTCGTACATGGGCACCTTGCCGGCGGACAGCAGCTCGATCTTCTCGGGCACGATGTCGAGGCCCAGGACCTCGAAGCCCAGTTCCGCCATGGCCGCGGCGTGGGTGGCGCCGAGGTAGCCGGTGCCGATCACAGTGATCCTGAGGGCCATGTAGTGCTCCTGTGAGGTGCGGACAGACGTGCGGTGAACGAGCATAGTCCTGCCCTTGAAACGTCCCATTCCGGCTGTCGTGAAGCTCACGGCCCCAGCCCGTATGCCTGCGCCGGGGAACACGCCTAAAATTGGGTTACTTAACGGTAGTTAGCATCTTGGGGAGTGAGCGTCTTGGCGGGTTCGACCGATTTCGACCTGTACCGTCCGGCCGAGGAGCACGACATGCTCCGTGAGACGGTGCGCGCGCTCGCCGAGGCGAAGATCGCCCCGTTCGCCGCCGCGGTCGACGAGGAGGCCCGCTTCCCGCAGGAGGCCCGGGACGCCCTCACCGCCGCCGACCTGCACGCGGTCCACGTCCCCGAGGAGTACGGCGGCGCCGGCGCCGACGCGCTGGCCACGGTCATCGTGATCGAGGAGGTGGCCCGTGCCTGCGTCTCCTCCTCCCTCATCCCCGCGGTGAACAAGCTCGGCTCGCTCCCGGTGATCCTGTCCGGTTCCGAGGACCTGAAGAAGAAGTACCTGGGCCCGCTCGCCAGGGGCGACGCGATGTTCTCGTACGCGCTCTCCGAGCCGGACGCGGGTTCCGACGCCGCCGGCATGAAGACCCGGGCCGTGCGCGACGGTGACTTCTGGGTGCTCAACGGCGTGAAGCGCTGGATCACCAACGCGGGCGTCTCCGAGTACTACACGGTCATGGCGGTCACCGACCCGACGAAGCGCTCCAAGGGCATCTCGGCCTTCGTCGTCGAGAAGTCGGACGAGGGCGTGTCCTTCGGCGCCCCGGAGAAGAAGCTCGGCATCAAGGGCTCCCCGACCCGCGAGGTCTACTTCGACAACGTCCGCATCCCCGCCGACCGCATGATCGGCGAGGAGGGCACCGGCTTCGCCACCGCGATGAAGACCCTGGACCACACCCGCATCACGATCGCGGCCCAGGCGCTCGGCGTCGCCCAGGGCGCGCTGGACTACGCCAAGGGCTACGTCCAGGAGCGCAAGCAGTTCGGCAAGCCGATCGGCGACTTCCAGGGCGTCCAGTTCATGCTCGCCGACATGGCCATGAAGCTGGAGGCGGCCCGCCAGCTCACCTACTCGGCCGCCGCCAAGTCCGAGCGCCTCGACGCCGACCTCACGTTCTTCGGCGCCGCGGCCAAGTGCTTCGCCTCCGACGTCGCGATGGAGATCACCACGGACGCCGTCCAACTGCTCGGCGGCTACGGCTACACGCGGGACTACCCGGTGGAGCGGATGATGCGCGACGCGAAGATCACCCAGATCTACGAAGGCACGAACCAGGTCCAGCGCATCGTGATGGCCCGCAACCTGCCGTAACGGCAAGCGGCCCCCTGCGCCCGCACCCGGAACCTTCCGGGTGCGGGCGCAGTCCTGTGGCCCTGCTGCCTACCGTGGGTTCTTCCGCCCTGCCGCCCCACCAGCTCGGTGATCCAGGCGGGTGCGTACGGAGACGTGCAGCCCGGGGGCGTCGGGTAGTCCTTGAGCACTTCCAGGCGCTCACCGATGGCGATCGCGCGGGCGCGGTGCCCGGGGTGTTCGATGCCGATCTGGGCCAGGCAGTGGTTCATGGCCCACTGCAGGCGGTCCGGGGCGTCCTTCATCTCCGCCTCGATGACGTCGAGCAGCGCCGCGAGGTCGAGTCCCTCGGGCTTCTTCGCCACGCGTTCGGTGGTCAGCGCCCAGCCGGCACTGGCGACCACAGGGTCCGGATCGGCGGTCCAGGCGACGCGCAGCTCCTCGGCGTGCGGGCTCTTCTTCACCACGTAGTTCACGAGCCAGTCGTGCACCTTGGGCGCGCGGGCCTCGCGGAGCATGGCGTCCAGCTTCTCGCGCCCGAACGCCTTCGGGCGGCAGATCAGGAGCGCCAGCAGCCTTGCCGCGGTGTCCCCTGTCTCCCAGAGCTCGCCCGCGAGTTCCTGCTGCGTCTTCAGCCGCTTCGCGAGCGCCCGCAGCTTGCCCAGGTTCACCCCGTGATCGTCGCCGTGCTTCTCGTTGACCGCGCGCGCCTTGGGGTCGTCGAGCGTGGCGAGCTCGGCCCTCACCTGGGCCACTGTCGTCCCGGTCACCGGAACCTCCCGTTCCTCGCCTACGGGATTCAGCCTACGGGCGGAGGCATTCTCCAGCCTGCTCGTGCCGGTGAATCGCGTCGAGCGGGAGGACGGGAAGCCGTAGCGTGGGCCCGTTGCGCACCCGAACCTAGGACTGACCACCCATGGGCAAAACCACCGCCGTGCCCCACACGAAGAAGTTCTACCTCGCCTATGGGGTGGTCGGTGCGTCAGCTCTGGCCGCCGCCTTGTGGATGTGGGCCGTCAGCAGTGGCGCGACACGTGAGGACCGGTTCGGGCCCGAGATCCCCGGTGCGTCCTGGGGGGCGCTCCTCGTGGCGGCGATCGTGGTCGCCGCCGTCGCGGGCGGCTTCATCGTGCTCACCCGCCCTGTCCCGCGCGTCCTGCGCTGGGCGGTCTCACTCACCGCGGCGATCTCCGCCGGCACGGTCAGTCCGATCGCGATGCTGCTCCTGATCCGGCCGTCGCTGCCTGCCCTCCTGGTGGCGGCGGGCGTTCTGGGTATGGGCGTCGCCGGGGCAGGCGCGGTACGCGCCCCGTCCCTACGGGATTCCGCATCCGGAGCCCGCCAGGCCGCTTGACGACTGTCGGCTTGCTGCCGGAGATCGGTTCGCGAGGCGCGTGCGGGAATCGACGGGGAGATCCGGACGGTGGGGCGCTCAGAGAGAGCCTTCAGCGGTCGGCCGGTCTCCGAACCGAAGCAGCAGCTCCGAACCCGAGCTGCGGTATGGCATGATCCGGGCCCGGGCTCTCAGTCCTCGGGAGTCGATGGCCGCCATCGAGCAAGTACGGGGAGAGACACATGGGACAGCCTCATCTGCCGAGCACCGAGGCCGCCGTCGCCGCAGTCCGTGAGGTGGCGAGCTCGCTCAACCTGGAGATGACCGTCACCGACGACATCGGTGCCGACCAGACCTCCCGCCGCACCTCCGCCGGGGCGTTCGCCGTGCTCGACACGGACGGCTCGCTTCCGCACGAGGCGTTCATCGAGCTGGGCGGGGCGCCCGCCGTCACCGTCCAGGTCTTTCCCGAGGACGACGCGAAGATCACCGTCGACGGAGTGGAGTTCGAGGACGTCCCCCGCGACTCCGTGCCCGCGTTCCTCCGCTCCGTGTACGGCGGCATCGCGTACGTGAAGGGGAGGTTCTTCCCGCCCGGCCAGTGGCTCGTCGTTCCGCTGCCCGGTGACGAGACGTACAAGGAACTCGTTCCGCGCACGATGCTCAGCCCCTGGCTGGCCCGCAACTTCCGCGGCTGAGCGTGGCGCTCCGCTGGAAGGCGTGGCGAAGCGGCAGGAAGTCACGGGCCGTCAGCTTCCTCGCGTGCGCGAGGAGTTGACGTACCCCCTACAATCCTGCGGTGATCACGCCGACCGGCGTGCCCGAGAGGATGGGCGAGTTGACCACGTACATACCGGGGCACAGACCCCGGCCGAACGCCGGCGCCACGAACTGGCGGGTGGCAGCGTGTCGTTGAGCGATGACAGACGGCAGGCGGCGACCGTGGCCGACCTCCCCGGGCCGCTGGCGAAACTGCTCTGGCGGCAGCACACCGTCTACCGCGAACGCGGCGGCACCGTGGTGATCCGGGGCGAGGACGCCGGCCGGTGGATCAGTCTCGCCCCGCACGGGTCCGGCCGGGTGAGGCTCCGGGCCGGCCGCATCCTGGACGGCGGCACCACCGCACCGGCCCGCGCCGAGACCACCGTCCCCCTCGACGGCGACCTCGCCCGCCTCGCGGCCTGCTGCCGGGGTCTGCTGGCCGAGACGGCCGGCGCGAGGGAGGCCGAGGCGCGTGCGGCCTCACCGACACGGACCACCCGGCCGCGGCCGGATTCCCGGCAGGGCAGGCGCAGGCGGGGCGCGACCGTCCTGGTGTGGGCCGCGGCTGTCGTCGTCGGGCTGATCGCCGTCTCCGTGTTCGGCTGAACCGAGTGACGGGAGGCGTGGCCAGTGGCGTACGTTCCCTGTCCATGACGGACATCGACGCGCTCACCGGCCTGTTCGAGACGCTGGGGGCCGACGACGCATTGGGCTGGGCCGAGTCGGAGGCCGAGGAGAACATCCCTCAGCTGGCCCGGTTCAGGTTCCTGCGCATGGCGTGGCAGGACATCGACGCGTGGAGTTCAGCCGCTCCCGACTGGGTCGAGGCATACCGGAAGAGCAGCGCGGCGAGCGGGGCCGTCGAGCGCGCGCTGCGGCTCGGACTGACACCCGCGGAACTGGGCGAGATAGCCCGGGAGGTGGCGAAGGAGACCGCGTTCGGCCTCCTCCACGGGCTGGACGATCCCGCGGACGGCGATCTTCCGCCCGGGACCGTGGCGCAGTTGCCCGGCTGGTGTCTGGCGGAACTGTCGCCGGAGGGCGAGCCGACCGGGCGGATTCTGGGCGCGCTCCACGAAGACCTGGACGAAGCGGAGCCGCAGGGCCCGTCCGGAGGTGCCCGGTGACCGCGTTCGACGCGAGTGAGCGGCGGATCCGGGACGGGCGGGCAGAAAGCGGTGCCCGCACCTTCGCGGTGCTCGCTCATGGGAAGGCGTAGCCGTACGGACGCACAGAGCCCGGACGGCTGAACCGTCCGGGCTCCGGGTGGGGTCCGCGGTCAGTTCCCGCTGACCGTGACCTTCTCGTCGTTGTTGAGCTGCTCGACCAACTGCTTGACCTTGGCCTTGTCCCAGAGGAGGTTGCCGCCCGAGGAGCCGGAGATCGGGATGTTCAGCGACGCGCCGTCGCCGCCCGTGACACCCTTCATCGCGAAGAACATCTGGCCCAGGTCCCAGAGGGACATGTCCTTGTCGACGATGAGGGTGTCCAGGCCCGCGCCCATCGTCGGGTACAGCTTGAACGGGTTGATGATCGTCGAGAAGGTCGCCGTCTGGCTCGCCAGCGCCGCGAGGAACTTCTGCTGGTTCTTCGTACGGTCCAGGTCGGACGTGAACGCGTGGCGGGTGCGGACGAAGGCCAGGGCCTCCTGGCCGTTCAGGGTCTGCTTGCCGGCCGGGAAGTCGGCGCCGGAGTACTTGTCCTTGAACGCCTTGGGGATGTCCAGCTCCACGCCGCCGATCGCGTCCACGATCTTGGCGAAGCCGCCGAAGCCGATCTCGACGTAGTGGTCGATGTGCAGCCCGGTGTTGAACTCGACGGTACGGACGAGGAGCTCGGGGCCGTCCTCGGCGTACGCGGCGTTCAGCTTCGTCGTACGGCCCTTGCCCTCGTACTTCTTGCCGGACTCGGAACCGACGAACGAGGGGATCTCGACGTTCGAGTCACGGGGCAGCGAGACCAGCGTCGGGCCGTTCGAGCCGTCGTGCAGGATCATCATCGAGTCGGTCCGCTTGCCCTCGGCGGAACCGGTGTGGAGCCTCTTCTTGTCCTCGGACGTCATGCCCGCGCGGCTGTCGGAGCCGACGATCAGGTAGTTCGTGCCGTCGCCCGCCTCCGGACGCTCGATGACCTTGGAGAGGTCGACCTCGCGCTTCAGCTTGGAGTCGGCCCAGAAGTACGTGCCCACGGAGACGGCGAGCACCACGACCACGAGGCTCAGCGCGCCGATCTTGATCCGGCGGCGCCAGTCGGGCGCTGCCGCCGGGCGGCCCTGGACGTATCCGCCGTCGCCGGGTCCGCCGCCGTGACCGCCACCGCCGCGACCGCCGCCGTAGACCTCTCCCGTGTTGTAGCCGCTGTCGCACTGAGGGGGGTCGCCGTAGCCGCCGGGCTGCTGCGGCACCTGCGGCGGCCTCGGCGGCGCGGGGCGCTGCTGGGGCGGGGCGGGGCGGCGCTGGACATGCGGCATCGAGCGGGCGCCTTCGGGCCGGTCGCTCCCGCTGCCCTGCCCGTAGCGGTTTCCGCTGCGGTTGTCGTCGGTCCAGCCCTCGGGCCAATCGTTCATGCGATCCAGTGTGCAGGTCCGGGCCACCGCTCTTACAGGGGGTGAGGGAAATCGGACCAGGGCTGTTGCGAAGCTGATGCATTGCGACGGGCTTCGGGCCCCCGCATAAGGTGGAGGGCATGACAGATCAGGCCCCGCGCCCGGAGGGCGACATTCCGGGCAAGCCGACCGCGGCCTCCCGGACCACCCTCAGCCACATCATGACCGGCAGCGACACGAATCTGCTGGGTACGGTGCACGGTGGCGTGATCATGAAACTGGTCGACGACGCGGCGGGCGCGGTGGCCGGCCGGCACTCCGGTGGGCCCGCGGTGACGGCCTCGATGGACGAGATGGTCTTCCTGGAGCCGGTCCGCGTCGGTGACCTTGTTCACGTCCGTGCCCAGGTGAACTGGACCGGCCGCTCCTCCATGGAGGTCGGGGTCCGGGTCATGGCCGAGCGCTGGAACGAATCGACCCCCGCCTCCCAGGTCGGCAGCGCGTATCTGGTCTTCGCGGCGGTCGACGGGGACGGAAAGCCGCGCCGGGTGCCGCCCGTGATCCCGGAGACGGAGCGCGACAACCGGCGCTACCAGGAGGCGCAGATCCGGCGCACCCACCGGCTGGCCCGGCGCCGCGCGATCAAGGAACTGCGCGAGAAGCGCGCGGCCGAGGGCATCGAGGACTGAGAGCCGCCACGGCCAGCCACGAGCCGCCACGGCTGGCCACGCGCAGCTACGAGCCGCCACGGCCGGCCACGCGCAGCTACGGGCAGACCACCTCGTCGCCCTTCACCGCGCCGAACCTGCCCGGATCCGGCTCCGCGGCCCGGACCCGCTCGACCTTCCGGTAGTCCGCCCCCGCGGTCACGTTCATCGTGCTGCCCTGCCCGGTCACGGCCCGCAGCTCCGCCCCAGGGAGCGCCGCCGCCAGGGTCCTCGCGGACCGGTCCCAGCGCGGGTCGTACGTGACCAGGGTGCGCTTCACGTCGCGCTGCGGTGCGGTCAGCGGGGCGCGGGTGGTGTCGAAGCCCGTGGCGTGCAGCGCGGTGTCGACCATGGTGCCGAGCCCGTCCCTCGGGGTTCCGTTGTAGACCTGGATCCGGATCTGCTTCGGCGGGATGTCGACCTTCTTCGCCGGGGCCTCCTGGGGCCGGGCCGCGGTGAGCGGTTTGTCGTCGCGCAGCGCCTGGAACAGCTGCTTCGACTTCCGCGGATCCCATTTGACGGTCGAGCCGATGCCCTTGACCTGGTACGCGACGTCGCCCATCGGCACGGACGTGAATTCGGACGAGGCGGCGGAGAAGCCCCGCATCGCCTGGCCGAGCTCCAGCATCCGGTCCGTACCGAAGCCCCTGTCGGCGCGCACCGACCTCAGCATCGTCGAGGCGACGTCACGGAACTTCACCGGGTTCAGCAGCACCCCGCTGCTCGTCGCCTGCTTGATCAGCGAGGCCATGAACTTCTGCTGGCGCTGCATGCGGCCCAGGTCGGCGGCGCCGTCGATGTGCCGGGAGCGCACGTACTGGAGCGCCTGCCCGCCGTTCAGCTCGTGGGTGCCGGCCGCGAGGTCGAGGCCGGTGTACGAGTCCTTCATCGGCCGGGCCGTGCAGATCTTCACCCCGCCAAGGGTGTCGACCGTCGTCATGAAGCTGGTGAAGTCGACCTCCAGATAGTGGTCGATCTTGACGCCCGTCATGTGCTCGACGGTCCGGACGGTCAGATTCGGCCCGCCCTCGGCGTAGGCGGCGTTCAGCTTCACCGGGTGGGCCGCGTGCTCCTTGCCCGTCGTCCCGTCCCGGTGCTCGGGGATCTCGGCATAGCTGTCGCGCGGCAGGCTCACGACGCTGGCGCGCTTCTTGTCCGCGGACAGATGCACCAGCATGATCGTGTCGGTGCAGTGACAGGGTGCGCCGCCCAGCCGGTACGTGCTCTTCTCGTCCTTGGTGATCTTGTCGCGGCCGTCGGTGCCGACCAGCAGCAGATTCATGCCGCGGCCCCCCGTGGGCCGGTTCTTCATGTCCTTGAACGGGTCGATCCGGTCGATCCCGGACTCCAGATCCGTGACGACGGCATGGCCGATGCCGCCCGCGCCGAGCACCAGCACGGAGAGCGTGGTCGCCATCCGCATGCCCCAGCGCGGTCTCTCGTCCTTCTTCGTGGGTCGTACGCGCCGCGGGGGAGCGGCGCGGGGCCTCGGCGGACGGGGGGAGCGATGCGGTGTGGGCACGGGGGGACACCTCCGCGGTGCGAGGGGGACCGTTCGCACGGTAGGCCCATACGATCTGCATCCCGGTAAGCACGTGGGCGGCGCGCGCCGCTGTCCCCCGTTCGCGGTAACGTGGCGGCCGAATAACGCCGCCTGGTGGGGTGCGAGACCCCCGGCGCTCCCGAGGACTCCCCGAGGACCACATGTCTGCCGCGCAGCCCACCGCCGTCTCCGTGATCATGCCGGTACTCAACGAGGAGCGGCATCTCCGGAACTCCGTCCGGCACATCCTGGAACAGGAGTACGACGGTGAGATGGAGGTGGTGATCGCGCTCGGCCCGTCCACGGACCGTACGGACGAGATCGCCGCCGAGCTGGTCGCCGAGGACCCCCGGGTCCACACCGTGCCGAACCCCACCGGCCGCACCCCCGCCGCGCTCAACGCCGCGATCAAGGCCTCCCACCACCCCGTAGTGGTGCGCGTCGACGGCCACGGCATGCTGTCGCCGAACTACATCGCGACCGCCGTCCGGCTCCTGGAGGAGACCGGCGCGCAGAACGTCGGCGGCATCATGCACGCCGAGGGCGAGAACGCCTGGGAGGACGCCGTCGCGGCGGCCATGACGTCGAAGATCGGCGTCGGCAACGCGGCCTTCCACACCGGCGGCCAGGCGGGTCCGGCCGAGACCGTCTACCTGGGCGTGTTCCGCCGGGAGGCCCTGGAACAGGCCGGCGGCTACAACGTCGAGTTCATCCGGGCCCAGGACTGGGAGCTGAACTTCCGCATCCGTGAGGCCGGCGGCCGGATCTGGTTCTCGCCCGAGCTGCGCGTGCAGTACCGCCCGCGCCCCTCCGTGCGGGCGCTCGCCAAGCAGTACAAGGACTACGGCCGCTGGCGGCACGTCGTCGCCCGCTACCACTCCGGCTCCATCAACCTGCGCTACCTCGCCCCGCCGACCGCCGTCGTCGCGATCGCGGCCGGTCTCGTGGTGGGCGCCGCGGTCACCCCGTGGGCGCTCGTCGTCCCGGCCGGGTATGTCGCGGCCATCGTCGCCGGGTCCCTCCCGGCGGGCAGGGGCCTGTCACTGAAGGCCCGGGCGCAGATCCCGGTGGCGCTGGCGACGATGCACATGTCGTGGGGATACGGCTTCCTGACCAGCCCGCGCTCGCTGGCCAGGCGCGTCATCGCCAGCCGCCGCCCGGCACTCACCGAACCGGGCACACCGGTGGCCTGAGCGCTCCGCGCGCAAGCGGGCACGTACCAAAAGCGCATCGGACAGCCCACCCGCCGCGGCGGGTGGGCTGTCCGCGTCAGCGGGTGGGCTGTCCGCGTCAGCTCTTCCCGTCCCACCGGTAGACGGAGTAGACGTCCATGCACTTGCCCTCGTCGGCGGCGTTCAGATCATCGGCGCCCTCCGGGAGCTCACCCGCCTCCGCCGCCTTCGGAGCCTCGTACACGGTCCCGTCGCGCCAGTCCGCTCCGACGACGAGCGTCAGCCCGCCGGCCTTCGGGTCGGCCTTGACGGCTGCCGTCGGCAGTCCGAGCGCCTTGGCCACGGAGGCCGCGTCCGCCTTGCCCTGATCGCCGTCCTCCTGCGCGTAATGCACGACCGTTTGCTTGCGCGGCTCCGCGGTCCGCGAGGCCTTGGCCAGGTCGAAGCCCTTGCCGTTCAGCATCCCGGCGACCTCGGAGGCCCGGCCGTCCCGGGGCGCCTGGCCGAGGCCCGTGCCGTTGACCACCGTGACGTCGAGCGTGCCCGGCGCCGCCGCGGGCGGACCGGCCGGTGTCGCGGATGCGGAGGCCTTCGCCTTCGGCTTGCCGTTCTTGTCGAAGGCGACGTCGTCCCGGAGCATCTGCCACATCTGGTCGGCGGACTTCTCGATCGGCACGAGCCGGTTCTTGTCCTGCGACCACTCGGCCGTCGGGATCGTCGTCATGGTGATGCGGTTGATCGGCACGTTCTTCAGTTGCATCGACAGGTCGTAGAGCTTCTTGACCGTGCCGATCTCGTCGGAGACCTGGAGGGCCTTGGTGGCCGTCTCCGCGAGGTTCATCAGCCGGCCCGCGTCCGACCACGCGTTCTGCTTCTTCAGCGTGCGGAGCATCGAGTTCATGTACATGTGCTGGGCCTTGGCACGGTTCTGGTCGTTGCCGAACGCGTGCCGGGTACGCAGCCACTTCAGCGCGTCCTCGCCCGTCACCTTGGTGGTTCCCTCCGGGAGCTTGAGGCCGGAGCCGCCCGAGACCATCCGGGTCGGCCGGTCCCAGACGCCGGTCTTCACGCACACCTCGACGCCGCCGATGGCGTCCGCCATGGCCACCACACCGGCGAAGTCGATCATCACCCAGTGGTCGATGTAGACACCGGTGAGGTTCTCCCAGGTCGTCAGCGTGCAACCGGGCCCACCCCGCTGGAGCGATTCGTTGATCGGCTTGTTGACGGTCTCGGCGTACGACTGGCCTGTGTCCTCGTCCTTGCACTCGGGGATCTTGACGATGGTGTCGCGCGGGATGCTGACCAGGGAGGAGCTCTTCCGGTCCGCCGAGATGTGCAGCAGCATCTGGACGTCCGCCCGCGGTTTGTCGCCGACGCTGTCCTTGCTGCCGCCGAGCTTCACGTTCTCCGCGGTGTTGCGGCTGTCGGAGCCGATCAGCAGGATGTTGAGCGGCGTCTGGCCCATGGCGTTGGGCTCGGCCTTCTTCACACCGCTCTCGCCGCCGCTGCGCCCACTGCTGCGGATGTTGTTGTTGAGGTGCCGGTAGTACAGGTATCCGGCGGTGGCCGTCCCCAGTATCAGCACCGCCAACGTGAGGGCTATCCAGCGGAATATGCGGCGTTTACGGGACTTCTTGGCCGCCCGTTTACGCGACTTGCCGCGCCGGTGACCGCCGCCCCCGCTGTCGCCGCCCTCGCTTCCGGCGGCGCGCGGGGGCGGGCCGTCCCCGGTGCGGAGATCGCCGTCCCTCCCCGGGGCACGGCGGGCGTGCGGAGCCCGTGGTCGTGTCCCCTCCCCAGGCATGCTGCTCCGTCCCACCGGGACCCCCCCTGCTGTTCAGACTCGCGGTATCGCGCAGTGACCCGGTGTCACTTGGCGCACACTTCCTTGTCGGCGCTGGCCTTCGGAATGTCGATCTTCGCCGGACCGGTGATGGGGGTGCCCGCGCCCTTGAAGTCGGCCCCCAGTGTCAGCACCATCGCCTGCAGGCCCACGGCGTTCTTCGTGCCCGGCTTCATCGCCGTCGCCGGAAGCCCCATCATCTCGGCGAGGGCCCGGGCCTGGTCGGCCTGGTTCGGCGCGTACTCGAGTGTGGTCCTGGCGGTCTTCGCCGGGGCGTTGGCCTTGTTCGTGGACTTCAGGACACCCTTGTCGTTCTGCAGCCAGGTGACGGTCTGCTGGGCCCCGCCGGCGATCTCGCCGCCGTTGTAGACGTCGACGCGCACATCGGCCGCTGCCGCCTTCGTGCCCTTGAGCAGCGCGTTCTGCTTGCTCTTGGCGGCCTTCTTCTGCGCCGCGACCTCGGTCAGCGAGGTGTCCGCCTGCATCATCGAGAGCAGCTGGGGCGCCTTCACCGGGTCCACGACCACCGTGATCGGCTTCGGCTCGTCCGGGTTGTCGATGACCGGCAGCGTGACGAACGTGATGTTCTTCGTGTCGATCTTGGTGAGTTCCTTGGCGAGCGAGGTCAGCTTCGGCACCGAGCCGATGGCCTTGTCGACCGTCAGCGCCTTGGTCGCCGAGTCCGCCAGCTTGAACAGCTTCGTCGGGCTGGTCAGTGTGTCGTCCGACTTCATCTGCCGGATCATCGAGCCGATGAACTGCTGCTGGCCCTTGATCCGGTCGAGGTCGCTGCCGTTGGTGTAGGCGTGCCGGGTCCGTACGAACGCCAGCGCCTCCTCGCCCTCGACCTTGTGCGGGCCCGCCGGCAGGTCGAGGTGCGAATCCTTGTCCTTGACCGCGTGCGCCAGACAGATGTTGACGCCGCCGACCGCCGCGGACAGGGTCTTGACCGCGTTGAAGTCGACCATCATGAAGTGGTCGACCGTCAGGCCGGTGAGCGCCTTCACCGTGTCCATCGTGCAGCCCGGGTCACGGCCGTCCTGGCCGAGGCTGGTGTTGAACCGGACCTTCTGGGTGCCCGGGATGGCCTTCTCCGAGCCGTCCGCCTGCTTGGTCCTGCAGTCCGGGATGTTGGTGACGAGGTCGCGGGGGATGCTCATCGCCGTGGCGTTGGTGCGGTCCTCGGACACGTGGAACAGGATGTTGGTGTCGGCGTGGCCGGCACTGCCCTTGTCGCCGTAGCCCTCGTTGCCCTTGCCGGTGCGCTTGTCCGTACCGATGATCAATATGTTGAGGGGCGCGTTGGCGGTGACGACGTCCTTGTTGCCGCGGTCGCCGATGTCGACGGTGCTCAGGTTGCCGTTGAAGTGCTGGTACAGCCAGTACCCGCCGCCCGCGACGACGACGAGCAGGAAGGCCATCACGCCGCCCGTCCAGAAAAGCGCCTTCTTGCGGCGGGCCTTGGGGGCCTTGCGCTTGCGGCGGCCCGTGGTGTTCTCGGCGGAAGCGGCGGCCTCCTGGCCGCGCGTTCCGGAGGCCGAACGGCGGCCTTGTCGCGGCACCTGCTGACTGCGGCGCGTACCCTCGCCCGGCGTACCGCGGCGCTCGCCGTCGCCTTCACGGGCGGAACCTCCGCGCCCGGGACTCCGTGGGGCCGAAACCCCTGACGCCCTGCCCGAATCCGCTCCGGAATGGTTCAGTCGCAGTTCGTAGTCGCCGGTGTCCGGGTTGAGAACCCATTGGTCTGCGGGATCGATTTCTTCCGCCCGCCCACGGCCTTGTGCATCCACGGTCGCTTGAGTCCTCCGTCGGTGCCACGCGAGGCGCCTCCCCCGATAAGGCGCTCAGTCTTTCTCTCCGGAAGTGCGCGGCCTGATGGCCGCAAGCCCGGATCGCGTCACACTATCCGTCCCGTTCGCCGTCCAGCGACGGGCGTGACATATTGCACGGCCCTTACAACCGGGCATTCTTCCCATTGCACATCGAACGTCAATGTCCGCTTGGTCATTGCTTTACTGCTTGCACAGGTCGGTCGCCGCGTTGTTCCCCGAGTAGGTGGGTGTGGGAGTCGGGCCGGCGGCGTCGGCGGCGTCAGCGGTTTTTCCGTCGTCATCCTTCAGCCGGTCCGCGGGCACGACGGCGACCGGCTTGTCGTCACGCAGTTGCCTGAAGAGCTTGTCCGCCTCGGGTTGCACCAGTTCGTCCCGGTTGCGGTTGGCGGCGTACGGCTGCCGGGGGACGGTCAGGAACTGCACTTTGTCGGTCGGCACGTTGCGCATGCCGCGCACCAGGTCGTACAGGTCCTTCAAGCTGTCCAGCCCCGGATCGGTCGTCAGCGCCTTGGTGGCCGCGTCCAGCACCGGGTAGAGCCGGGTGGGATTGAGCAGGACCCCGTTGCTCTGGACCTTGTTCACCAGCGCGCCCAGGAACTGCTGCTGGCGGTCCATCCGGTCGGTGTCGCTGCCGTCACCGAGGGACTTGCGGGCCCTTACGTACCCGAGGGCCTGCTCGCCGTTGAGCTTCTGGCGGCCCGCGGGCAGTTCGAGGTGCGCGGCGCTGTCGTCGATCGGCTTCTTGAGGCAGATCTCGACCCCGTCCACCGCGTCGACCATGCTCTTGAAGCCGTTGAAGTCGACGACCATGTGGTGATCGACGCGGATGCCGGTCATCTTCTCGACCGTGCGGATGGTGCAGGCGGTCCCGCCGGACTCGAACGCCCAGTTGAACTGCGCGAACTGCGGCTTGCTGACGGTTTTGTCCGGCTTGTGGCACTCCGGGATGTTCACCATCAGATCGCGCGGGATGGACATGGCCGTGGCGCTTTTCCGGTTCGCGGCCAGGTGCAGCAGGATCGTGGTGTCCGAGCGCTGGCTGCCGCCGTCGTCGTGGCCGTACTTGCGGTTGTCCCCGGCCCGGCTGTCGGAGCCGATGAGCAGGATGTTCTGTGCGTCGTGGACGACGGAGGCGGGACGTTCCTTCTCGTACGCCCTGAGTTCGGCGGCCGCGGAGGTGTCCGTTTTGATGTTGCCGTCCAGCTTCTTGTACAGCCACCAGCCGGCGCCCGCCGCGATCAGCACGGCGAACGAGGCGCCGAGCGCCGTCCAGCGCACCCAGTGACGCCTGCGCCTGACGACGATGTCGAGGGCGGGGCCGACGCCGCCGGAGCCCTCCGGCGGCGCTCCGTGCGACGGCCCGCTGCCGGATCCGCTGCGCGTCTCACCACCCGGGGCCCCCGCCGGAGCCCCCGCCGGGGCGCCGGTCTCGCCGGGCTTCGCGCCGGGCGAACCGTCCGGTGCCCGGTCCTGGCCCCCGGCCGAGTCGTCGGGATCGGCCGGCGGGCCGGCGCTTTCGGTCACGTCTGCGTCCATCCTTCACGTTCGGCAGCGCGCTGGGGCCGCCGGTCGCACAAGTAGACGGCTGAACCTCACGCTTGGTTGTGCCCTGAGTGGTCCGTACCGCAGATCATGTCCCGGAGCCGGCGCAACGCCGGTAGGGCTCGGCCCATGCTGGGCCGGACGGGTGGCCCTTCGGCCGCTTGTCGTACCGGGGTGCCGGGGGCGCCCGTCCCGCCGGCCGTCACACGGTCCGCGTGACCCGCTCGCTCTCGACGCGCTCGGCCAGCTTCTCCTCGCCCAGCTGCCCGAGGTGCCGGCACAGCACCACGGAACCCCCGGTGGCGAGCGGCGCGAAGAGCCCGGCGCTGAGACCGTCCCAGGTGTCGTACGTACGCCCCGACAGCAGTCGCGACCCGGCGCCCAGGCCCAGAGCGTCACCGTCCGCACGCGCCCGCGCGACCAGCTCCGCCCCGGTGAACCCGGCGCCGCCCACCGTCAGCGCCGGGGCATCCGGGTCGACGGGCGCGAACGGGGCGAACCGGTCCCCCTGGCCCGGCACCTCGACGGCATAGTCCGCGAAGCCCTCCGGAGGCGCGGGGAACCGGCCGCCCATCGGGCGCAGCGCCAGCGCGATCCGCTCACCGCGGCAAGCCCGGGCGGCATCCAGGGTGTCCGGCCCGGAGACGACGAGATCGGCGGCAGCGGGATCCCCCTGGACATCGGCCACCACGCCGACCGAGGCACAGGCCAGCAGCCAGACCGCGGACTGCCAGTGCGCGGGCAGCAGCAGCGCGAGCCGGTCACCGGGCTCGGCGGCCAGGTCGCCCTGCAGCAGGTTGGCCGTCTTGGCCACCCAATTGGCGAAGGTGGCCACCGACAGTTCGACGCGCTCTCCGGTGGCGTCGTCGTAGAAAGTGACCATGGGGCGGGCCGGGTCCGCGGCGAGCGCGGAACGCAGCAGGTCGGCAGGGGTGCGGTCGCTGGCGTTCATTCGAGGAAGCGTACGCGGCGGTGCCGGCGGGAGCCGGGTACGGCGGGCGCCGGGGACACCGGTTCGGCAGACGAGCCGTCAATTCCCGCGAAAAGTCCCGGATGCCGGAGTGGTGCGCTTGTGCCAAGGATCATATGTATGCGTGCCTTCCTAGCATCCTCCATCGGTGTCACCTGCGTGGCAGCTCTCGCGCTGCCGCTCGCCGCGCCCGCGGGCGCCGCCCCCGACACCCCCGCCCATCCGGCCACCGCGGGATCCGTTCCCGCCGAGGCGTCCGAACCGGCCGGAGTGCCCGGTTCGACGCAGTCCCTGCCTCTGAATCCCCCGGCCGTCCCCTCCGATCGAGCCACCGGCGCCCCCGCGGGACAAGGGCTGCCCGAGCGCGACGTCCAGCCGTTCTCCCTGGTCGGCGTCGTCTGGGACGACGTGGACACCGAACTCCACGGCACCGCCCAGGTCCGCACCCGCGCCACCGGCACCGACCGCTGGTCCGACTGGCAGGACCTTCAGACCCACAACGCCGAGCACTCCGCCGACGCCGGGACCGCCGAGCGTGACGCGGGCGCCACCCGCGGCTCCACCGCCCCGCTCTGGGTCGGCGACTCCGACGGCGTCGAGGTCCGGGTGCGCCCCGAGACCCCCGGCCCCGCCGAATCCCCCGTACCGCTGCCCGCCGGTCTGCGCCTCGAACTCGTCGACCCCGGCAAGGACCCGCAGCAGATCCCGGACACCGACCTGGCCCAGACGTCCGGGACCGAGCAGGCGGAGACGTCCGAGACGTCCGAGACCGGCAGGGCGGAGATGTTCACCACCGGCGTGGCGGCCGCCGACCGTGCCGCCGCGCTCGCCACCACCGCGCTCGGCGCCTCCGTGCTCCCCGCCCTGAGCAGGGCCGCGACCGAGGAGGCCGCCGGCCTCGCACCCGCCGCCAAGCCGTACATCGGACCCCGGCCCCGGATCGTCACCCGCAAGGGCTGGGGCGCCGACGAAAAACTCCGCGAGAGCGGGTTCGCGTACACCAAGACCGTCAAGGCCGCCTTCATCCACCACAGCGCCACCGGCAACAACTACACGTGCTCCCAGGCGCCCTCGGTCCTGCGCGGCATCTACCGCTACCACGTCAAGAGCAGCGGCTGGCGCGACATCGGCTACAACTTCGCCGTCGACAAGTGCGGAAACATCTACGAGGGCCGCGCCGGAGGCGTGACGAAGGCCGTCATGGGCGCGCACACGCTCGGGTTCAACACCAACACCATGGGCATCGCCGTGCTCGGGACCTTCACCTCGTCGAACCCGCCGGCGGCCGCCGTCAACGCCGTCTCCAAGCTCACCGCCTGGAAGCTCGGCCTGTTCGGCGCCAACCCCAAGGGCAAGGTGACACTCACCTCGGGCGGCAGCAACAAGTACAAGAAGGGCAAGAAGGTCAAACTCAACGTCATTTCCGGCCACCGGGACGGATTCGCAACCGAATGCCCCGGAGCGCGTCTCTACAAGAAGCTCGGCACGGCCCGGACCGCTTCGGCCCGGCTGCAGGGCCGCTGACGCGAAAGGAGCCGCCACCCGGCGCCGGACGCGCCGGAGGCCTGCTGCGGGCTGCTGACCGGAGGACCCCTCCACCGGTCTGCATACACTGGCCAGCCAATCAGCTCACCAGGCCCGGCCCCAGCAGGAAGCAGAGACAGTGCTGTGACAGAGGCAAAAGAAGCGATTCTCCTGGTCGGCGGTAAGGGAACCCGGTTGCGCCCGCTCACGGTGCACACCCCGAAACCCATGGTCCCGGCAGCGGGCGTCCCCTTCCTCACGCACCAGCTCGCGCGTGCCCGGGCCGCCGGCGTCGAGCACATCGTCCTCGCGACGTCGTACCTGGCGGAGGTCTTCGAGCCGTACTTCGGTGACGGTTCGTCGCTCGGCCTCCACATCGAGTACGTCACCGAACGCGAACCGCTCGGCACCGGCGGCGCCATCCGCAACGTCGCCCAGCGGCTCACCTCGGGCCCGGACGAACCGGTCCTCATCTTCAACGGCGACATCCTCACCGGCCTCGACATCCGGGCCCTGGTCACCTCGCACGCCGACTCCGGAGCCGATGTCTCGCTGCACCTGACCCGGGTCGAGGACCCGCGCGCCTTCGGCCTCGTGCCGACGGACGACACCGGCCGGGTCACCGCCTTCCTGGAGAAGCCGCAGACGCCCGAGGAGATCGTCACCGACCAGATCAACGCGGGGGCGTACATCTTCCGCAGGTCGGTCATCGACACCATCCCGGCAGGCCGCCCGGTTTCCGTGGAACGCGAGACCTTCCCCGGACTCCTCGCCGACGGCGCGCACCTCCAGGGCATGGTCGACTCGACGTACTGGCTGGATCTCGGCACTCCCCAGGCGTTCATACGGGGCTCCGCCGACCTGGTCCTCGGCCGCGCCCCCTCCCCGGCCGTCCCCGGCCGGTGCGGCGACAGCCTCGTCCTGCCGACCGCCTCCGTCGCCCCCGACGCCAAACTCTCCGGCGGTACGGTGATCGGCGCCGACGCCGTCATCGGCGCGGGCGCCAGGATCACCGGCTCCGCCGTGCTCGAGGGCGCCTTCGTCGAACCGGGCGCGGTGATCACGGACTCCCTGGTCGGCGCGGGTGCCAGAATCGGCAGCCGTACGGTGCTGGCGGGCGTGGTCGTCGGCGACGGGGCCGAGGTCGGGGCCGACAACGAACTGCGCGACGGCGTGCGCGTCTGGTGCGGGGCCCACCTGCCCGCCGCGTCGGTCCGGTTCTCCTCGGACGAATGACCGGACCGGCCACCGCCTCGCGGACTCCCCGGGTGGCCGGAAACAGTCGTACCCTCGACAGGCACCCCCGACTACCGAGGACCTCACCCGTGGCAGGACGTTTCGCTCCCCGCAGTGCCCCGCGCGCGACCGTCCCGCACCAGGCGGCGGCGACGCCCGTACCGGCGCCGCTGACCCGCGACTGGACCCCCGAGGGCCCGCTCGACCTGCGGCTCGTCCTCGGCCCGCTGCGCCGCGGCCCCGCCGACCCCACGTTCCGGATGTCCGCCGACGGCTCCGTACGCCGGGCCAGCCGCACCCCCGCGGGCCCGGGCACGCTCCACGTCGTCGCCCGCGGGGGCCGGATCGAGGCGGCGGCCTGGGGGCCCGGGGCGTCCTGGCTGCTGGACCAGCTGCCGAACCTGCTGGGCGCGTCGGACGACCCGTCGGCCTTCACCCCGCGCCACCGGCTGCTCGCCGTGACCCACCACCGCCGCCCCGGCCTGCGCCTGCTGCGCACCGGTCTGGTGCTGGAGTCGCTGATCCCCTCGATCCTGGAGCAGAAGGTCACCACGGACGAGGCGTACCGCGCCTGGCGGCTGCTGGTGCGTACGTACGGGGAACCGGCGCCCGGCCCGCAGGAGTACGGCCTCTACGTCATGCCGGACGCCCGCACCTGGTCGCTGATCCCGTCCTGGGAGTGGCACCGCGCGGGCGTCGACAGCAAGCGCTCGGCGACGATCCTGCGCGCGGTCCGGGTGGCCCGCCGCATGGAGGAGGCCGCCGCCATGGCGCTGACGGACGCCATGACCCGCCTTCAGGTGATCCCCGGCATCGGCCCCTGGACGGCCGCCGAGACCCTGCAACGGGCGACCGGCGCGGCGGACGCGGTGACGGTCGGCGACCTCCACCTCCCCGGAATCGTCGGCCACGCGTTGGCCGGCAACCGGAACGCGGACGACGAGGAGATGCTGGCGCTGCTCGCCCCGTACGAGGGCCAACGCCACCGCGCCACCCGCCTGATCATGCTCTCCGACAACCTCCCACCCCGCCGAGCCCCCCGCATGCAACCACGCAACATCGCCCGCCTGTAAGCGCCCCGAGCATGCCAAGCCCGCCCCGCTCTCTCGCGGGCCTGTCCGGGCACATCAAGCCCGTGGGGGTCCCCCCGGACGAAGTCTGGGGGAGATTGAGGACCGGGGTCCGGGGCAGAGCCCCGAACCCAGCCCCGCCGGACCCTGAGGCGCCGGGGCCCGGGGGCAGCGCCCCGGTTTCGGGAAGGGGCGGGTAGGGGAAAAGGCCCGCCGCACGCGCACACGCACCACCCCCGGGCCACCGCCTCACCGCACCGCGACGAACCCCTCCACCGCGCGCCCCCCACGCGGCACCGGCGCCGTCACCGCGCGCCCCACCGCCACCGCCCCCAGCGGATCCCACGACGCAGGCAACGACAGCACCTCCCGCACGACGTCCCGGCAGAACATCGTCGAGGACACCCACGCGGAACCGAGCCCCTCGCCCGCCAGCGCCACCAGGAAGTTCTGGATCCCGGCCCCCGCCGCGACCACGAACATCTCGCGCTCCGCCCCGTCCCGCCGCGCGTCCCCGTACGTGTGGGAGCCGTCCATCACCATGCACGGCACCGCCAGATACGGCGCCCGGCGCAGCACATCGCCCCGCCGCACCCGCTGGGCGATCGACTCCTCGCTCTTGCCGTCGCGCCGCAGATCCGCGATCCACGCGTCCCGCATCGCGTCCAGCAGCCGGGTCCGGGACTCCCGCGACTCCAGCAGGACGAACCGCCAGGGCGTCGTGTGGTGCGGCGCCGGTGCCGTCACCGCCGCGGCCACGGCGCGCCGCACCGACCCCGGGTCCACCGGCTCGTCGGTGAACTCGCGGACCGTACGCCGCTGGGTCACCGCTTCCCGTACCGCCTCGGACGTCCCCAGCCGGAACATGTCGTCCGCCGCGATCCGCACCATCGCCCGGGCCCCGGCGGCGTCGGCCGGGTCCATGACGTGGCCGAGGCCGCGCACCACCGCCACCGGCAGCCCGTCCGCCTTGCCCTTGACCAGGTCACCGGCCGAGGCCAGCTCGTCCGCGGTGGCGACCACGGTCGCGCTGAGCGGATTGCCGTACGCGTCCCTGCCGCCCCGCAGATCGTCCAGCACCCGCACCCCCGCCGCGCCGATCGCGACATCGGTCAGCCCGTTGCGCCAGGGCCGCCCGAAGGTGTCCGTGACGACGACGCCGACGTCGACACCGAGGGTGTCCCGAAGCCCTTCCCTGATCGCCCGCGCCGAGGCGTCCGGGTCCTCGGGCAGCAACAGGACGGTTCCGGCCGGGGTGTTCGACGCGTCGACCCCGGCGGCGGCCATGACCAGGCCCTGCCGGTTCTCCACGATCCGCAGCGTGCCGCGCCGCGCCACCACCCGTACCGTCTCGGCGTCGATCGCCGACTCCCGGTCGGCGGCCTCGACGATCCGGCCCTCCGCCTTGGAGACGATCTTCGAGGTGACGAGCAGGACGTCACCGTCGGCAAGCCCGGGATCGGTGGCGGCGATCAGTTTCGCGAGGTCGTCCCCGGCCCGCACCTCGGGCATTCCGGGCAGCGCCCACACCCGGTAGGAGGGAGCCGGACCGGCGGCGGTGCTCACGCCCGTACCTCCTCGGCCAGGGCCAGCGCCTGCCGCGCCATCTCGGCGGTGGCGGCGACGTCGGTCATCATCAGCGGGACGGAGCGGCAGCGGATGCCCGCGGACTCGACCGCGTCCACGGCGCCCGCGTCCACGGTGTCGACGAGCCAGCCGTCGAGCAGCCCGGAACCGTAGTGCTGGGCGACCGCCGCGGCCGTCGACTCGACGCCCACCGCGGCGAGGACCTTGTCCGCCATTCCGCGCACCGGCGCGTCGCCGACGATGGGGGAGAGGCCGACGACCGGCACCCCGGCCTCGGCGATGGCTTCCCGGATGCCGGGCACCGCGAGGATCGTCCCGACGGACACGACCGGGTTCGACGGCGGGAAGAGGATGACGTCGGCGCCGGCGATCGCCTCCAGGACGCCAGGAGCCGGCTTTGCCTGGTCGGCGCCGACGGGCACGATGGCCTGCGCCGGGACGGAGGCGCGCAGCTTCACCCAGTACTCCTGGAAGTGAATGGCCTTGCTCTCGCCGTCGACGTCGACCGCCACATGCGTCTCGATCCGGTCGTCGGACATCGGCAGCAGCCGGACCCCCGGCTTCCAGCGCGCACAGAGCGCCTCGGTCACGGCGCTCAGCGGATAGCCCGCGCCGAGCATCTGCGTACGGACGATGTGGGTGGCGAAGTCACGGTCGCCGAGCCCGAACCACTCGGGGCCGACGCCGTACGCCGCGAGTTCCTCCTTGACCTGGAAACTCTCGTCGGTACGGCCCCAGCCCTGCTCCTCGTTGATGCCACCGCCGAGGGTGTACATCACGGTGTCGAGGTCGGGGCAGACCTTGAGGCCGAACAGATGGATGTCGTCACCGGTGTTGCCGATCACCGTGATGTCCGCGTCGGGCGCGGCCTCCTTGAGGCCACGCAGAAAACGAGCACCACCGATACCGCCGGCCAGAACCACAATGCGCATGCGGACAGTTTGTCAGGCGGAGACCACCCGGTGGCGGCGGCCCGTCAGACGGCGGCGGGTACCGCGGCGCACTGCGCGGTGTGCATCGGCATGTCGGTCAGGCCGGGGTGGTAGACGTGGAGGCTGACGGCCGGTTCGAGGGAGTCGTTGACCACCTCGTGGACGTAGCCGGGGGCGAAGACGCGCTGCGCGCCGGAGCCCAGCGTCCGCTTCCCGCGGTCCGTACGCTCGGTCAGTTCGCCGTCCAGCACGGTGAGTACGCCGCAGGACAGGCCGTGGTCGTGCAGGCCGCTGCCCTGGCCGGGGACCCAGCTGAGCAGCCAGACCTCGTAGCCGGGTCCGGTACGGAGCCGGTGGTACCAGCGGGTGGTGGTGTCGTACTGGACGAGCGGGGCCCACTGGGAGCGGTCGGCGGCGATGGTGCGGGCGAGGCCGACGAATTCGGCCACCGTGGCGGGGTGCTCGCGGGCGGGGCGCAGGAGGTGCTGGACCTCGAGTAGGTCCCCGGCGATCTGGAGGTCGCTGTCGCTGTTCATGGGTGCGGTGGTTCCTCGGCAGGGTGCTGTGCGGATGCAGGGGTGTCGCAGGACCGGGGAACCAGGTGACCGCAGAGGCCGAAGGCCATGTGGGGAGGATCCGGGGGTCCGGGATGAGCCGTGTCGGGCTGGAGCGCGAGGGCTTCAACAGCTGAGACAGCTGGAACAGCAACAGCGAGCCTGGACAGCGCTGCGGAACCCACGGATGTGGGTGGCGCGCATCGCTGAGGTCACTGGCATGACATCAAGGAGAACCGGTGAACCTCCGACTGTCAACCCAATGCCCGATTTGGCGGCAATGTTTCACCTCATCCGGTTACTCCATGCGGAGAAAGGTTTATGCAACCCCGGTGCCGGAGAGGTGGCGCAACAACCGCTGCCGCAAACGCGGTAGTACTCCTGTGACCTGACTGTGATCTTGATCGCTTCGGTGATCGAATCGCAACGCGTCCGCCCTCCCGGGAGTCCCACCCTGTGGTGGGTGCGAGGGCGGCGAAGCCTGTGGCATATGTCAGGTTTTTGGTTATTTGCACACTTTACGCATACGCTTGGTTCCGCAGAGTGAATACCGGGCCCAATAGCAGATCTGAGCTTGACTGGCCTGAAGCTACACACTTGTAATTTCACTCGTGTCGTTCGGTCGATTCGATAACGGCCGCATCACGAGACGCAAGAGACAGACGAGGGGCGCACATGACCGAGCTGTTCCAGCAACTGCTGGTCGAGGACGCGGACGAGGAACTCGGCTGGCAGGAGCGCGCACTGTGCGCCCAGACCGATCCCGAGTCCTTCTTCCCCGAGAAGGGCGGTTCCACCCGCGAGGCCAAGAAGGTCTGTCTCGCCTGTGAAGTCCGGTCCGAATGCCTTGAGTACGCCCTTTCCAAGGACGAGCGCTTCGGTATCTGGGGCGGGCTCTCCGAGCGCGAGCGACGACGCCTCAAGAAGGCCGCGGTCTGACCCGGCTGCTTCCGGGCGCCTGGCCGGGCGCCTTCAGGGAACGCCGGCCGCTCCCGAGAACGCCCCGGCCCCTTCCGGGCCCGGCCGCCGGCCATGGCCCGCCGCCTGCACCCTGCCCGCAGGCGGCGGGCCATCGCCGTCCCCGGACACCCTCCTGAGGCCTTCCGCCACCGGGCCCCCGCCCGCTCTCCACCGCTGTGCCGCCGCCCTCGTTCAACCGCTCCGCGCCACCCGGTTATCCGTACCGTTAGTGTGGGGCCCCGTCCGAGACGCGCCAACGACCCGACAGCGCGCGCGTGTACACCGATGCAGCCCCCGGGGGACGTCCCCCGGACCCGGCCGGAGGGCCCGTACCTCGATGTCCGTGCACAGCCAAGCAACGGCGCCGTACGCGGCCGCCGCCGCCCCAGAGTTCCCCCGGCATGTCGTCACCGCCGTGCTCGTCTCCCACGACGGCGCACGCTGGCTGCCCGACGCGCTCGCCGGACTGCTCGGGCAGGAACGCCCCGTACAGAACGTCGTCGCCGCCGACACCGGCAGCGCCGACGACTCCGCGCGACTGGTCACCGAGGCGCTCGGCCCCGACCGCGTCCTGCACCTCGCGCGGCGTACGAGCTTCGGCACCGCCGTCGACGAGGCGACCCGCACCGCCGGCGTCCTCACCCCGGACGACCTGCCGTACCTGAAGCGCCCCAGCGGCTGGGACCCCGTCACCCGGTCCTGGCGCGACGACACCTACGACCTGCCGGACCTGCCGCACGGCGAACCCGTGCAGTGGCTCTGGCTGCTCCACGACGACTGCGCCCCCGAGCCCGACGCCCTCGCCGAGATGCTGCGCGTCGTCGACAACGACCGGCACGCCGCGATCGTCGGACCCAAGCTCCGCGGCTGGTACGACCGCCGGCAGCTCCTCGAAGTCGGCGTCTCGATCGCCAACAGCGGACGCCGCTGGACCGGCCTCGACCGGCGCGAGCAGGACCAGGGCCAGCACGACCAGATCCGTACCGTGCTGTCCGTATCGACCGCCGGCATGCTGATCCGCCGGGACGTCTGGGAGGAGCTCGGCGGGTTCGACCGCAGGCTGCCCCTGATGCGCGACGACGTCGACCTGTGCTGGCGCGCCCACATGGCGGGACACCGGGTGCTGGTCGCCCCCGACGCCGTCCTGCGGCACGCCGAGGCGTCCGCCCGCGAACGCCGCCCCATCGACTGCGCCGGCCGCTCGGTCTCCAGCCCGCACCGCGTCGACAAGGCCGGCGCCGTCTACACCATGCTGGTCAACGCCCCCGGCAAACGGCTGCCCTGGGTGCTGCTGCGGCTCGTGCTCGGAACCCTGCTGCGTACGCTCGCCTACCTCGTCGGCAAGGTGCCCGGCCAGGCCGTCGACGAGGTCACCGGCCTCCTCGGCACCCTGCTGCGCCCCGGCCGGATCCTCGGAGCCCGGAAGAGCCGCGGCAAGGGCGTCATCGACCCCGCTGAGCTGCGCGGGCTCTTCCCCGCACCCGGCGCCACCGTCCGCGCCACCGTCGAACAGGTCGCCGGGAACTTCGGCGGCAGCGCGGAGGCCGAATCCGGCGGCTCGCGCCACGGCGCCGTCGAGTCCGGCCCGGGCGGCGACGACGCCGACTTCCTGGAGATCGACCAGTTCGCCCGGCTCAAGCGTGTCGGGCGCAAGCCCGGCCCGGTGCTCTTCGCCCTCCTGCTACTCGTCTCCCTCGTCGCCTGCCGCAGCCTCCTCGGCGGCGGCGCCCTGGCCGGCGGCGTCCTGCTGCCCGCGCCCGGCGACGTCTCCGAGCTGTGGGGCCGCTACGCGGACGGCTGGCACACCGTCGGCACCGGCGGCACCCAGACCGCACCGCCCTACCTGGCCGTGATCTCGGCCCTGTCCGCGCTGTTCCTCGGCTCCACCGGCTTCGCGCTCACCCTGCTGCTGGTCTGCTCGGTCCCGCTCGCCGGACTCACCGCGTACTTCGTCTCCCGCCCGCTGCTTCCCTCGCGGCTGCTGCGGGCCTGGGCCAGCGTCGCGTACGCCTTCCTGCCCGCGGCGACCGGCGCGCTGGCGACCGGCCGCCTCGGCACCGCCGTCCTCGCCGTCCTGCTCCCGCTCATCGCCCGCGCGGCCGCGGCCGCGCACGGCATGCGGGGGAGCGGTGACAGCCGCGGCAGCTGGCGCGCCACCTGGGCGTACACCCTGCTGCTCACCCTCGCGATGGCCTTCACACCCATCGTCTGGCCGCTCGCCGCGGTGCTCGGCATCGGTGTGCTGGCGCTGCGCCGCAACGACATCACGGCCTACGGCCTGCGTTTCCTCGCCGTCGTCGGCACCCCGCTGCTGGTCCTCGCCCCCTGGTCGCTGTCGCTCCTGACGAGCCCCTCGTCGTTCCTGCGGGAAGCGGGAATGGAGACCGGCTCGGGCTCGGCCTCCGCACTGGACCTGCTCGGGATCAGCCCCGGCGGGCCCAAGGCGGCCGGCGGCGTCCTGCTCCTCGGCATCGTGCTCGCGGCGCTGGCCGCGCTGCTGCGCGGGGAGCGGCAGTTCGCCGCCCGGACCGCCTGGGCCGTCGCGCTGGTGGCCCTGGCCTTCGCCGGGCTCGCCAACGGGTCCGGCTGGGCGGGGCCCGCCACCCTCGTCTACGGCGCCGCGCTCATCGCGGCCGCGCTCGTCGGCGCGGACGGCGCCCGGATCCGCGTCGCCGAGCTCAGCTTCGGCTGGCGCCAGCCGGTCGCCGTCCTGATCGCGCTGGCCGCCGGGGTGACCCCCGTGCTCGCCGCCGCCGGCTGGATGATCGGCGGCGCGGCGGGCCCCCTGGAGCGCCGCGACCCGGTGCAGGTGCCCGCGTTCGTCGCGGAGGAGAGCGGCACCCGGGACCAGCCGCGCACCCTCGTCCTCGGAGGCACCTCGCCGGCCTCCGTCGCGTACACCCTGGTCCGCGGCTCCGGCGCGCGGCTGGGCGATGCCGAACTGGCCGCGGCCGGCCCGGGCAACAGCCACCTCGACAAGGTCGTCGCCAACCTGGTGGCGGGCTCCGGCGCCGACCAGGGCAGCCAGCTCCGCGGCTTCGCGATCCGTTACGTCCTCGTCCGGGACGGGGCGCCGAAGCAGATGAGCCGGGTCCTCGACGCGACCCCCGGCCTCAGCCGCCTCAGCCAGCTGGACGGCAGCGCGCTCTGGCGGGTGGACCGCCAGGTCGCCCGCATCATGATCGTCCCGTCGGCCGCCGCAGGCGAACAGCTCCCGGTGGGCTCCGGTCCCGTCGAGGCGCACACCACGATCGAGCCGGGCGGGGCGGGCCGCGTGCTGCGCGTCGCCGAGGCCGCCGACCCCGGCTGGCAGGCCACGCTCGACGGCCGGGCGCTGACCCCCAAGACGGTCGACGGCTGGGCGCAGGGCTTCGAGCTCCCCACCGGGGGCGGCAAGCTGGACGTCACGTACGAGACGCCCTTCACCCACTCCGTGTGGATCTGGATCCAGGTCGCGCTCATCGTGGTCCTGCTGGTGCTGGCCCTGCCGGGCCGACGCCGCGAGATCGACGACGACCTGCCCGAGGAGGACGTGGCGGTCCCCGCCGAACCGGTCGCCGGAGAGGGGCGCCGGGCCCGCAGGCTGCGTGCGGCCGCGCTGGCGGAGGGCGAGGGCGATGACGGCGAGAGCTTCGCCGCCGGCGAGCTCGCGGACGCCGCGGAACCCGCCCAGCAGACCGGCCGGACCGACGGCTCCGAGCCGCTCGACGCCGACGACGGCCAGGGTGTCTTCGTCCCCCAGCAGGCCGACGGCGACACCGGCCAGTACGCGCAGGTGCCGCAGCAGCAGTACGGCGAGTGGGACGCCCAGCAGTACCAGGGCGCCGACTACCCGCAGCAGTACCAGGAGGGCGCCTACCAGGACGGCCAGTACGGTGCCGTGCCGCAGCAGCAGCAGCCCGACGGCGCCGCCGGCTACGACCCGTACGGCTATCCGCAGCAGCAGGGCGAGTACGACCCGTACGCCCAGACCTCGTACGGCAACGCCCCGCAGGACGACAGCGGCCAGTACGACGCCAACGGCCCGTACGAGCCGGGCGGCCAGTACGGCAACGCTCCGTACGCCCCCGGTCAGTACGACGCCGCCCAGTACGGCACGGATCAGTACGGCACCCAGGGCGCGTACGGCGAGCAGGGCGCGTACGACCCGCAGAACCCCGACGAGAACCCCGACGGGAACCCTGCCCCGGGTCAGAACCCGTGGCCGGCCCGTAACGCATCGCGAGACGAGTCCGAGTGAAGTCCACCAGCCTGTCCCTCATCGCCGGGGCCGTCGCCCTCGCCGCCGTCACCGGCTTCGCCGCGGTCAACGTGCCGGACGGCACAGCCACGACGACGGCGAAGCCGGCCGCCCGGCTCCCCGTCGAACGCTCCAGCCTGCTCTGCCCGGCCCCCGGCCTGTCCGACCTCGCGGAGACGGAGTACACCTCCTTCACCCCGGCCGCCAAGAGCGGCGACGCCCCGGGACCGGCCGGCACGGCGGAACTCCTTTCGTCGACGGCCGCCGGGGCCGCCGGGAAGAGCAAGGACAAGAAGACCAAGAAGGCGGACCCGGACAAGCCGGTCGTCCTCCTCAAGGCGCCCGGCAAGCCGGCCACCGCCGAGGCGTCCGGCGCGGACGCCCCCGCCCTCATCGGCACCGCCACCGGCCTGCTGGCCCCCGGCTGGACCGCCCAGCAGACCACCACCGTCGAGGCGGGCGACGGCCGGGGGCTGCTCGGGGTCAGCTGCACGGCACCCGACACCGGTTTCTGGTTCCCGGCCGCGAGCACGGCGAAGTCCCGCGAGGACTACGTCCACCTCACCAACCCGGACGACACCGCGGCCGTCGCCGACATCGAGCTGTACGGTCCCGACGGCACGCTCAAGTCGGACGTCGGCGAAGGCATCACGGTGCCCGCCCGGTCCGGTGTCCGCGTCCTCATCTCGACGCTGACCAGCAAGGCCGTGGACGATGTGACCGTCCACGTCACCACCAGGACCGGACGCGTCGGGGCGGTCGTCAGGGCCGCGGACGACGAGAGCGGGAGCGACTGGCTCTCCGCCTCCGCCGAACCGGCGAGCACCCTCGTCCTGCCCGGCATCCCGGCCGACGCGACCTCGGTGCGGCTGGTGGCCTTCGCCCCCGGCGACGACGACGCCGACCTTACGGTGAAGCTGCTCGGCAAGACGGGCGCCATCTCACCGGCGGGCCACGAGGACCTCCACGTCAAGTCGCGGATGACCGCGGGCGTCGACCTGAAGGACCTGACCAGGGGCGAGCCGGGCTCCCTGCTCCTGACCCCCTCCGACGGCAAGGCCACCCCGGTGGTGGCCGCACTGCGCGTGGTCCGCGGCAAGGGCGACAAGCGGGAGGTCGGCTACATCCCGGCGACCGGCCCGGTGGGCGCGCGGGCGACCGTCGCCGACAACCGGGCGAAGGGTTCGGTCCTCTCGCTCACCGCCCCCGGCGCCGCCGGCACGGTCGAGGTCACGGCATCCGCGGGCAGCAGGGGCGGCACCCCGGTCAGCAAGACGTACCAGGTCGCCGCCGGCGCGACCGTCGCCGTCATCCCGCCCGTACCGGCCGGGCTCAAGGGCACGTACGCGCTGACCGTCCGGACGCGGTCGGGCGGCCCGGTCCACGCGGCCCGCACGCTGATGGTCCCGATGGACGGCATCCCGATGTTCACGGTGCAGACGCTGCCGGACGACCGCGGCACGGTCGAGGTACCGGCCGCCGAACAGGACCTGTCGGTGCTGGACGACTGACGCCGGGGGCGGGGCCGGGACCGGCCCCGCCCCACGGTTCGGCGGTCTACTCCTGCCCGTACCGGGGATCGACCGACTCGGGCGAGAGCCCGAGCAGCTCCGCGACCTGCTCGACCACGACCTCGTGCACGAGCAGCGCGCGCTCGTCACGGTTCTTGGTGCGGATCTCGACGGGGCGCCGGTAGATGACGATCTGTGCGGGCCGTTCCTTCTCCGCGGACACCGCGCTGCCCAGCGGCACGGTCTCCTCCGCCGTTCCCGGCACGTCGAGGACCACGAAGTCGACCTCGGCCAGCTGCGGCCAGCGCCGTTCCAGCCGTTCGACCGAGTCCTGCACCAGATCGCGGAAACTGTCCGCCCTGCTGGCGGAGAGCGGCACCTGCGGAGGTGCGACCGGACCGCGCATGCCGCGGCCGTGCCGGTCTCGGCGCCTCGCTCGGGGCTCGGACGGGTGGGGCGGTGGTACGGGACTGTCCATCACTGACGCAGCGTAACGCTCCGCCGGGCGAGCGGGCGGAGACCGACCGGCCCGCCGGCTGACCTGTCATCAGACCTGTCCATTCCTGACCGATCCGGCCATGGGGTGACCCGTTTCAGACCCTGCTCACGATCGCCGGAGTCCTGCCGTATGACAGGTTTTGCGCCGAGTGGTAACCGGAATCATCGCCGTCTTGCCCGGTGGCCCTCTCTCCCTCCGCAGGTCAGGGGAGTTGCCCGGCAAGGCCCTGTGCCCGAGGTCACAGGGCGACACGGTGGGGTGAGCCGGGGGAGAGTCGTCGCAGCCCGCTCAAGAGTGCGGTACCGTCCAACATCGTGAGCCCTGTACGTCGCTGTTCGCGCACCGCTTGCGGCCGCCCTGCCGTCGCGACACTGACGTACGTCTATGCCGACTCGACCGCGGTCCTCGGCCCGCTCGCCACCTACGCCGAACCCCACTGCTACGACCTCTGTGCCGAGCACAGCGAGCGCCTGACGGCGCCCCGTGGCTGGGAGGTCGTCCGGCTCTCCGACCCCTCCGCGCCCACGCGCCCCAGCGGTGACGACCTCGAAGCGCTGGCCAACGCCGTACGGGAAGCCGCGCGTCCGCAGGACCGCGGGGACGGCGCCAGGGGAGGAGGCGGCCCCCGCACCGCCGACCCGATGGAGGTCGCCCGCAGAGGCCACCTCCGGGTGCTGCGCTCCCCCGACTCCTGAGAGGCCCCCGCCCGCCGGGTAGTTTGGCGGTCCGAAGAGACCTCAGGAGGACCGGCCCGTGACCGCAGATCTGTCGCAGCTCGTGAAGGCGTACGACGTGCGCGGAGTCGTCCCCGACCAGTGGGACGAGGCGTTGGCCGAGCAGTTCGGGGCGGCGTTCGTCGAGGTGACGTCCGCGGACGCGATCGTCGTCGGCCACGACATGCGCCCCACGTCCCCCGCCCTGTCACAGGCTTTCGCCCGGGGCGCGGCGGCCCGCGGGGCCGACGTCACCATGATCGGTCTCTGTTCGACGGACCAGCTGTACTACGCGTCGGGGTCCCTGGATCTGCCGGGAGCGATGTTCACGGCGTCGCACAACCCGGCGCGGTACAACGGCATCAAGATGTGCCGGGCCGGCGCCGCCCCGGTCGGCCAGGACACCGGCCTCGCCGAGATCCGCACCCTGGTCGAGAAGTGGTCGGACACCGGCGTACCGCAGCCGGCTGCCGCCCCCGGCAAGGTCACCACCCGCGACACGCTCACCGACTACGCGGCCCACCTGCTGTCCCTCGTCGACCTGTCCGAGATCCGCCCCCTGAAGGTGGTCGTGGACGCGGGCAACGGCATGGGCGGCCACACGGTCCCCACAGTCTTCGCGGGCCTGCGGCTGGAACTCGTCCCGATGTACTTCGAACTGGACGGCACGTTCCCGAACCACGAGGCCAATCCCCTCGACCCGGCGAACATCGTCGACCTCCAGGCCCGGGTGGTGGCCGAAGGTGCCGATCTCGGCCTGGCCTTCGACGGGGACGCGGACCGCTGCTTCGTCGTGGACGAGCGGGGCGCGGGCGTCTCCCCTTCGGCGATCACCGCCCTGGTCGCGGCCCGCGAACTGGACCGCAACGGCGGCCGGGGCACGGTCATCCACAACCTGATCTCGTCCCTCTCGGTCCCGGAGGTCGTACGCGAACACGGCGGCACCCCGGTCCGCACCCGCGTCGGCCACTCCTTCATCAAGGCGGAGATGGCCGCACACGGTGCGATCTTCGGCGGCGAGCACTCCGCGCACTACTACTTCCGCGACTTCTGGAACGCCGATACGGGCATGCTCGCCGCCCTCCACGTCCTGGCCGCCCTCGGCGGCCAGGACGAGCCGCTCTCGGCCCTGGTGGCCCAGTACGACCGCTACACGGACTCGGGCGAGATCAACTCCACGGTCGACGACCAGCAGGCCCGCACCGCCGAGGTGACGGCAGCGTTCGCCGACCGCGAGAACGTGACCACCGACGATCTGGACGGCCTCACGGTCACCTCCCCCGACTGGTGGTTCAACCTCCGCCCCTCGAACACGGAACCGCTGCTGCGCCTGAACGTCGAGGCGGGCGACGAGGAGACGATGAGGGCGGTACGCGACGAGGTCCTGGCGTTGATCCGCACAGCGGGGGCCTGAGCCGGCGGATTGGGACGGCGGGGCAGCGCTTGCGGGGCTGCTTCGCGTACTTGTGGCGCTGCTCCGCATACTCCCCAGCCCCTCCGGTGATTGAGGAGCGGGGTCCGGGGCGGAGCCCCGGTTACGGGAAGGGGCCGGTAGGGGAAAGGCCCGCCCCCGCACCGCACCCCCGCCCCCGCACCGCACCGCACCCGGCCGGGCCGCGCCCCCGCCACCCCAGCGGTAGGCTGACCTCGCCCGATCCGCGAGGGTACGAACAGCTCGACCGCAAGCCCGGACACGCACGCGTACCCGCCCGCCCGCCCGAAGGGACCCCACCCATGCCGCTCGAAGCCGGCCTCCTGGAGATCCTGGCCTGCCCGGCCTGCCACTCCCCCCTCGACGACCGGACCGCGGCCGACAGCCCGGAACTGGTCTGCACCGGCAAGGACTGCGGCCTGGCGTACCCCGTGCGGGACGGCATCCCCGTGCTCCTCGTCGACGAGGCCCGCCGCCCAGCCTGACCGGGCCCCTGCCCGCACAGGGCACCACAGGGCCCCCGCCCGCACGGGCGCAACGGGCCCCTGCCCGCACGGTGATCGGCACGTGATCGGAGGACCGTCCCCATGCTCGACGAGTCGTTGCTCGACGCCCCGGATGCCCTGGCCCGAGCCGACCGCCGCGGTCTGCTCCGCGGCGCCGCCGAGGCCGGGGCGCGCGTGCGTACCGCCGCCCGCCACGCGACGGAGGCCGGGATCACCGAGCTGAACCCGGAGGGCCGCCCGCGCGCGGTCCTGGTCGCGGGCTCCGGTACCGCCGCGTCCGGCGTCGCCGACCTGATCGCGGCCCTGGCCGGGGCCTCCGCCCCGGTCACGCGTATCCACCCGACCGGCGTCGCCCCCGCCGCAGGTGCGATGCGATGGACGCTGCCCGGCTGGGCCGGCTCCGTCGACCTGCTCCTCGTCGTCACGGCGGACGGGTCCGAACCGGGTCTCGCCCTCCTCGCCGAGCAGGCGTACCGCCGCGGCTGCACCGTCGTGGCCGTGGCGCCCCGGCAGTCACCGCTGCGCGAGGCGGTCGACGGCGTGCACGGCCTCGTCGTACCGATGGCCTCCGCCCCGCACGGCGAGTACGACGCCGAGACCTCCGCGGCCGGCCCCGGCACCCTGTGGGCCTTGTTCACCCCGCTGCTCGCGCTACTCGACCGCGTCGGCCTGGTCACCGCGCCCGCCGAGGCGCTGCAGGGCGTCGCCGACCGCCTGGACCGTACGGCGGAACGCTGCGGACCGGCGATCGCCACGTACAGCAACCCGGCCAAGACGCTGGCCGCCGAACTCGCGGACAGCCTGCCCCTCATCTGGACGGAGGGCGACGCCGCCGGTCCGGTCGGGCGCAGGTTCGCCGCGGTCCTCGCCGAACTCTCCGGCCGTCCGGCCCTCGCTGCCGAACTTCCCGAGGCGCTTCCCGCCCATGGGGGCCTGCTGGCCGGGGCCTTCGCCGCCGGGGCCGACCCCGACGACTTCTTCCGCGACCGGGTCGAGGAGTCGGAACCCCTCCACGCCCGGGTGGTCCTTCTCCGCGACCGGCCCACCGGCGGACTGAGCGCAGCGCCCGCGGCGCGTGAGCTCGCCCTGGGCCACGACACGGCGATCAGCGAACTGGAACCGGAGGAGGGCAGCATGCTCGAAGCCCTCGCCGAACTCCTCGCGGTCACCGACTTCGCGGCCGTCTACCTGGCTCTCGCCTCGGCAGCCCGCGCCTGAACCAGGCAAGACCACGCACGCATCACGCAGACCACGCATCACGCAGACCACGCATCACGCAAAGCACGCATCACGCAGACCACGCATCACGCAAAGCACGCATCACGCAGACCACGCATCACGCAAAGCACGAGGACGAATTCCATGGACCGGCTCTCCAACACTGTGCGTCCGTACGCCTGGGGCTCCACCACAGCCATCCCGGCCCTGCTCGGCGTCGCCCCCACCGGCGAGCCGCAGGCGGAGATGTGGATGGGCGCCCACCCCGGAGCCCCTTCCCGGATAACCCGCGCCGCAGCCGACGCCGGCACCACACCCGCCACATCCACCACCCCACCGACCCCCGTCGAGCGACCCCTGACCGACGTCATCGCCGCCGACCCGGCCGGAGAACTCGGTCAGGCCGCCGTCGACAAGTTCGGCCCCCGCCTTCCCTTCCTCCTCAAGCTGCTCGCCGCCGGAGCACCGCTCTCCCTCCAGGTCCACCCCGACCTCGCCCAGGCACAGCAGGGATACGCGGACGAGGAGCGCCGGTCCGTGCCGGTCGACGCCCCCCACCGCACGTACAAGGACGCCAACCACAAGCCCGAACTGATCTGCGCGCTCACCCCCTTCGACGGCCTGTGCGGCTTCCGCCGCCCCGTCGAGGCGGCCGAGGCGATGGAGGCGCTGGGCGTCGACTCCCTCAAGCCGTACGCCGATCTGCTGCGCGCCCAGCCGGAAGAGGCCGCCCTGCGCGAGGTCCTCACCGCGATCCTCACCGCGGACCCGGCGGACATGGCCGAGACGGTCGCCGCCGCGGCGGCCGCCGCCGAACGGATCGGCGGCGCCTACGCCCCGTACGCCCGCATCGCCCACCACTTCCCCGGTGACGCCGGTGTCATCGCGGCCATGCTGCTGAACTACGTACAACTCCAGCCCGGCGAGGCCCTGTTCCTCGGCGCCGGCGTTCCGCACGCCTACCTCGACGGCCTCGGCGTCGAAATCATGGCCAACTCGGACAACGTGCTGCGCTGCGGACTGACGCCCAAGCACATCGACGTGCCCGAACTCCTGCGCATCGTCCGCTTCGAGGCGACCGAACCGGGAATCCTGCGCCCCGAGGCGTCCCCGTCCGGCGAGGAGCTGTACGAGACACCGGTCGACGAGTTCCGACTCTCCCGCTTCGACCTCTCACCGGGGGCAGCCCCGGTGGACCTGACGGCGCCCACGCCCCAGATCCTGCTCTGCACGGCGGGCACGCCGAAGGCGGGCGAACTCGGACTCGGGCCGGGTCAGTCGGTCTTCGTACCGGCAGGGGAGAAGGCCGAAGTGTCCGGTACGGGTACGTTGTTCCGCGCCACCGTGGTGGTCTGACGTACCGTCCGCACCAGCGACTGCAACAATGTCCGGCCGTATCGCGGCTGCCGGAGCCGCAGCACCGAAGAAGGGACACCAGGCACCCATGAGTGCGTCAGGCGGAACCAAGGCGATCGTGGCGGCACTCGCCGCCAACCTCGCGATCGCAGTGGCCAAATTCGTGGCGTTCCTGTTCAGTGGCTCGTCGTCGATGCTCGCGGAGAGCGTCCACTCACTCGCCGACTCGGGCAATCAGGGACTCCTGCTGCTCGGCGGCAAGAAGGCCCAGCGCGAGGCCACCCCCCAGCACCCCTTCGGGTACGGGCGCGAGCGCTACATCTACGCCTTCCTCGTCTCCATCGTCCTGTTCTCGGTCGGTGGCATGTTCGCGGTGTACGAGGGCTACGAGAAGATCAAGCACCCGCACGAGATCGAGGCCTGGTACTGGCCGGTCGGCGTTCTGATCTTCGCGATCATCGCCGAGAGCTTCTCCTTCCGTACGGCGATCAAGGAGTCCAACGAGACCCGCGGCTCGCTGACCTGGACCCAGTTCGTCCGCCGCGCGAAGGCCCCGGAACTCCCCGTCGTCCTGCTGGAGGACCTGGGCGCGCTCATCGGCCTGATCCTGGCGCTCGCCGGCGTCGGTCTGGCGCTCGGCACCGGCAACGGTGTGTGGGACGGCATCGGCACCCTGTGCATCGGCGTCCTGCTGATCGGCATCGCGATCGTCCTGGCCGCCGAGACGAAGTCCCTGCTGCTCGGTGAGGCCGCCGGCGCCGACCAGGTCGACAAGATCAAGGCCGCGGTCGTCGACGGCGAAACCGTCACCCGCATCATTCACATGCGTACGCTCCACCTCGGCCCGGAAGAGCTGCTGGTCGCCGCCAAGATCGCGGTCCAGCACGACGACACCGCCACCGAGGTCGCCCACGCCATCAACGCCGCGGAGTCCCGCATCCGCGAGGCGGTGCCGATCGCGCGCGTCATCTACCTGGAACCGGACATCTACAACGAGGCGGCAGCCACGGCGGGCGTCAACCCGGCCAAGGCCCCGGGCGCAGCACCGTCCGGACCGACGCCGGACAGCACCCCCGGTGACACCCCCGACATCCCCGACACCCCGGCCGACCCGGCGGAATCCGGTCACTGACCGCCTCCGATGCGCCGATGAGGCCGCTTCCCGACCCCTTGGACTGGGAGCTGCTGGGCCGTTCGGTGTAGATTCGTCGGCAGTGTCAGACGTCGCTGCTGATGGCGGTCGATCGGTCCGTACGCAGGACCGGCCGAGGGAGAGAGGGCCTCCGACGGACTGGGCTGCGAGCCGCCCGGGCATTCGTATGCCCACCGGCGTACCGCAGAGCCGCCCTACCCACCCTCGACCCATCACGAGGAGCAGCCCGTTATGACGACGGTCGCCAATCGACAAGACTTCAAGGTCGCCGACCTCTCCCTCGCGGCCTTCGGCCGCAAGGAGATCACCCTCGCCGAGCACGAGATGCCCGGCCTGATGTCGATCCGCAAGGAGTACGCCGCCACGCAGCCGCTGGCCGGTGCCCGCATCACCGGTTCGCTGCACATGACCGTGCAGACGGCCGTGCTGATCGAGACCCTGGTCGCCCTCGGCGCCGAGGTCCGCTGGGCCTCCTGCAACATCTTCTCCACGCAGGACCACGCCGCCGCGGCCATCGCGGTGGGCCCGGAGGGCACCCCGGAGGCCCCGGCCGGCGTCCCGGTCTTCGCCTGGAAGGGCGAGTCGCTGGAGGAGTACTGGTGGTGCACGGAGCAGGCGCTGACCTGGCCGAACACCCCCACCGGCGGTCCGAACATGATCCTCGACGACGGTGGTGACGCCACCCTCCTGGTCCACAAGGGCGTGGAGTTCGAGAAGGCCGGTTCGGCCCCGGACCCCTCGACCGCGGACAGCGAGGAGTACGCGCACATCCTCACCCTGCTGAACCGCACCCTGGGCGAGGCGCCGCAGAAGTGGACCCAGCTGGCTTCCGAGATCCGCGGAGTCACCGAGGAGACCACGACCGGTGTGCACCGGCTGTACGAGATGCACCGCGACGGCACCCTCCTGTTCCCGGCGATCAACGTCAATGACGCGGTCACCAAGTCGAAGTTCGACAACAAGTACGGCTGCCGCCACTCGCTGATCGACGGCATCAACCGCGCCACCGACGTCCTGATCGGCGGCAAGACCGCCGTCGTTTGCGGCTACGGCGACGTGGGCAAGGGCTGCGCCGAGTCCCTGCGGGGCCAGGGCGCACGGGTGATCATCACCGAGATCGACCCGATCTGCGCGCTGCAGGCGGCGATGGACGGCTACCAGGTCGCCACCCTGGACGACGTGGTCGAGCAGGCCGACATCTTCGTCACCACGACGGGCAACAAGGACATCATCATGGCCGCGGACATGGCCCGGATGAAGCACCAGGCCATCGTCGGGAACATCGGCCACTTCGACAACGAGATCGACATGGCCGGCCTGGCGAAGATCGACGGCATCGTCAAGGACGAGGTCAAGCCGCAGGTCCACACCTGGACGTTCCCCGACGGCAAGGTCCTGATCGTGCTGTCCGAGGGGCGTCTGCTGAACCTGGGCAACGCCACAGGGCACCCGTCGTTCGTGATGTCCAACTCGTTCGCGGACCAGACGCTGGCCCAGATCGAGCTGTTCACCAAGCCCGAGGAGTACCCGACCGACGTCTACGTGCTGCCCAAGCACCTCGACGAGAAGGTCGCCCGTCTCCACCTCGCCGCGCTCGGCGTGAGGCTCACGACGCTCCGCCCGGAGCAGGCCGCGTACATCGGTGTCGAGGTCGAAGGCCCGTACAAGTCCGACCACTACCGCTACTGACACCGCCACCACCCGCGGAGACCTGCCGGTGACCAGGCACCCCACGACCGGTCCGTGAGGACCGGCCACCGGCAGACCCTGCACCATCTGCGGACGCGCGCGCGTCCGCAGACCCGGTGACTCAGCAGCAGCTACGAACGCAGGCCCCCGCACCCCCGTGCCGGGGGCCTGCGCCGTACCGCACCCGCACAGCCCGAGGAACCCGAAGGACCCCATGCCACGCGGCCGATATTCGTTCCACGATCTCCACGACCACACCCCCCTCGGTGAAGAACACTTCCACTGCGCACCCGGCCCCTCCGGCTGGCGCTACGTCTCCCAGACGACCGCCCCGTCCGGCGATCACCTCGGATCCGTCGACCTCACTCTCGACGAGCTCGGCCGCCCCATCCGCCTCGAACTCCATGCCGCAAGCTGGCAGGTGCGCGGCGCCGCCCTCGAAGGCGTGACCTGGGTGCGCACCGACCCGAGTGGCACCCACGCCACCGAAGGCAATGTCCGCGCCCACGCCTTCAGCGGCACGTCCCCCGCATTCCTCATCGCCACCGCACGGTTGCTGCGCCTCACCCCCACTTCTCCGGCCACCCGGGTCCGTGTCGTCACCTTCACGGACCCGGTGCTCGCCCCCCGTACCGTCGACCAGTCCTGGGCCCTGGTGAACAGTGAAGCGCACGCCACTGACAACGGGCCGTTGATCGTGGACGCGTACCAGGTCAGCGCCCTCGACACGGGGGAGCAGCACACCGTTCACATCGCCGGCGACGTGGTCCTCTCGGCCCCGGGCATCGAACTCGAAGACCTGGAATCCCCGCCCTCGGACCGGTAGGCCATGTCGCACGGCTGAGGGGCTGGGGGCACACCCATAGACCTAGGCAGGCGGCGCGAAGCCTCCGGCGGGCGGCCGCACCGCGTCGACGCGGGGAACCGCTGCCGCGCTGTCGTCCCCGACAGACCGGACGGGGGCCACCTGCTCGGGAACGGGGTGAGCCAGAGGAGCGACGTGCTGCATGGGAGCGGGGTGAGCCGGAGGGGCCGCGGCAGGGCCTGCACCGAACGCCCGGCGCGCATCACGCGCCTGCCGTTCGTTCACCACCGCGGCCAGGAACGCGGCGGCAGGCACACCCACCGGTGCCGGAATCCCGGTCCGGGCAGCCAGCTCTCCGGCCAGCCGCTCCGACATGTTCCGTCCCACGACGGGATCCAGCTGGTGCATCCGCGTCAGGTACTGCCGCGCCGCAAGCCACAGATCGTCCGGAACGGCCGACAGATCCAGTCCGGCGAACCGCCCGACCAGCCAGGGCGGAGGAGGCGGAACCGCTGCCGCCCTGCCCGCCGGCACCCGCTCCCGTACGACGAGCGTCCCCGCGAACACATCCCCGAGCCGTCGCCCACGCGCCGAGACCAGCGAGGCGACCGAGGCGACCGCGCCGAGCGTCGCGAGGATCTCCACGACACCCATCGCTCCGCGCACCAGCGCATGCCGGAACCGGATGGGCCCCCCGTCGTCCCGCACCACCCGGAGTCCGCACGCGAGCTTTCCCAGCGAACGACCGTGCGTCAGCGTCTCCACCGCGATCGGTGCCCCGACCAGAACGAGCAGGAACGTCGCGACGGTCACCGCGGCCACCGCTGCGTCGTCGAGCGAGACCGTGGCAATGGCCATGCCGATCGACACCAGGACGAACACCGTCCCCACCGCCACCAGATCGATGACGAGAGCCAGCGCCCGGCTCGGCAGTTTCGCCGGCCGCAACCCCAGCACGACCGCGTCCCCGGTCACCAGCCCACTCATTACCGCCTACCCTTCGCCGACCATCCCTGCCCCTCGGGGCCACAGTCTGCCAAGCTGACCCGCAACGCGCCGCCGTTGTACGGACCCGTACACCCCCATGCCAGGAGCAGCAGCCGACCATGGACCTCGACGTCTTCGTCAACACCCACCGCATCGAGTGGGACCGTCTGGACCATCTCCTGCACCGCGGGCGCAAACTCACGGGAGCGGAGGCCGACGAACTCGTCGATCTCTACCAGCGCACGGCCACCCATCTCTCTCTCATCCAGTCCAGCGCCCCCGACCCGCTGCTCACCGCGCGCCTGACCCAACTGGTGGCCCGGGCCCGTTCCACAGTGACCGGTACCCGCCGCGCCTCCTGGCGCGACGCCGCCCACTTCCTCACGGCAGGTTTTCCTGCGGCGGTCTACCGCTCCAGGCACTGGTGGATACCCACCGCTGTCCTGTCCGTGCTCCTGGCGACGCTCATGGGCTGGTGGATCGGTACCCATCCGGAGGTTCAGTCGGCCATTGCCGCTCCGGAGGACCTCCGCCGGATGACCAGCCCGGGAGGCGAGTACGAGACGTACTACTCCAGCCACCCGGCGGCCTCGTTCGCCGCCCAGGTCTGGACGAACAACGCGCAGGCCGCCGCGATGTGCCTGGTGCTCGGCGCGTTTCTCTGCGTTCCGGTGATCTGGATCCTCTTCGTCAATGTGCTCAACCTGGCGGTCGGCATCGGCCTGATGTCCTCGGCGGGCCGGCTCGACACCTTCCTCGGTCTGATCCTTCCCCATGGACTGCTGGAACTGACAGCAGTCTTCGTCGCGGCCGGAACCGGCCTCCGCCTCGGCTGGACAGTCATCGATCCCGGTCAACAGACACGGCGCGCAGCCCTGGCGCAACGGGGCCGAGCCGCCATCGGCATGGCTATCGGGCTGGCTCTCGTCCTGTTCGTATCGGGTGTCATCGAAGGCTTCGTCACCCCCTCGGGCCTTCCGACCTGGGCACGGATCGTCATCGGAATCGCTGCTGAGATGGCCTTCCTCGCCTACGTCTACGTCCTCGGCGGCCGGGCAGCCCGAGCCGGCGACACAGGCGACATTGCAGCAGCCGAACGAAGTGCCGAACTGCCGGTGGCCGCCTGATGTGCGTACGGCCACGCTGACCTGCTAGTCTCCTCCTCGCCCCAAAGGCCGTTGACACAACAGCCTGGGGGAGGTAGATTTGAACGGTTGCCGGGAACTGGACAAGTTCTAGGTCAACCGCTAGATTTACCCCGCTCCCACCGGAAATTGAATTTCCGCAGAGCCACTTGATTCCCACTCTCCGAATCGTGATGCCGATCGTTTCGGCGTCATTGCTTCTGATAAAGTCGAATCAGCCGAAAGGCAAAGGCCCCTTCAACGGCCACTGGATTCAAACTCGAACCGGAAACGGAACGAACCGAGTCTGGTAAAGTTGGAACCGCTGGAAAGGGAAAGCGCGAAAGCGAAGAACTGGAAAGCGAGAATGCGAGACCCGCTTCGACCGGGAATCGGACACGAAAGAGTCTGATAGAGTCGGA